>DATGEA010000113.1:0-10375 GCA_035310605.1 Nitrospira sp. | reverse complement strand
CCTCGTCCTGCTCGTCCTTCGCGGAGGGAATCCCGTAGCGTTTGCACTTTTCCCACAGGGCCTTGCGGGAAAGGCCCAGGATTTTCGACGCGGTCGTGCGGCTTCCTTCCACTCGTTCCAACACCGAAACGATGTAGTCCTTCTCGAACTCTTCGCGGGCTGCGGCGAGCGACGTCAACGGGCGCTCCGATCGCTTCCGTCCCGTCAGTCCCTCGCTACAAAATCCGCACGAATCTTGGGAAACTCCCCCGGTGAACGGGCAGGACTGATACCCGCACAGATCGGACGGTTGAACCGCGTCCCGGTCCCGCCCCAGCGCGACCGCTCGTTCGACCATATTCTCGAGTTCCCGCACATTGCCGGGAAAGGAATAGCGTAAGAGCAGCTCGCGCGCGGCCGGAGAAAATCCCTTGAGCTTCTTGTTCATTTTTGCCGAACAGGCCTGCAAGACGTGATCGGCGATCACCATGATATCTTCCTGCCGATTCCGCAGCGGAGGAATCACCACTTGGACGACATTAAGCCGGTAGAACAAATCTTCGCGAAACCGCCCTTGCGCCACCTCCTTGCGAAGATCCTTCTGAGTCGCGCACACGAGACGGACATCCACGTCGATCGTGTCGTTCCCGCCGACCCGCTCAAATTTCCGTTCTTGCAGCACCCGCAACAGCTTGACCTGCACGACCGGCGAGATTTCCCCGATCTCATCGAGGAATAACGTCCCGCGATGTGCCAACTCGAATCGTCCCCGCCGCTGCCGCATAGCGCCGGTGAAGGCTCCTTTTTCATGGCCGAACAACTCGGCTTCGAGCAGCGTTTCCGGCAGGGCCGCACAGCTGACTTTGATCAAAGGATACTGGCTCCTGGCGCTGTTCTGATGGATCGCATTGGCGACCAATTCTTTCCCCGTACCGCTTTCGCCGAGAATCAGGATGGTCGAGTCGGTACCCGCAACGAGCTTGATCTTGTCGAGCACCGCGCGCATCTGGGTGTTCGTGCCCAGAATGCCGCCGAAGCTGAACTTATCTTCCAGCGTTTCCTTGAGATCTTGATTCTCACGACGCAGCGAAACGACGCGGCCCACCCGCTCGACGATCAACAGGAGTTCATCCATTTGAAACGGTTTAGTGATGTAGTCGAACGCGCCGAGCTTCATCGCGCCCACCGCCGTTTCGACGGAACCATGAGCCGTAATGACGACGACCTCGGTCTGAGGCGACTTATCCTTCGTCGCTTTGAGAACCGTGAGCCCGTCCGCACCGGGCAGCCTCAGATCGGTGATCACCAGATCGAACGCTTTCTGGCGGATCGCTTCGATCCCTTCGGTGCCGGACGCCGCGGCATGCACGTCGTACCCGACGGTTTCCAGGGCATCGACCATCGAGAGGCGCATCAGGGGCTCGTCGTCCACCAGGAGGATCGACAGCCCTTTCATGACACCCTTTCCACTAACGAACGCTCTCGCGACAGCGGTAGACATAATGTAAACGTGGTCCCCTTCCCGACTTCGCTCTCCACCAGAATCTTACCACCATGCCGTTCGACGATGCCCAGGCTTACCGACAGACCCAGGCCGGTCCCCTCTCCCTCGCTCTTCGTGGTGAAGAACGGATCGAAAATGCGGGGCAGGATCGCCGGAGCAATACCCGACCCCGTGTCGCTGACCTCAACCCGGCAGATGCCTTCGGCCACGGAGGTCCGGATCGTCAACACCCCGCCGTTTTTCATCGCCTGCACGGCGTTCAACACAAGGTTCATCAACACCTGTTCAATCATGTGCCGATCAACCATCAGACTGGGCAGCGACTGACCCAGTACCGTCTCCAACCGAATCCGATTCGACGCGAACAGATGGTTCGTCAGCACCAGCACCCGATCGACCACCTGGTTGATATCCGTCGGGCTGAATTCCGGCTCGTGCTGCTGCGAAAAATCGAGCAACTGACGGACGATCTTTTGCACGCGCCTGACGCCGTCCTCCATCGACGCCCGGTATTCCTCCTGGCGCGCCGGCGAGAGCGTGCCCTTCCGCAGATTGTAGAGGCAGTTAAGGATGCCCCCGAGTGGGTTATTGATCTCATGGGCCACCCCGGCGGCGAGCTTCCCGACCGAAGCCAGCTTCTCCGAGTTTCTGATCTGCTGTTCCAATTTCTTCGTCTCGGTCATGTCCCGTGCGATTCCAAGCACACCGAGGATTTCACCGTCCACCCCCTGAAGCGGAGACACGCTCACCATCACAGTCCGCGCCTCGCCCATGCGGGTTACGACTTCCACTTCATAGACCTGCTTGGCGCCGATGTCCAAGGTGTTCTTGAGCCGGCGGCCTCGATGACGTCTCGACAGCAGCGAGAGATAGGGACGACCGAGCAGGTCATCCTTTCGGTAGCCCCACGCGTTGACCTTGCTGTTGACGTACGTGAACCGCTGATCGGTATCAAGCGTATAGATGACGTCGTTGGCGTTCTCGAGCAGATTCTCCAGATATTGTTTCGTTTCCTCGATCTCCCTCGTCCGTTCCCGCACTTTGAGTTCGAGCTCTTCGCGATACATCTGAAGCTGTCGTTCGAGTTTTTTCCGATCGGTGATGTCCCGCAGCTGCACCATGACGAGCAGCTGATCGGCCCCACCGATCCGGATCAAATCCATTTCCACCGGCGTCTCAAGGCCGGCGGCGTTGTAGACGGTAATTTCCTGGGTCGGCAGCTGCCGTTGCCCTGTGCCGATATCTGCAAGCCACCCTGTCAGCGCCTCACGGTGGCGCGGCACCACCACGTCGTACATGCTGCGTCCCACGACATTTGACTCGGCATAACCGAGCGCCTGCTCCTCGCGCTTGTTGACGGCCACAATCGTCCCCGCCCCGTCCACCATAAAGACGGAGTCGGCGACCAGATCGAACAGGGCCTTATAGCGCGCCTGCGATGCGACCAGCTGCTGCGTCCGTTCAGACACGGCCTGTTCCAGTCCGGAGGTATAGTGCTGGAGCTCCTGCTCCAGGCGGTGGCGCTCGGTCACGTCGCGAACGAATGCGCGGGTATGGACGATCCCGCCGCGCTCCTGATCCAACAACGCGGTGGCATGAATTTCAACGTCGATGGGACGCCCGTCTTTGGCTATGAACACGGTTTCCGTCGTATTCTGTCCCTGGGACGTCAGCCGCTCGAGATAATGCAGCACCGACGATTCCTGCCCGCGGGGAACCAGATCCCAGAGCTTCATGGCCAGCATCTCGTCCAGCGTATAGCCGAGCTTCTCAAGTCCTGTTTTATTGACGTGCACGAAACGGCCGCTGCGGTTCAATTGGTAGATCATTTCCGGCGAGTGCTCGATCAGATCCCGGTACTTCTCCTCCAAGCGACGGACGTCCACCACCCGCTGCTCGATCTCTCCGAACGAACGTTGGAGGTTGGCGGCCATCTGATTGAACGCGTCGGCAAGCCGTTCGATCTCATCGCCGGTCTTTAATTCCAACCGCTGCCCGAGACGACCGCTCCCGATTTCCTGCACACCATCCTGGAGGATCTGGATCGGACGGGCGATGCGCCGGGCGACGACGATCCCGGTCCCCCAGAGAACCGCCAACACCGCCAACCCGTATAACAGCACCTTGGCAACCAGTTCGGCGAGCGGAGCAAACGTCTCGCGCGGATCCTGGCGGACCACGGTGATCCACTGTTTCCCTCCGATACTGCCGAGGGCAAGCCGTTCGCTGAATCGCACCGGCGCAAATCCGATCAACGCGTTGTGGCTACCGTGCGAATCATCGTCGGCCACGGCCCATCCGGCCTTCAGTTCGCCGAGCGTCTTGACCAATTCAGGCTTGATCGAATGTTCTTCAGGAGCCAGGATCGGACAGATCACGGGGGTCCCGTCGGAACTGAAGAGCATCGCGTGACCGGTCGCACCGATCGAGACTTCGGCGATCGAGTGAAACAGGGTGTCTCGACGAAGCAGGATCGTCACCGCCCCGATGACGGATTTCTGCGTATCGTCAACGATCGGCGCGGCCACGACGACGACATGCGTCCCGAAAGCCGGGTCAAACATGATCTCGCTGACATAGACCTGTTGGCGTCCCTCCTTCACGACCGCCCGCCACCAGGCGGTCTTTCCGTAAAAATAATCCACCTGAGGGATGGAACTGACCACCAGCGCCCCCTGCGCGTCGGTCACGAGAATCCCGACATAATCCGATTTTCGAATGTCGTGCCATCGGATCAGATAGTTGGTGACGATCCGGTTGATGAACAGAGGGAACTCGCTGCGTTTGTCCCGCTGCTTCCAGCGTTGCTGCCAATCCCTGATCATGTTCTGGATGCTCTGCGCGTCCTTGGCTTCATAGGTGCGGTTGGCTTCCGTGACGGCGGTGCGGAGGAAGGGCGTGGTCGCGAGCTGCTGTGCCTCGTTCATTCCACGACTCACATGCATCTCGATGCGGCGGGCGGCTTCGACGGCGACTTCTTTGAAATTCGTCCCGGTCGTCTCGCGTAATGCGCGGCGTTCTTCGACGTAGGTTAAAGCCAGCAGGAGAGTCAGCGGCAGGAGTCCGACCATCACGATCGCCGTGATGATCTTGTGCTGGAGACTGTGAGACCGACTCCAGAGTGTCATGGGCATGGCTACCACGGGGTTATCGCAGCGACTGAACCGTCACCATCACCCGGCGCACTCTCGCAGCAGGCACCGGGGCTCCGCGTCCGGGGTTCAGTACGTGGAGCCCCGATGCAATGCGCACACACGGCCGGGAGTACGGTTTGACATCCTCCTAGCCCCGCTTCAAGAGCTTCCCGGGCGACCCCGGCCACAGCAAGAGCAGCGGGCTGGCGACGAAAACGGACGAATAGGTTCCGAAGATCACACCCCACAAGAGAGCCAGAGAAAAGTCGTGCAAGACCTCCCCGCCGGCTACCGCCAATGGGATTAAGACGATGACCACGGTCAGGCTGGTGACGATCGTCCGGCTCAAGACCTGATTGATCGCGTTGTTGATGATCGTCTCCTCGCCCTCCCGGCGCCGCGTACGGAGGTTTTCGCGGATACGATCGAAAACCACCACGGTATCCGTGAGCGAATAGCCCGCCAGGGTCAACAAGGCGGTCACAACCAGCAATGTGATTTCCTTATCGAGCACATAGAACGCACCCAGCACGGCCAGCACGTCGTGAAACGTCGCCAAGGCTGCTGCAATCCCGAACCGCAATTCGAACCGCGCCGCAATATACAGAATGATCCCGGCAAACGAGACGAGGATCGCGATGAGAGCATCCTCCTGGAGCTTTTTGCCGATGGTCGGGCCTATTTCCGTGCTGGAATCCACCACAAATTTGTTCGCGGGAAATTCCTTACTGAAGATCGCGACGACACGTTCCGCCGTTTTTTCTTCAATGGTCGTGGAGGTCTTCACACGAATCAACAATTTATTGTCCTGCCCGAACTCCTGCAGCTCGGCATCGCCGAGGCCGTTGCCCTCCAAGGCCTTCCGTGCTTCATCGATCCGGATCGGCTGATCGAATTTCAGCTGCACCGCGGTGCCGCCCGCAAAGTCGATGCCGAGGTTCGCCGCCCCCCGGCTGATTTGAACCAGCGCCACGATTCCCAGCAACACCATGATGCCGGAAAACAGGAAGGAAAAGCGACGCTTCCCCATGAAATCAATGTTCGTCTTCCCGAGAATTTCTAACATGCCGACTCCTTCGGACTAAATGCTCAACTGTTCTACCTTACTACGTTGATTCATCAGGTCGAAAATCACCTTGGTCCCGACCAGGGCGGTAAATAAATTGATCGCGATGCCGAGACAGAGGGTCACGGCAAACCCTTTGATCGGTCCCGTACCGAACAGGAACAGGGCCACGCCGGTGATCAGGGTCGTCACGTGCGAGTCGACGATGGTGAGCAACGCTTTGTCATAGCCGCCGTCGACTGCGAGTCGCACCGCTTTCCCGAGCCGGAGTTCTTCACGAATGCGCTCGAAGATCAGGACGTTGGAGTCGACGCCCATGCCGATCGTCAGGACGATGCCGGCGATGCCGGGCAACGTCAACGTGGCGGTCAAGGCGGACAGCGCTCCCATGAGACAGACGACATTCAAGATCAGCGCGAAGTCGGCGATCGCCCCGGCCAGGCGGTAATAGACGATCATGAAGAAGACGACCATGGCTCCCGCGACCAGCGTCGCCATCACGCCCTTCTCGATCGAGTCCTTCCCCAGCGACGGCCCCACCGTGAGGTCCTGGATGATTTTGAGCGGGGCTGGCAGGGCGCCGGCCCGCAGGACGATGGCCAGGTCGTTGGCTTCCTGCGTGGAGAAGGTTCCGGTGATTTGGGCGCGACCGCCCGTGATCCGCTCTTGAATGACCGGCGCGGAATAGATTGTGTTGTCGAGCACGACCGCCATGCGCTTCTTCACGTTGTCGCCGGTGATCCGCTCGAACTCCCGACCGCCCTTC
Source organism: Nitrospira sp. (assembly GCA_035310605.1). Lineage (GTDB taxonomy): Bacteria > Nitrospirota > Nitrospiria > Nitrospirales > Nitrospiraceae > Nitrospira_C. The sequence goes on along the minus strand of DATGEA010000113.1, from coordinate 3,926 downwards.
GCGTCGAACTCGATCGACACGTAGGGATCGTTGAACTGGCCGATCGAGACGCGGGCATCGCTCAGCACATCGCCGGTCAGCATCACCCGCTTCTTCACGAGATAGGGAATGCGATATTCACGGCCCGTGTCTTTTTCCACCGCCCGCTCGAAGAGAATCTGAGACCCTTCCGGCACCTTGCTTTCGGCCTGTTTGAGGACCTCGGCCTCCTTCTCCTTCGGAATCCGCGCCGGAAGGTCCAGCTTCATCTGGTTCTCTTCGTCGAGCATCTTGAATTCCAGCAATGCTGTTTCCTTGATGAGGTCCTTGGCGCGCTTCGGATCCTTGACTCCGGGAAGCTGCACGACGACCTGCTTTAGCCCTTGGCGTTGCACCAGCGGCTCCGCCACACCGAATTGGTCGATGCGATTGCGAATCGTTTCCAACGCCTGGTTGATGGCCGAGTCCTTGATGCGCTTGCTTTCGGTCTCCCGCAGATCCCAGACGATCGTATTGGCAGACCCGGCGGAATCCGTCTCCGTAAAGGTCTGGAACTCGTCGATCAGCTTTTGAATCTGGGCCTTGAGGTCGGCGTTCTGGAATTGGATGGTGATCCTGGTCGGCTCCGTGCGTTTGACAGATTCAACGGGAATCTTCTTCTCCACCAACATGTCCTGAAGAGACACCACCGCGCGATCGACGGCGATTTCCACCGCACGGTCTTCGTCCACTTCCATCACCATGTGAATGCCGCCCTGCAGGTCCAAGCCCAGCGTGATGCCTTTATTCGGCAACACGGCTTTGGCCCAGCCGGGCAACGCCTGATAGAAGGGCTGGTATGACGGCAGGAAACAGACCACCGAGACCAGCATGACAAGCACCAACAACGTCAGCCGCCCACTTACTTTTTTCATAGCGCTTCCAACCCCTTTGTCCTGTGCAGACTACGAGTCCTTGTCTTCCTCGTCCGCGCGCACCCGTGAAATAAATTCCCGCTGCATCTTGATCTTCGTGTTGTCGGCGATCTGGAGCGTGACGGTCTCTTTGCCGAGATTGGTCACGGTTCCCCAAATTCCGGAAGCCGTAATCACCTTATCGCCCTTCTTCAAGGCCTCCAACATCGCCTTCTGCTGTTTCTGCTTCTTTTGCTGGGGCAGGATCAACAGGAAATAAAAAATGACGAAGATCAGCACGAACGGCACGAAAGACAGAATCGTTCCCGCTCCCGATCCGCTTCCCCCGGTTCCCTGGGCCCACGCAACCGATTCCATCAACATAGAACAACTCCCCTCTGTTCTCGATTAGGCATCCCCGATCGTCGGGCGGCTGCCTCCGGTTTCAACTTCGGAAAACCCAGCGACATCCGCCGCTTCCTGCCCCTGAGCGCGATAGAATGTTTCGCGAAATTCGGTGAACGCTCCCTGCGCGATCGACTCTCGCATCCGGCGCATAAAGTCTGAAAAATACCAAAGATTGTGGATCGTATTGAGCCGACAAGCGAGCATCTCTTTCACGTTATACAAATGATGCAGGTAGGCCCGTGAATACCGTGCGCAGATCGGGCACCCGCAGTGCGGATCGATCGGCCGCTCGTCGCGCAGATATCGTGCTTGCTTGATGATCACGCGCCCGAAGCTGGTGAATAACCATCCGGTTCTCCCGTGACGCGACGGCACCACGCAGTCAAAGAGATCGATGCCACGCGCGACGCCTTCGATCAGATTCTCTGGCATCCCCACGCCCATCAAATACCGCGGCTTCGACGCGGGAAGTTCGGGGACCGTCACGTCCAGCATGGCATACATCTCGTCCTTGCTTTCGCCGACTGAGAGGCCGCCGACGGCGTAACCGTCGAAGCCAAGCTCGACCAAATCCCGGGCCGAAGCGGCACGAAGTTCCTGGTCCAATCCGCCCTGGACGATCCCGAACAGCCCTTGGTCCGTGCGGCGCCGGCTGGCCTGGCAGCGTTTGGCCCAGAGGGTGGTCCGCCGAACGGCATCGCGAACTATGTCGTGTTCCGCCGGCAATGCCACGCACTGGTCGAAGGCCATGATGATGTCCGCTCCCAATGCTTCTTCGATTTCGATCGCCGTTTCCGGCGTGATGAAATGCGTCGAGCCGTCGAGATGCGACTGAAAGCTCACTCCGTCGTCCGTAATCCTGCACAGCTTGGCCAGACTGAAGATTTGAAATCCCCCGCTGTCCGTCAGAATCGCCCCGGGCCATCCGGTAAAGCGGTGCAGGCCGCCCATCTCGGCCACGACCTTGTGTCCCGGCCGTAAATAAAGGTGATAGGCATTGTTGAGCATGAGACGGAATCCCAATTGCTCCAAATCCAGAGGATCCACACCCTTGACCGGGCCCAAGGTTCCGACCGGCATGAAGGCCGGCGTTTCGACCTGGCCGTGAGCGGTGATGAGCGTGCCCAGCCTCGCGCTTGTGCGATGATCCCTCTGTCCGACTGAAAAGTTCACAGTCCCTCGTGAATCATGTCTCTGGCTACATTTGATCCGGCGCAGAAACCCCGAGCACAGCGAGTCCGTTCTTGATCACCTGCTGCACGCCGCTCATCAACGCCAGTCGCGCAGCGGTTCGTTCCGGGTCCAGCATTTCCCGTTGTGGCTCCTCGCCCGCCGCAAGGCCCGGCGGCGCCTCCTCGAATACCTCTTTATCGGCGGCCGGAGGCAGAATCCGGTGTTTGTTATAAAAGGTGTGGAGCAGCGCAGCCAGCTGCTGGAGATAGTAGGTGATCCGATGCGGTTCGTATCCGGCGGCACTCGCCTGCAGCACCGACGGATAGGCGGATAACTTTCTGATCAACCCCAGTTCGTCCGGATCGATGAGTAGCTTCAAATCCGTTCGACTCGGGAGCGGGCAGGCAATCCCGCGGGAAGCGGCGACCCGCCACAGGCTTGAAATTCTGGCGTGGGCATACTGGACGTAATAGACGGGATTGTCGGCGGAACGTTGTTTCGCCAGCTCCAAATCAAATTCCAAATGCGTATTGGCGTCCCGCATCAGGAAATAGAATTTCGCCGCATCCGCCCCGACTTCATCGATCACTTCCCGCATCGTGATGAATTCACCGGTCCGCTTCGACATCTTCACTTCCACGCCGGCCCGCAGGAGCTTGACCAGTTGCACCAACACGACCTGCAACCGCTCCTTAGGATGTCCGTAGGCCTGCATGACGGCTTGCATACGCGGGATATACCCATGATGGTCGGCTCCCCACACATCAATGAGCAGATCATAGCCACGCTGCAATTTGTCCCAGTGGTAGGCGATGTCGGAGGCCAAGTAGGTATACTCACCGTCCTGCTTCTTCACTACGCGATCCTTCTCGTCTCCGAAGGCCGAGGAACGAAACCACCAGGCACCCTCTTCCTCGAACAAGAGCTGACGCGACTTCAACTCCTCCAGCACCCGTTCAACGGCCTTCGACGTGAGGAGTGAGGCTTCACTGAACCATGATTGAAACTCGATCCCGAAGGACTTGAGGTCATCTCGAATAAGCCCCAGCAATTCATCATAGGCCAGCGCCCGGCAGCGTTCTTCAATCTCGGCCGACGACAGCCCCGTAACCGCGTCGCCCAACCGCTGTTTCACGCGCTCCGCTACCGCGGTGATGTATGTGCCATGATAGCCGTCTGCGGGAAATTCGACGGCCTGGCCGGAGAGTTCCTGATACCGGGCATAGACCGACGCCCCCAGAAGCTTCATCTGGCGGCCTGCATCGTTGATGTAATACTCACTCACGACATCGTAGCCCACGGCTTCCAGCAGCCTTGCCACCGCCTGCCCCACCGCAGCGCCTCTCCCATGACCAACGTGCAAAGGACCGGTGGGGTTGGCACTCACATATTCTACGAGCACCCGCCGACGACGGCCCAGGTCGGCCCTGCCATAGGCGGCGCCTTGCGCCTCGATTTCTCGGAGCACTTCCT
>DATGEA010000112.1:0-5142 GCA_035310605.1 Nitrospira sp. | reverse complement strand
GACCGAACGATTCGACATTGAGCGAAGCGAGACTCCAGCGGGCGGAACGTTACGCGCGAGCGCTGAAGCCGATCGGGAAGGAAGCTTCCTACGAATTTTGCCGCAGGCTCACCTTCATGACCCTGATCGCCAGTCTCCTGTTTGCTCTCTGCCTTCCCATCCTGCTGATGGACTTCTATCGGGTGACCTTCAAGTTCTTCTGTGTCGTTTATGGATTCCTGCTCGTCGTACATCTCGTACGCATGGCCATCGCCCAGAACATCTCCATCGCCCGCGCAGACGGCTAAGCCAGGGGTTTGAGGCGGTGAGGCAACTCCCGTCCATCCCTCGCCTCTCACTCTGTGACTTTGGCTTTTTGCGCTTTGTGCAGTTCGAGAAACTGCGCGACGGCGGATCGCGTGACCAGACCGATCGGCTGTCCTTCTTCAACCACCACCAGCCGGTCCCATCCCTCCTGAACCATGCGCTCCATCGCCTGCATGATCGACCTGTCCGGCGGAATGAACAGCTCCGGTGCGGCCGGGCGCATCACGTCCCGGACCGTTCGCCACGGCCAGACGGCTTGAGGAATTGCTTGGACGTCTTCGACGGCGATGAGACCGACAATCTCTCCCTCCTCCGAGACAGGAAATCCTCCATACCCGTGAGCAACGAAGAAATCGTCGACCACGGCTTGAACGGTCAGGTGCGGGGGAACCGTCACCACCGCGCGGATCATCACGTCGCGGACCGAAGTCGAGGCAAGTGCCGCACGTAGCGCCACCTGCCGCTTCGTACTCCAGGCCGCTCCAAAGAGGAAGGCGCCGATAAAGATCAACCAGCCCCCGTTGCCGGCCGTCGATCGGTCGAAGACCCCCGAGATCGTCCCGCCGACGAGAACCGCGCCGAGTCCCCCGATCAGAATGCCGAACCCCAGGCCGATAATCGCGGCTTGACTCGTCGCCCGATTGAAGTTCTTGCTCCAGGCCCAGAGACCCGCACGGAGCGCCCGTCCGCCGTCCAGTGGAAAACCCGGGATCAAATTGAAAAGACCCAGCACCACATTATTGAAGCCGAGTAATCCGCCGAGCACGACAAAGCCTCGCCCTCCGGCAGGCAGAGGCAGCGCCTCAGCGGCCACAGCCGCGCCGAAACACAGCGCGCCAAGCGCGAAGCTCACTGCGGGGCCTGCGATGGCGATGAGAAACTCCGCCATCGGGCTCGGCGGTTCCTTTCTCATATGGGCGACGCCGCCGAACAGGAAGAGCGTGATCTGGCCGATTGGAATGCGATAGCGCAGTGCGACGTATGAATGCCCGAGTTCGTGCAGGAGGACGGAGAGGAACAGCAACAGCGCGGCCACGGTCCCCATCCCCCAATAGCGTGAGCCCGACAGGCCGGGAAGGGCCTCGGGCAAATAGCCCGTCGCCAGCGTCCAGGTCACAAAGATAAACACAAAAAACCACGAGGCATGCACGCGGATCGGAATACCCAGCGCCCGTCCAATTTCCCATGCCGGCAAGTTCATATCGCCACGGTATCAGTGCCTGAATCGGACCGTCAACCTCCTTGCTCCCTGACAGACTTTTTACCGATTTGGCTGCATGATTCTTCGGGTATACTAGAGAACATGCCTCAACGACTCTCTCTCCTGATCCTGGGTTTGTCGGTCACCCTGGTGATGACACCCGCGATGCCGTCGAACGGCCTGGCACAGGTCATCAAGTCCGGGCCTCCCAGCTGCCCCAGCATCGCACTGACCTTTGATCTCTGCCCGGTCCGGAAGGGCACGGGATACGATAAGGCGCTGGTGGACTATTTGATCGAACACAAGATCCCCGCCACCTTTTTCATGTCAGGTCAGTGGATCGCCAAACACGATCCTGAAGTCGAACAGCTGCTCGAAATCGGATTCTTCGAAGTCGGGACACACGGCGAGGTGCATGCGCACCTCCCGATGCACGACGCCGGCGAACAACAGAAGGAAATCCTCGGCCCGGTCAGACTCTTGAGCGAGCACTACGCGCATGAAGCCTCGCTCTTCCGCCCTCCTTACGGGGAGTACAACTCCGTCACCGTCGACGTGGTCAAGGCCCTGGGCCTCCGGTTCATTCAATGGAACATCGAGTCAGGCGACCCGGATCCGACGCTCTCGGCAGACCGGATCCTGGCTCGCATCGAACGTCGCGCAAAGCCGGGAAGCATCATCGTGCTGCATGCGAACGGGAAGGGCAGGCAGACTCGCCAGGTCGTTCAACGCCTCACGACCGACGTGCTGCCTCGTAAGGGGCTGAAACCCGCGACCGTGAGCGAACTCCTATCTTGTAAGCAGTCAACCCGATGATCGGCCAATCGATCAGACCGATGCGACCGGAGGATCGCGGCGCCGTAGTCAAGCTGTTAGGCGACTCCGACCCCTGGAAAACGCTGGGCTATGCGGAGGAGGACTGGAAACGCATATTTTGTCCAATCCCGCCGGGCCGAGAGAGTTTTGTCGCAGAAATAGAAGGGAACATCGCGGCCATTACGATCGTCCGTCAGAAGTTCCTCCTTGGCGACTATTTGGAACTGCTTGGCGTGGCAACCTGGGCAAGAGGCAGAGGGATCGGCACGCAACTGCTCGGGCACGTCGAGACGTTGGTCTTTGCGAGAACCAAGAACCTCTTTGCCTGCGTGTCCGACTTCAATACGGGAGCCAGGGATTTCTACAAGAAACAGGGGTACCAGGAAATCGGCCCCATGCCGAATTTTCTCATTCCCGGCAGCGCGGAGATTCTGTTGCGGAAAACGGCCGGGCCAGCGAGGACCGGATGAAATACAGCAATCAGCCGTCAGCGCGATCAGCACCAGAATGTTTGGAGGAATCGGGCCGAAAGCTGAAGGCTGATAGCTGACGGCTTGTGAATAGCTGAAGGGCACAATGAAGATTAAGAAATTTCTCCACACCCGCATGCGGGTCACCGACATGGATCAGACCATCCGGTTCTATACCGAGGTGCTCGGACTCGAGGTGTTGGAGCGAAAAACGTCGCCGCGGGGCTCTCACCTCGCGTTCCTGCGGGTCTCGAACAGCGACGAACTGATCGAACTCTGCAGCTTCCCTCCCAGCGGTCCCGTGAGGGTGCAGGAAGACCTCGTGCATCTGGCCTTCCAGGTCGAGAACCTCGACGACACAGTCGCCGCCTTGAACAGAAAGGGGGTCACCATCACCGACGGGCCGACAAAGACCGCTTCCGGCAGCCGCTTCATCTTCATCGATGCTCCGGACGGCTACGAGGTGGAGCTCATCGAACGCCCCGCCGGAGTGAAGATCGTCTGACTTCGTGAAACGTCCCTCGTGGTTCACTGTTCGATGCGGAAACCTTCCGTGCTCCAGTCAACAAGCACACCTCCCTCCGGCCCATTGACGGATTCGTGAGCGACCAAGTATTGTTCCCCCCGCCTCGCGCAGCGCGAGTGACGAGATACAAGAAGGAGCTACCGGATGAAGAACGGGTTTTTTCGCGGGCATGGATTGGGCAACGACTATGTGGTCGTGAACCCGAAGGAGCTGAGTTTCAAGCTCACGCCCAAGACTATCCAACTGATCTGCGATCGCAATTGGGGATTAGGCAGCGACGGCATTCTCGCCCTCGTGCCCTCGAAGAAAGCCGACTTCGGCCTGCGCATTTACAACCCGGACGGCAGCGAAGCGGAAAAGTCCGGCAACGGTCTCCGCATCTTCGCGCGCTTTCTCCATGCGACGGGCAGGACGAAGAAGAAACACTTCACCGTCGAGACGAAGGGGGGCCTCGTTACTATTGAGCTGCACATCGACCGACAGGGCGACGCGAGTACCGTCACGGTCGAAATGGGCCGGGCGACATTCACACCAGCGGCCCTGCCCTGCACACTCCCGGTTGAGGCATTGATTCAGCAGCCTATCCACGCGGCCGGACGATCGCTTGTGTTCACCGGTGTCAGCGTGGGCAACCCCCATTGCGTCGTCTTTAAGCCGGCCGGCGAATCCTGGTCGCGGGAGGATCTTCTCGCCCTCGGACCGGCGCTTGAGAAGCATGCCATTTTCCCTAAACGGACAAACGTCCAACTGGCGGTCCCCACCGGCCCGAAGGAAATCTTCATTCTCATCTGGGAGCGGGGAGCCGGCGAAACCCAGGCCTCGGGTTCTTCATCCTGTGCAGCCGCCAGCGTCGCCGTACGGCTCGGGCTCGTCAAGAGTCCGGTCACCGTCAAAATGCCGGGAGGCGCCCTCAACATTGACGTGGCCCGGGATTTCAGCCTGACCATGAAGGGTCCGGTGGCCGAAGTGGCGCGGGGCACCCTCAGCCGGGCATTCGTGCGGGGGCTACGGTAAATATGCCATCTGCCGTCATCCGTCAGCTATCAGTTTTGCTTTCCTAGCCCAAGGTTGCCCGCCCAATCTCCACACCGTAGAATGATGGCAGCCATCCCGGCTAGTTCCTCTGGCTGAGAGCTGATGGCTGAAAGCTGATCGCTCTATGATTGGTTCTGACACCCTCCAATCCAAACTGGATCATCTGCCGGACCAGCCCGGCGTCTATCTTTTCAGAGATAAGACCGGTGAACTGCTCTACGTCGGGAAAGCGGCCAGGCTGGCCGACCGTGTCCGGTCCTACTTCCTGAGGAGCGCCGACCACTCGCCCAAAACGTCCCTGATGGTCAGCCAGATTGCCGACCTGGAAACCATGGTGACCCGGTCCGAGTTGGAAGCCCTCATCCTCGAAAGCAATCTGGTGAAGCGCCACCGCCCCCGCTTCAACGTCGTGCTGCGGGACGACAAGCAGTATCCGTACCTCCGCCTGCCCGTCAAAGAGCGGTTTCCCCGTCTGTCGATTGTACGACGCGTGCAGAAAGACGGGGCCCTCTACTATGGGCCCTATACGCCGGCCGGCGCGCTCCGCGAAACCCTGAAGGTCATCAAGAGGGTCTTCCCGCTCGCCACATGCACAATCGACATCGACGGCAAGGCCGAGCGGGCCTGTATCGAGTTTGAAATCAAGCGCTGTATGGCGCCCTGCACGGGTCATCAGTCTCAAGAAGACTACCGTAAGATTGTTCAACAGGTGCGCCAGTTTCTCGAAGGACGGGACCGGGAACTGCTGGATGAACTCCGTGCTCAGATGGAAACCGCCGCTGAACGTG
>DATGEA010000111.1:0-10332 GCA_035310605.1 Nitrospira sp. | reverse complement strand
CAATCGTCACGGATGGACAGGTCGTCGGAGCGCTACGTGGCCGCTTCTCTCTCTGGAAATACGATGGATTGATTCAGCAGGAAGGTAAACTTGCCCGGGATGTTGGTGTCGGGGCCGTCATCATCACCTCCCTGGTGTTTCTCTTGCTTATCCGGATCAAAGTCCACAGGCCCATCGGCGCACTCATACGTGCGATGCGGCGGGCTGAAGCTGGCGATTTGACGAGCCGAGCCCCCCTCAAGGGGCCTGCTGACATTCAAGAAGTTTCGCATCAGTTCAACCGGATGCTCGATCGAGTCCGTGAAGCCATTGCTGACAAAGAGCGGCTCCTGGGTGACATTCAAGGGTTCAACGAGATCTTGAGCAAGAAAGTGACCGAAACGAAGGAGGAATTGCACCGGGCCAATATGATGCTGGTCGAGGCCCGCATTCAGACTGAACGGGCCGAGAAATTAGCGGCCCTGGGCGAATTGTCCGCCGTGATGGCCCATGAGTTGGGCAACCCCCTGAATGCCATAGGCGGCCATCTTCAGTTGCTCCAGAGGGAAATCGTTCCCGAGGAGCCCCAGCGGCATCTCACCATCATCCGCGCGGAGATCGACCGGATGGTCACCATCATCCAGCACATTCTGGAGTCGACACGCTTACGGGTACAGACTGCTCCGGTCGATCTCAACAAGATCATCCAAGAAGTCCGCGGCTTGATTGCCCCGACGCTCTCCGGAAATCGCATTGTGCTCAAAGCAGATCTCGCATCCTCCCTTCCTCCTGTTGCCGGCGACCACCGGGCCCTGCATGGCGTGATTTTCAATTTGGTGACCAATGCCGTCCAGGCCATGCCAGGAGGGGGCGAATTAGAGATGAAGACCGGTCACGTCATCGATGACGACCTGAGAACAACGCTTCTCTTTCGAGGAGGCGCGCAGTCGAAGAAAGGGGCAGTCCGACTGATGTTGCGTGACACCGGCCACGGCATCGCCCCTGAGCACCTGCATCGCATTTTCGAGCCGTTCTTCACCACCCGGCACAATGAAGGAGGAACGGGCTTGGGGTTGGCGATCTGTCATCGTGTGGTGTCTTCCATCGGCGGACGCATCGGGCTAACCAGCACGGTGGGACAGGGCACGCTGTTCGTGATTGATCTGCCGTCGTGGAACGGAATGAACCCAGGAGAATCATTCAATGGCGGATGAGCGACATGTTCTCGTGGTCGATGATGATCAACGCAACCGGGAGATGCTCGCCGAAGCGCTCCGGCAAGCACATTTCCAGATCGATCTCGCGTGCAGCGGAGAGGAAGCGATCGAGCGAGGAGGACAACGTCAGTACGACGCCGTATTCAGTGATATCAAGATGGCCTCGGTATCCGGCCTGGACGTCTTGGCATCGTTTCGCGCCGCGTCGCCCGATACCCCGGTTGTTCTGCTGACCGCATTCGGCTCCGTTGACACCGCAATTCAAGCCATGAAACAGGGCGCGTTCGATTACATTACCAAGCCGATCAACTTGGACGAAGTGGTGCTGGTCGCGCAGCGCGCCGTAGACCATTGCCGGCTGGTGCGTGAGCATCGTCATCTTCAGAATGCGTTCACGGAACATCCTCGCGCAACGTCCCTGATTGGACGAAGCCGCAAGATGGTAGAGATCTTCAAACTCGTCGGGAAAGTGGCGCGCAGTCGGACGGCTGTGCTCATCCACGGTGAGAGCGGCACCGGAAAGGAGCTCATTGCTCGCGCCATCCATGACAATAGTGCCCGCGCAGCACGTCCCTTCGTCGCAGTGAATTGCAGCGCTATCCCGGACACACTCATCGAGAGCGAATTGTTCGGTCATGTGAAAGGCTCCTTTACCGGTGCACACGCTTTTCGTCGCGGCCTGTTGGAGGAATCCACCGGCGGCACGTTCTTTCTCGATGAGGTGGGAGACCTCTCCCCCAGTGGCCAAGCCAAGCTACTTCGCGTCTTACAAGAAGGGGAGATTCGACGAGTCGGGAGTAACGAGTCGATTCCCCTCGATCTTCGCGTCATCGCGGCCTCTCGCCGCAACTTGCCGCAGTTGGCGAATTCCGGACGGTTTCGCGAAGATCTCCTGTATCGGTTGAACACCGTCACCCTTACGCTGCCGTCCCTCAGAGAGAGACCTGAAGACATCCCTCTCCTCGCCGAGTTCTTCCTCGCTCGTTATAGCGGGGAGCAACAGGCCGCGACGGCATCCCTCTCTCCCGATGCGATGCACGCGCTCATCCGCTACCCCTGGCCCGGGAATGTGCGTGAGTTGGAGCATGTGATGGAACGGGCCGTTGCGCTTGCGACTCATAGCGTCTTATCTGTGGATGACCTCCCTTCAGAAATTCGAGCCGGGACAAGCAATCAGTCGGATCAGATGAGCGGTCTGCCCGGAACGTTGAGCGCCCTTCAACGAGAACACGTACTCAAAGTGTTGGAGTCAACGGGAGGCAACAAAGAACGTGCCGCTCGCTTGCTGGGCATCAGCCGGCGGACTTTGTATCGTTTTCTCGAGCGCTATGGCTCGACCAAGATTCCATCGCCCACAGAACCCACAACCTTTGACTCGAGCATGCCTTAGCCCTTTCTCTGGCGATCCCTCGAGCAACGGCGTTCTTTTCGACATGTGTCCGTCTGACATGCGGTGACAGACTGTCACAGTCAAGATTGTTTGTGTCCTTCCGTCGACCCTCAGCCGGTGTTTTTCCTCGCCGGGTTACAACTTCTTCCGACCATTCCACCAACGCCACCGCCCTGGCATCACAATTGCTGAATCACAATTACTGAGATGCCATTTGAGCATGCGCACCGGTGGCCAGAATCTCGCGACGATTGCTCATTGCAACCGACGACAAACGCTAAACGTCAGGAGGACCCACATGCCTTGTGAACGATGCGGCGGATTGATGATTGCCGAATCGCCTTGTGACGTCACGGATGTGGAATCCCCGACGCGGTCCGTTACAACGCGGTGCCTAAACTGCGGAAACATTGATGACGCCGTCATTCGCGCCAACCGATCCGCTTCTCATTTGCCGAAGTTCGGCGAGCGGCACTTTGCGGGAGCCAGAGGACCGAGAATGATTCAGCCAAGCCGTTTGGAGCGAGTCATGCCGATGGAAGGTGTCATCGCGGATTGCCCCCGCGATCGTGCCCCTCGTTCTCCTGGAGGGGCCCCTTCCACCAAACCCCAAACGTTCGAATCCGCACACAGCGAACCGCTCAACTCCGTCTTACTGCCCCACACGAGGTGTGCATGACGACCATCAAATCATCTCTGCAGGGCATCGTCCTGGCCGAAGGAGAGATGGATCGGCTGACGGAGTTCGTCGCGAGCACGTCGAGTTCTTTTTCCTCTCGTCCATCTGTTCACAGAGTATCCCCGTCGGCTTTGCTCTCCCGACAAAGGATGATGGCTCAATCGGGCTGAACAACGCACCGGCCGGCCACATGAGACGTTGTGATAACAGGCTGGCGCGATACTGAGATGATCTGGTTCTCCAGAGAAGGATTCTCAAGAGGAAGGTGCCACTATGTACGGCTATGGGAAGAGGGTGCTCGTCATCGATGACGATGCCAGTTGCCAGGAACTCCTGACAACCAGCCTGGAACAGGAAGGCTACATCGTACACATCGCTGAGAGTGGTTCGGCAGGCTTGGAAGAGATGAACAAGCGACGCTTCGATCTCGTCATCGCTGACTCTCAAGTACCGGGGATCAGCGGGTTGGAGTTTGCGGTCCTCAGCCGGGCAACATGGCCCGATACTCCGGTCATCCTTCTGGCCGCCGATATCGAACCCGTGACGGAATATGCCGATGGGCACGGAGCCGTGGCTTGCATCCGCAAACCGTATGAAGCGCCCGTGCTTTTAAGCGTCCTGCGCGCCGCTGCGGAGTCCGCATCGGCATGAGGGGTCAGTACCGCAGTAACCAGTGGAAGGCCGCCAATCTCGATGAGCCGCCGAACGAACTTACCAAGAGGGGAATCATGCCAATTCGCGCCAAGCCAAGTGGGACTCATCAAGAACCTGGCCGCTGTCTTTAATTAAGAGGCAACGATCAGATCGCTCAATGCAGACGCCTCTCACAGAGGAAGTAGACGTGATGAACGGCCATCGTAAGACCATCCTGATTGCGGAAGATCACGAGAGCAATCGGACATTGTTGGCACTTCTGCTGGAGCAAGCGGAATACGATGTCCATCTTGCTGCCGATGGGATCGAAGCGTTGGAGGAAATGACAAGGACGGCATTCGACGCCGTGATTACGGACTGGGATATGCCCAGGATGAACGGATTGGAGTTCCTTGCGCACAGTCGAGTCGATTGGCCGGAGACTCCCGTCATCGTAGTCTCGGCTCACGCGTTAGATCCCGGCGAAGAGAAGGGGCTAAAAGAAGCCTTCGCGTTGGTTCAAAAGCCTTTCGAGTCGAATCAACTACTTCAGCTTCTTCAATCTGCCATCCAGCAATCATCTAGAAGGGGCTCGGATCATAATACGACCATGCCTACGCGAGGGGAATAGGATGCACACAAGCTGGCTGCCCCTTTGTATGACAGCTGCAATCTTGACTGGGTGCCAAACACCCCACACATTGCAAATCTCCACTAGATTTCAAGAGATGACATTCCCCGCGATGTGGAACACCTACCGGAGTTGCCAAACGCGGGACGATGCAAACGACATGTGGACCGACGCCCAACAATTGCACAAAGCTGTTCGTGCGATGAAGCAACATGTCCGAGCTAGTCGGCTCTTGCCGGATGCGATCGAACAGGCCATCGCTGAACCGCCTCCCCGCCTCGCCGTGGATCCACAAGCGATGGCAGCAGCCTGCGCCATAATGGCAGGAAGAACCGTTAAAGACGCCGGAAAGATTGTGCGTTCAGAGGAAATGTTTCGTTTCGTGCTCTCTCACTTTTCGCAACCCCGGTATGCCTACTACGTGGCTCAAGCCCGTCTCGGCCTGGAGCTCACTGAACAGAGGGAACCCGAAGAGATCCTGATCGTACCGGATCGGTAAACACACAGCCGGAAAGCTTGCCGATTCGATACGAATTGGGTGACGGAATCGACGCTTCTCAATTCTCCATAACGCGAGTGAGCAGCGAGGAATGCAGATGATCAAAAGAGAACATCAGATCAATCTCTTCGTGGGTATGACGGCAGGATTACTCGGCGGAGCACTGTCTCTCATGCTGTTCATGGGGCACCTGGTGAGCGCACAAGATTCCCCTGATAACGCGCCCGGCACTGTCCGTGCCGGAGAATTTCAACTCGTGGATAAGTCCGGACAGATCCGGGCGATGCTGACCTTCTCGTCCGAGGGAGACCCCTATCTGACGATGTTAGACCGATACGGCACTCGTATTCTCTGGTTCGGCATCTCCGAAGACTCAGGAATAGCCATTCGAGACGTCGACGGTAAAACACGCCTGGTGTTAAGCCTCAATCAGACGGGAGAACCCTCTCTCGTGATTCGAGATCGCCAGCATAAGATGCGCTCATTTCACGTGGAATAGCGACAACGGTCCCGATGATCACAAGCGGCAAGCGGTACGCACGAGATCCACTGACGGATCGCCATCAGACACACCATGGAGGTCCTTATGATACGCCGATCGGCATCTCTGCTCCTGTGTGGAGCATTATTCATCACGGCAATTCCCGCAGCCGCCATTCCGGCAAGTGATCGTGATGAGGACCATTTCATTCACCTGTATAAACATCTCGCCCCAGCCACAGTCTTTCTCTCAGTGACCTACGAAACGGCCCATCCGCTTTCCAATCCCGCCGGCACGGGTGTCGGTGCGGGATTCCTCATCGATAAGACCGGAACTCTGCTGACAAGTGCGCACGTGGTCGAAGGCGCGAGCTCCATCACGGCCACCTTATTCGATGGGGAAAGGGTCTCTGCCGAATTACTCGGCCTCGCGTCGTCGGAAGACATCGCGATCTTGCAGCTGCCGCCGGCCAATCGGAAATATCCCACGGTGGCACTCGGCGATTCCGACTCGCTCCACATCGGGCAGAAAACCCTCGTCGTGGGAAGTCCCTTCGGCTTGGGCTTCACCTTGACGAGCGGCATTCTCAGCGGGTTAGGACCATCGGTCGGTTCAAAGGGATCCTCTTCGGCGCGGGTGATCCAGACCACGGCGCCGATAAATCCCGGCAATAGCGGAGGCCCATTGGTGGATTCGAAAGGACAGGTCATCGGGATTACGACCGCCGCACTGATGGGAGCCCAGAACATCGGATTCGCAATTCCCATCAATACGGCCAAGCAGATTCTTGCTGAG
The DNA here is from genome assembly GCA_035310605.1 of Nitrospira sp. Lineage (GTDB taxonomy): Bacteria > Nitrospirota > Nitrospiria > Nitrospirales > Nitrospiraceae > Nitrospira_C. Next base: position 4,028 of record DATGEA010000111.1, on the reverse strand, counting down.
CTTAAAGCTAAGGGAACCATCTCTCGTCCATGGTTGGGCATCGGAGGGAAATTTCCGCCGGAACGAATGATCGGGCTGTTCGCCCTGCCACTGGCCGGAGGATTGCTGATCGAAGACGTAGAAGACGGCAGTCCGGCAGCGGAAGCAGGGTTGAAGCCGGGAAACCTGAATGTGACTCTCGAGGGCGTCCCGTGGGTCTTGGGTGGCGATATTCTTCTGGCCCTGGATGGGCATCCAACACGTGATGCAGAAGCTTTCACGGGCGCCATCAAGCGTCTGTCGTCCGGGCAGCGCATCCAACTTGAAATCCTGCGCAATGGTGAGCGCTTATTCATGTCGGTCCTGCTCCGGGAGCGCCCACGGAGTTCGTTGCGGCCAACGATGATGTTGAGCCAGCCGGCAGTTGGATCGCCGTCTCGCGGATTTCCGTGGATGCACGAAACGCCTTTCGCGATGTTCTAATAAAGAACCAGGGAGCGTGATTGATGCCACAGTCTTATGACTTCGATCTGTTGTGCATTGGGAGCGGCCCGGCCGGCCAGCGAGCGGCGATCCAGGCGGCCAAGCTCGGGAAACGGGTTGGTGTCGTCGAACGGAGACGTCTCCTCGGAGGCGTATGCGTTGAGACCGGCACGATCCCCAGCAAGACCTTTCGCGAAGCCGTGTTGTCCTTTCTCTGTGCTGCCCACCACGTTGAGCAGCACCTCGGGAATCACTTCGACCGTCGACCCACGGCAGCGCAACTCCTGGCGAGGGTTGCTGAAGTCACCAAGCGGGAGGTCGAGGTTGTCGCAGATCAACTTCGCCGGAACGATGTCGCCTTGATTCAAGGCGAGGCATCTTTTCAAGATGCGCATAGCCTCACGGTGACCAGCGAGCAGGAGTCCAGAACCGTCACCGCGGAGAACATCTTGATCGCGGTCGGAACCGTTCCCGCTCCACCTGAGGGCGTGCCGGTTGATGGAGAAGTGATTCTGACCAGTGATGATATGGTGAGCCTCAAGAGATTGCCACGAAAGATGGTCGTGATCGGGGGCGGCATCATCGGTCTTGAATATGCCTCCATGCTGGCCGCCCTGAAGATCAATGTGACGCTGGTGGACAAGCGAACGCGTCTCTTGGAGTTTGTGGACTCGGAGATCGTAGATGAGTTGATGCATCAACTGCGCAATCGCAATGTGACCTTTCGGCTGGGTGAAGCCGTCGAACGGCTGGAACTGACGCAGGATCAACCACGTCACGCCGTGATTACCCTGGAGTCCGGGAAACGCATCGTGTCCGAATCAGTCCTCTATTCGGTCGGGCGTGTGGGAGCCGCTGGTCGACTCAATCTTGCCGCAGCCGGTTTGGCAGCCGACAAGCGAGGGAGGTTGACGGTGGATGCTCAGTTTCGAACCGAGGTCCCGCACATCTTTGCCGCGGGCGACATCATCGGTTATCCGAGCCTCGCCTCCACTTCCGCCTCGCAAGGACGTCAGGTCGCTTGTCACGCGTTCGGAGTCGAGGTCGAACCGCTTCCCGAGCACTTACCGGTTGGCATTTACGCCATCCCGGAAATATCCATGGCCGGACCATCAGAGCATGAACTGACCGAGCAGCGTATTCCATACGAAACGGGTGTGGCGCGCTATCGCGAGATCGCCAGGGGGCAGATTCTGGGAGACGACAGTGGTCTGGTAAAACTTCTCTTTCACCGGGAAGACCATCGTCTCCTCGGCGTCCATGCGATCGGGACCGGCGCAACTGAACTCATTCATATCGGCCAGGCCGTGCTCGATCTCAACGGCGGGCTGAATTACTTCTTGCGGACTGTGTTCAACTATCCAACGCTGGCGGAGTGTTACAAAGTTGCCGCGCTGGATGCATTCAACAAACTTTCTATGGAATGATCCGAAGACTGAAGGGAGCTGCAGCTATGGCAACGCACGCCGTTTTCCCAAGCTGGTCTCTATCGCTCATCATGCTTACCGGATGTGCCACGCCCGCGCTCAACACCAAAGGACCGCTGGCCTACGCGGTCTCGAAACCCAGTCCGCCGCCCGAAGAGATAACCAACCGATATTTTTATTGGCGCGAAGAGGCGACGGAATTACACGAAATGGCTACGCGCAGAGAGCGTGAGGCGGACGTGGTTTCGAAGAACACAGGAGGGGCTTCGGCCGAGGAACTCGTCGCCCGCATGCGCGCGCTTGCCAAGCAACTTCATGCCGCAGCCGAATATGCCGACGAGCAGGCCCAGGAAGCTCAGCGCCACCTGCCACAGGGAATGACACAGTGATCCATTGAGTGACCTTTTCGGAACCTTCGCGGTTTTCGTGATTCCGAAAGACAAATAGACCTGTATCCCATTTAAGCTCACATACGCGGAAGTGGCCGGAGCAGGAATCAGAGGTCGTCATGTGGGCCCGGCGATGATCGTAGGAGTCACCTCACAGTTCAGTTCACCAATGGAGGACAGTCCGATGAAGAAACGCAGCACGGCACCGAATCCGACCACCAACTACGCACCGCGACAGGAGAAGCCGTCGGACACACCGGTCAATGGCAAATGGCACCTTGTCGCCTTGAAGGCCTATCAACTGTACGAGCAACGAGGGCGTGAAGACGGCCATGATGTGGAGGATTGGATCAAAGCGGAAGCAATCATAAACGGCACGACCGAGTAACATGGTCATCTGCGTGCTTCTGATTCAGCTGGGGGCCTGAATCCGCGAAGGATGCGAGACAGCAGGGACGGATACTCCTCGGAAACTGAACGGTCGGCTTCGCTCACCGGCCCGCAGCTGATCTGGTCCAGACAATACTAGTCTCTCACGATGGGACAGCCGTCCTAGGAGCTGGGAGTACCGGGAGGATTGCTCCTCTTCGCTCACGCAGTCTCAAGGCATGAGCGGGGCTTCTCGGCGCGTCGAGGTGAAGGGACCGGAACGGCCGCAACTGTATCTCGTATGGAAAGGCCGACACACCTGAAGGGGACCGAGGCAACAACGCGACAAAAACGAGAAGAGAACGACCACCTTACGCAGGGGAGTGCGTAGAACTTTAACACAAGAGGGAGGAATCGACGATGACTCTCAGAACGATCATAGCGGCACTCGGAACGTTCATTCTGTGTGCGGGAACTGGATCCATCTCCTTGGCCCAAGAGGCCAAGGGGCCCACGCAGTTCAACGTCGGAATTCTCGGTGAAAATAACGTCAGCTTTGTGGCGCCATCCGCAATCATTATCGATGACCGGGGAAGGGTCAGCGGGATCTCATTAACGGTCACGAACCATACGAAAACAGAGCAGGGCTTTGCCATCGACAAATTGCGGGTGAAGGAAGTGATAAAGCCCGGAGAAACAAAAACCATCAAGCTCTCGGTAACTGATCTGGACAGCATCGGCACCGATCAGAGCGTGTTCCCGTACTATAGCCACGTCGATCAGAAACACATTGGCGGGCTGCTGTATATTAAACGATGAGCAGCAATGCGTCTGGAGCGCCGGTTCCCCTGGGGCGCTCCAGGGCCAACATCGGAAAGTCAACCGGTGGCGCCTTTGCGTAGATCAGCACCCAATCTTATTCATAGGGTCAACAGACGGGCCTCCATCATGACTGCATCGGCTCTCGTTTCATCGGATGGAATCAATGATAGAGAAGCCGCCACTCGAAACCGCAGGTCATGAGGCCTGACCGTGGACAGGCTTGTTGTGGAACGGATGACGACCGGCAAACCGATGATCAAGGCCTGGCTCTGCTCATCGTTGCTCGCCCTGCTTTGCCTGGTGTGGCACCTGAGCGGCTGTGCCACGGACCCTTCGGGAGGGGCGCTGGCGGAACGGTTGCGGACATCTGAGGGATTCGCGACGTGGCAACAGGACGATGGGAGACTGAAGCAACATATGCAGGCGGTTGCAGATCAGTATCGACAAGACAATGCGATCGGCACGCTCCGGGGATACGAACTGGCGACAAGGGCGTATCTCGACAATGGGTTTGCATTGTACCGTGCCTATCAAGCGGTCAATCGCTCCCCTCCTCTGG
>DATGEA010000110.1:0-14018 GCA_035310605.1 Nitrospira sp. | reverse complement strand
GCAAGATGTTTTCCGAGCGCCAGCCGGTTTTCCACTGTGGCGGAGGTGGCTTTATTGAGCAGCATCCATTCCTGATCCACTTGTTTCGTCGACAACGGTCGGCCCCGTTTTTTGATCGCCGCTGCCACCTCGCTGGCCATGGCTTCGATGTGTTCGTTTTCGAAAAGCGCATCCTCCAAGCGATTCTTCTCCAGGTATGTATGAAACTCCTTGTGATGCTCTTCAATCACCTGCGCTTTCCTGTCGTAGAAGTCCGGCGTCGCGCAGCCGGCGAGCAGGAGAGAGATCGCAAGGGAGCTGACTCGTCGACAGGCCGTCATCCGATTGGCGATCATGTTGGCCCTCCGCGGAGCAAAGAGTCTTATGCCCTTCTGCATGGTTGCCCGTAGGGAGATCTGCATTGACGATGCGAAAAGAGAGGACGACGTACACGAGGGGCCCGGCATGATGCCGGGGCCCCTCGTCGGTCCGATGGCTACCGGTGCTGGATTTCAAGATCGTTATCCACGTGCTTGACTCCTGCCACCTGTGTCGCCAGTTTGGCTGCCCGGACCTTCTGATCGGGATTCTCGACGACGCCAATCAGATGCACCGTTCCGTTCGTGGTCTCCACGTCAATGCGTGTCAAATTCGCAAACTTCTCGCGCACCAGTTTGGATTTCACGGAGCTCGTAATGGCGGCATCATCCATATACTGGCCGGCGCTCTGCCCGTGCGTGGTCTGGCAGGCCGAGAGCGTCGCCGCCATAGAGAAGACCGCCATCGCGGACCAGATCCGCCAAGCCAATCCTTTTCTATCCTTAAGCGTCATGACATCTCCTCCCTTGTGAAGGTTGCCTGTCAGGCCTTCAGCAACCGGGACAACGAAGGCGCAAGGAGGATGCCAAGGGGATCGACAGCTCGAGCCTTCCCCCCTTGAAGCCGTGCCGAATGTCAGAAGTCTTCGAGGTTCCGAACACTTGCGTCGCCTGGATCGTTCTGCCTCGAAACTGCGACCGGGTCTTAGAAGAAGGCAGTGGGGGACGGATGGTCAGGATTGACTGTCCCGGGCAAGACAGGCTGTCCGATAAAGAAGGTTCTGTGTATTGAGTTCCGGGTTCTGAGTTATCACGAGCGGGTCGGGGGTCACTGTCGATTGGCCTGCATACATCCGGAAGATTCGCCGGGTAGGGAAACCTCGGTGTTCATTTCAATCCTTTCTGTACTCATTCCACTTCTGTTCGCTTTCGCGCGATCATTCAGGATGAGCCGTTGAACTGATCTTGTCGATGTATTTGTTTTCCTGCCACGCCCTTTATGTTACTGTGTCAGCAGATCTTTCTTGCTCGCATTTGCCTGTGTTCGCTTCAACCGATATTCGGCAGTACGCTTGCTCATCACGGGATCGTCATGAAAGTCATTTGTGCATGGTGTGAACAAGAAGGGAGGGAGACCCTCTTGAGTGAAGAGGGACTCTACGACCCGCCGATGCCATCACATGGCATTTGTGGAGATCACGCAAAAGTTATGTTGAAGCAGATTAGAGAGTTAAGGATTAGACAGAATCCAACACGTCATCGGCGGAGACATTCTCGCCATACATCTAGTGCATCGACTTCATTGCCGGCTTCGCGGAACACCTGCAATCGCATGCCGACCCGTCGCCGTCTGCTTCAAGATCCTCTATCCACTGCACAACTGCTCCTTCCATTCAGCGACGAATAAGCCCCCACGATTCGGGGCTATCTCCAGTCTTGCAATCGAACGTTCTGAGGGGGAGACTATGCCGATCACTGATTGGACATAGGGTTCGCTGACCTGTGTGCCGAATCAGATCCGCAGCACTCGGAATCCGTCAATCATTTCATCAGGGAGATCGGCAATATCGCCAAGAAAATCACCTACGCCATCTATCGCGACCCGGCTGGCGAGCAGGAGCGGGCATGGAAATGACCTTGCATCACAGGAACTGGTCCTGAACATGGGACCGGACTTATGTTCTCCTCCCTAGCTATGAGCCCCTCACCTCAGATCGTGGTCGGCGTGGATGTGGGCGGAGTGAAGAAGGGGTTTCATGCCGTGGCGCTTCGAGATGGGACATTCTTCGACAAACTGGCCGCCTGCAACACAGCAGCTATCGTCGAATGGTGCCGGCGGCTCGGTGCCTCAACCGTCGGAATCGACGCGCCCTGCAAGTGGAGCCTCACCGGAAAACAGAGGCCTTGTGAACGGGAACTTGCTCGCATGGGGATCCGAGCATTCGCTACGCCTTGTTTCAAGCTTGGGCAGCTCAACCCATTTTACGGGTGGATGTTGAACGGGGCTGAGCTCTTTCGAGCCTTTGCGAAGCACTATCGGCTGTTCGATGGGCAAGGCTCGACCTCGCGCCCCTTGTGTTTCGAAACCTTTCCGCATGCGGCGGCTTGCGCGCTGACGGGGATTCGCCTCTCTGCGAAGAACAAACGGGTGGAGCGCCGAAGGTTGCTCAGACAGGCAGGCGTGACAATCGACGCTCTAACAACTATTGACGAAGTCGATGCCGCCCTCTGTGCATTGACTGCACGCCATTTCTTAGCAGGAACCTTTACAGCCTACGGCAACGAGGCCGAGGGTTACATTGTTGTTCCCGCCATTTAATCGTTGGCAGCTCGAATCCCCGGAATAGTCGACCTGGCAGGCTCTTGACAACGTCCTGTTATGAGGCAGAGGCTTTAAGAGTTATTGTAGGGGGTCCTGCCAAGAGAGGGGAGCGAGGATGCCATCGCCGGCGTACCAGCGGATTCTGGTCGCTGCACTGGGGCTGCTGCTCCTCCTCCTCTTCCTGATACCCGTTCCGGCTGAAGGCGTCCAGGAGAACTGGCTTGACCGGATTGCTCGGCGCGTTCAGACGGAGCAACATCTGGCAAGCCGTGAAGCTGTCAGTCCCGGATACGAGCGCTATCTCACACAACTCCATTCCGTGCAACAAGGCCTGCTGCGGGGACAGGTCTCTGTCGTTCAAACAGAAATGAGTCATCTCGTTCAGATGGTGGCCACAAAGGAAGGGGGACTTTCTGATTCGTCGGCGCAATCTCTCCTCCTTTTCATCAGCGAAGTCACACCGGGCGAATATCTCGACGAGACCACAAAAAGTCATCTCCGCCTGATCCGGGCGATGATGACGTTTCGATCGGAAGCCAGCGAGGAGGTTTCTGCAGAGTCTGCTTACGGTTTGACGGTGCCCCCCCAGACGGCGCCATGGGGCTGGAAGGAATTCGGATGGATGGGGAAGGGCACCGTGCATCCGATCGTCACGCTCGGCGCGGGGGTCCTGGTCCTTGTCGTAATCGGTGCGATTGTCCTGCTGTTCGTCGGGGCAGGGACGACCTCTGCGAACAGTCGGTCAGCCGATCACTCGACAGACCGGACGGTTCAATGGTTGGAGAAAAAGAATCCGTCAACGGGATCCCCACGAGACGCTGCCCGAAGATCCCGCTGATCTATCCGGGCCCATATTATACTGCTTGACTCCAAAATTCATTGCGCCCAGTCTGAGATTGTGAGGTGTGTTCTCCCTGCGCGACTGATTTCCTAGTCTGCGCCGCTTCCATCGAGCCATGCCTCAGCGATTCAGCGATCGATCGACGCGTGAGCAACAGGCAAGAGTCGTCCAATGCGTCAAAGGAATAGCCGGTGGCTCATCCTTGTACTGATCCTCCCGATGGCAATCAGCGGATGCGGCGCGAGCGGACAATCCCCACAACCATCGCTCTCTGACAACAGCCGCTTTATGGATATATGGGTCATCTATACCCACTGCTCCCAAAGCGAGGATCTTGATGCGATGCGGGCGGATGCACAACGATTGAGTCTCGCCGTAGACGTGACGGGCCCCGCTGCAGATCCGATACCCCCTGAGACTGTGGAGCCGGTGTCCACGGAACCATCCGTCCGCCTCTCGGCGGATCCAGCCGCAATGGCTGCTGCCTGTGCCCTTCGTGCCGGCCAGGTTGCGCAGGGAAGGGGACGTCTGTCCCTTGCACGAGAAATGTTTCAGCTGATCGTCACGCACTTTCAGCAGCCACGCCTTCGCTATTACGCGATTCAAGCCCGGGAGGGTCTCGAGCGCCTTGACGCTGCAAGATCCAGCTGATTCCAACAGCAGACCGCTACCTGGAAACAGTGCTCCAACCCTGCTTGAGAGGCGGCTCGTCATTGACAAGTCTGTGACCCGCGACGACAATCGCTTCCGTCCATGCCACCGAAACAAATCGCAATACAAGTCGGTAGTCCTGATCGGACTGAGGTAGAGTCGGACGATGAACCGACCTTCCCCCGCTATGACGGTCCCCCCTTCTTCTCGATGGGCTTCCGGCCGTTTTTCCTCTGCGCCGCGCTGTTCGCCGGGTTGGCCGTTCCTGTCTGGTTGTTGCGACTTGCCGGCGTAAGTGATTCGGGCTTCCTCTATCCGCCGCGAGACTGGCACGTCCACGAAATGCTCTTCGGTTTTCTGCCGGCCGTGATTACGGGGTTCCTGCTCACAGCGATTCCTAACTGGACCGGGCGTCCTCCGGTCAGGGGAATGCCGCTCATGTCGTTGTTGGTCTTGTGGTTGGCGGGACGACTGCTTCTCGCCGTGCCCTGGCCTGCTCCGGTCGTGTCCGCCTTCGTGGACGGAGCCTTTCTTGTTACGTTGGCCGCACTGGTCTGGCGGGAGATCGCCGCCGGAGGAAGCTGGGGGCAGGCGCCGATCGGAGCGCTGATCAGTCTCTATGCCTGTGCGAATATTCTCTTTCATGTATCGGCTCTGCGCGGCGCGCCGACAGATCTGCCCGAGCGCATGGCGGTCGCACTCGACATGCTGTTGCTGACGATGATCGGCGGACGCCTCATTCCCAATTTCACCCGGGAGTTTCTCATTCAGGCGCGCCGGGCTGAGCGGCCTGCGTCCTTCTCCCGTTTCGACGGCCTGTCGATCGTGCTGGTCGTGATGGCTGCTATCGCTTGGATCGTTCGGCCGGAGAGCCTCGGGGCGGGAGGGGCCTTGGTCGTAGCAGGGCTGGTGAACCTGGTCCGTCTGTGGCGCTGGCTCGGCTGGATGACGTGGCGCGAGCCGTTGGTGTTGATCCTGCATCTGGGCTATGGCTGGCTGGCGCTGTCGATGCTGGCGCTCGGCGGCGCGATGTTCGGGATCGGTCTGCCGGCGGCGAACGCCGTGCACGTCCTGACGACCGGAGCGGTGGGCGCGATGACGTTGGGCGTGATGACCCGCGCGAGTCTGGGTCATACGGGACGACCGAAGCGGGCCGATCTCGCGACGATTGCGATCTACGTGCTGGTCAATGCGGGGGCGATGCTGCGGGTCTTCACGCCGGGTTCCGACATTCCGACGACTCTGACGACGCTTGTGCTCGGCCTGGCGGCAGTCGGCTGGAGCGGCGCTTATGTGCTGTTCGCCCTGGTCTACGGGCCGTTCCTTCTTCGACAGAGTGTCGATGAATGAAGGCACGCTCTGAGTTAGGCAGTGGAGAGAACAACCGGGACATTGTCCGGTTTAGAAAGCGTGGGGCTGTTGCGTGCTCGCATCCCCACCGTCATCCGCTTCGGAATTGTCTTCAGGCAACCCGGCATAATGGCGGGCCCATGCCAGATACATGTCTCCGCTGCCGCGCATCACGTCGGCGCCCTTCAGCAACTTGTCGACTAACTCGCCATCTTTCCCGATCGCTGCGAGGTCCGTTGCGCGATGCCTCAAGGCCATGGACAATCCGGTCATCGACACCGCGATCTCACTGATTAACTGCCGGACGCCAAGCCCGTCGTCATCCGTGCGGACCTGCGGATCCACCAGCGTCCCTCCACCGGCCTCGTCACCGGCGTTGGTTTGTTGAGGATAGAGTTGTTCGATTCGATCGATCAGAGGCTGTGCTTGGGGTGTGCTGCTCCGCGTGGAGTCGCTGGGTTCATGATCCCAGGTGAGTTTCCGGATGCCGGCGTCCGTGAGCACGCTGCGGATGGTTTCGACCACCGCGTCCAGCGTTACCTCGGTCCAGATCCGCAAGTCCAACACCCGCTCCTCCGGCTTGCCGGGCGGCGGGCTGTCGTGGATCAGCACCCAGCACCGGTCGAAGATCCTGGTGCGGAGGATGTCCGGAATGTTGAGGGCGGTCAGGCGGGAGGTGCAGAGTGCCGTGACCAGCAGGGCGAACTGAAGATCGGGCATACCGGGGCGATGGATGTCGAGTGTCTGCATGGTCGGATGCCTCCCACATGAGGCGTCGGAACGGGTCACAGCGGGGATGGCGACGCCTCGGTTACGAATGGCGGGGATCAGACGTTGGCGTAGATTTCGAAAAAGGCGTCGACGCTTTCGAGGAGCCGCGCCTTGATTTCATCCGGTGTGCCGTTCATCACGTGCAACGTCATGCTGCCGGGCGATCCATTGGGCAGGGTGACCGGCACGTGCGGGTGGGTCAGTTCTGACCCGGTCCCTTTATCCAGCCGCATGCCATAGCTCAGCGTATAGCGTACCGGGGGCGTCGCGAGCGTCGAATTTGATTGCATGTCTGTCATGATCCACCTCGGGTCCGATCGTCGACAGGGCCTGTCGTCCGACGGGTGGAAGATTCGGGCAATTCGTGTGGGCCATCGCCCGAATCTTCTGCCCATGTGATTACGCCTGTGCGACTGCCGCAACCGGCTTCGGAAGGAACTCTCTGTAGCCGTACCGCTCTGCCAGATACGCCTTGGCTTCTTCGCTGACGTACTCGGTGAACTTGTAGCGATCGTCTTCGACGGTCTTGGCGTCTTCCATGACCTTATCGGTGGGGATCGCGTACTCGATATTGCAGGACGTATAGGCCTGAATATAGGTCGGACCGACCTCGCGGGCGATGAGCACCGCCTTCTTAATGCAGCTTTCCACGCGCCGCGGATTGTTGGGGACGACCGTGGCGATATAGGCGCAGCCGGCGATCTTGGCCATGGCGACCATATCCATCTTTTCGAACTTCTTTCCGAGCGGGGCCATCTTGAGCACCGCGCCTCTGTTCGTCATCCCGCTTTCCTGTCCGCCCGTGTTGCCGTACACCTCGTTATCCAGCATGATCGTCGTGAACCGTTCCTGCCGGAACCAGGAGTGGAGCACCTGCTGGAAGCCGATGTCGGCCGTTCCGCCGTCGCCGGCCATCACGACAACGTCCTTGGGCTGGTCGCCGAACCGGATCCGCAACCCGCGCGACAATCCGCTGGCGACCCCGTTCTGGTCGCCGTAGTTGCCGTACACGAATGGAATCGCCGCTTGCGAGATGGCCAGACGGCCGCATCCAGCTGTCCCGACCGTGATCGTGTCTTCGGGATTCGGAAACGCGATGATCGCCAACCGGATGAACAGCGTCATGGCGCAGCCGGCGCACATAGGATGCTCCTCAAGGATCTCCTTGAAGCTTCCCATCTGCGACACGGTCGTTTTTCTTCCGAAGGGACCGTGTTCCACCATGTCCCGATATTCTTTCGGCATGAACGCGTCGAATCCCGGTGTGAACTTCACATAATTAAGACTCATCCGATACCTCACTCTCTCGCTGTTAGCCGCATTTGCGGCGGTGAATTTACGTCCCTTGCGAAACCAACTGCTTCGCGGCGTCCTTCTTTTCCTTCGCCTTGGCGGCGATTTCGGCCAGCAGCGCCTTCGCAGGCTCGCTGACGTATTCCTTGTAGGCGAAGCGTTCGTTGGGTTTCTCCGAATCCCGCATTTCCTGTAAGCCTTCCATGCTGTTTTTGCCGATCTCCAGGATGCAGGGCGTATAGAGCTGAAGATAGGTGGGTCCGATTTCTCTCGCGATCAGGACCGCATTGCGGACGACTTTCTCGACGAGCGAAGGCTTGCTGACCGTGCAGTTCACGATGTAGTGACAGCCGGATTCCCGCGCAATCTCCGGCAGGCGGACCTTATCGAAGAGTTTCCCGACCGGGGCCATCTTGGCCACGAACCCCTTCTGCATGAGACCGCTTTCCTGTCCGCCGGTATTGGCGTACAGCTCGTTGTCAAAGCAAATAGTGGTGAATTTTTCCTGCCGGAACCAGGCCTGGAGCGTCATGTCCAGGCCGATGTCCACCGTCGCGCCGTCTCCGGCCAGCACCACCACGTCTTTGATCCGGTTCGGGAAGCGGACCGTTAACGCCCGCTTCAGGCCGGAGGCCACCGCGTTCTGATTTCCGAACAGCGAGTGAATGTTGTGGACGGCGACCATCGGAAACACCAGACTTGTGCATCCTGTCGAGCCGACCATGACCGTGTCTTCGGGATTGGGAAGCGAGGCTAAAATATAACGAAACGCCATGGACTCGGGACATCCGGCACAGAGCGAGTGTTGCTCGATGAGCTCCTTGGAGTTGCCGATGTCCTTCCAGCCCCGGTCTTCCTTGCCGTAGGTGGCGTTTCGGACGAGGTCCTGATAGTCCGACGGCATGATGTCATAGAGATCCGGCGAAATGGTGATGCGTTCCTTGCTCATTATATTATCTCCTTGTAGCCCTGCGGCTTTTCACAGATTCACCCGCCGCGTCCGGCCAGCACTCCGGATCGCAGCCCGATCGCTTTTTTCACTTCTTCCACGATGATTTCCGGCGGCATGGTCATGCCTCCGCAGACGCGTGGTCCGGCGACGACCCGTTCGCTGCGCGGGATTGTGGCTTTGATCTCCCGTGCCAGCCATCCGATAACGTTGAACTCCGGCACAATGATGTGTTTGGCATGCTTGGTTGCTTCGCGAATTTCCTGCTCCGGCCACGGGCGCAGCGTCTTGATCTTCACCAGTCCGACACGAATCCCTTCATCGGCCAGGAGGCGGATGGCCTCCCGCCCCTGGGAGACGGCGGTTCCGGATGAGACGATCAGGACGTCGGCATCGGCATTCTCCGTCTCGATCAGGCCATCCAGCCAGGCGATGGTGTGCTTGCGCGAACGTTCTGCGGCGGCCCAGACTTCCTGTTGCCAGCTCGCGTGAGTGGCGTAGCTGATGTAGTTGCTTTTCATGATGAACGGATCGCGCATCATGCGGACCGGCGGGCATTCCATATCCATGCAGGGAACCGGTGAGCGATACGGATCGTAGGGCGGGAGGCACATATCGGCCGGCGTCAGGTCCACAACGTCCTTCGTATGGGTCACGAAAAAGCCGTCGCAGCAGAGTGCCAGGGGGAGATGCACGTCCGGCTCCTCCGAGACCATGTAACCCATGAGAATCCAGTCGTAGAAATCCTGTGCGGTTTCTGCATGCCAGACCAGCATCCCGGTTTGCATCAGGTAGGAAATCTCGATCGTGTCCGGCTGGATCGACAGGGGCGAATTGATCCCGCGGCAGGTCACGATACATTGGATCGGCAGTCTCGCCCCGGCCCACATCGGGAAGTTTTCCATGGCCCGCATGGTGCCAGGCCCGGCGGTCGTCGTGAAGACGCGGGCTCCGCCGAATGCGGCGCCTGCGCACTGTGACATGACGGCAAATTCGCTTTCCCCGCGAAAGTAATCGCCGATGTAGCCCTCGGCAAAGAGCTCGCCGATCAGCGCCGCGGCTTCGCTTTGGGGCGTGATCGGATAGGCGATCATCACGTCGATGCTCGCGCGCCGGATGGCTTCTTTAATGACTTCGCTGCCGGTATAGAACGACGCGGTACGAGGCGCGTCCCGCATCATGATGCGAGCTTCGGTGAAGACCTGACCTTTTTTATTCTTTGTTCCGATTATTGATGTGTTGTCCATTGATCCAACCTCCTTCAGGTCCGAGATGCTTGTCGGTCACGAGTTGCCGCCGCGCTGAGACGCCATTGCTACGGTAATCCTCTGGATGTGCTCTACCGGGACATCATGTACGCCAGCAGAAGCGCTCCTGCCATGAACACCATGAAGAGTAGCAGCCAGAGCTCCGGAGCCATATGACGAAAAAAGTCCATCTTTTCTCCCGGGTCAGGACCACGATCGGGTTATGCGCTGAATGAACTGCCGCAGCCGCAGGTCGTTTTGGCCTGCGGGTTCTTGATCGCAAAGCCGGAGCCTTGCAGCGTTTCCGTATAATCGACTTCGCAACCGGCCAACAGCGGGGCGCTCTGCGAATCCATGATCACTTTCACCTCGCCCTTTTCGACGACGGTGTCGTCCTCGGCCATCTTGGACTCGAAGGCCATACCGTACTGGTAGCCATGGCAGCCGCCGCCTTTTACATAGACTCGCAGGCCGATCGTGTCCTTCTCTTCCTGCATGAGTTCCCGAATCTTTTGTTCAGCCGTCGGTGTCATGGTGATCATGAGATCTCTCCCTTTACTGAGTTAGTGAAGTGCACTACGGGCGTGAATCGACTCGCATATCGAGGCATTTCTCCCTGCCATCGCAGCCGAAATCGGCATTCGCCCCCGGTCAAAGAACGGCGCGACAAACCTATTGAGAGAAACTCTGGCGTAGAAGCGGCGGAGACCGCGGAATCAGTCGCGCGAGGAGTGTACGCAGAGGCGCGAGGATAGGACAGTCAGGGTGGCTCGATACGTCATAGGATCACCCTGGGCGCATTAGGCACCGGAGTCAAGCGCTATTAAGGGGTAGGTGGATGGAGCTCATTAGACTGTTTGACCTCCGTACTCATTGCGCCCAGGGTGAGTGTGCTGGGTGTCACTGATTTGCCAGTTTGCAGCTCGAACGAACCACGCCTTTCATCGAACCCCAGCGCTCCATGTGTGAACCATAAACTGTGTGTGGCGGTGGCGGATAGGAGGTAGGAGATTGAGACGAGGGAAAAGTGGTCCTATGGGTCAAAGGAATCGCCGGTGGCTCATCCTCGTACTGATCATCCCGATGACAATCAGCGGATGCGGAACGAGCAGGCAGGCCTCACAGCCATCGCTCACTGACAGCGGCCGTTTCATGGACATCTGGGGAATCTATACCCATTGCTCTCAGAGCGAAGACCTTGATGCGATGCTGGTCGATGCACAACGATTGACCCTCGCCGTGAAGGGGATGGACCCCGGTGCAGATCCGATACCCCCTGAGAGTGAGATGCCGGTGTCCACGGAACCATCCGTCCGCCTCTCGGCGGATCCCGCAGCGATGGCTGCGGCCTGTGCCCTTCGTGCCGGCCACGTCGCGCAGGGAAGGGGACTTCTCAACTTTGCACGAGAGATGTTTCAGATGATCGTCACACACTTTCAGCAGCCACGCCTTTGCTATTACGCGGCTCAAGCTCGGGAGGGTCTCGAGCGTGTGGACGCGGTGAGATCCGACCGGACAGCCGGGACATTTGTCCTTCCCGTCAGCTCCGGTCGTCAAGGGTGTTGGCCTGTCGATTCCACCGAGAGGTGGTCCTCGGTCGATTCCTGATCGTCAGTCACCGGAGTTCGTCCAGCAGTTCCTTTAGTACCACTGCCTGGTTGTGTTCCTCATCGGCCGCGCCGTACAGGAGTGTGATGGTCCTATGACGAGACAGCGTGGCGAGTGCTTTCAGCGCAGCGGCCTGACCCGAATCCGTGAGCTCCGTGCGGTAGCGCTTGCGAAACCCGATCCATCTGGAGGGATCATGTCCGAACCACTTCCGCAGCGACGTGCTCGGCGCTAACTCTTTCCGCCATGCGTCGATGCGCGCCCGTTTCTTGGTGAGGCCTCTGGGCCACACCCGGTCAACCAGGATGCGGATGCCATCGCGCAGGCTCGGCTCGCTGTACACACGTTTAATCCGTATCATGGCGGGCGTCCTATTTGGTCATTGACCGATTCGAACCGGTTCCTTCTCCCGAATCTCCCGATGGAGCCCCCCTTTGATACTGCTCAAAAGAGCGGAGGAGCGCAATCCCGCTGACATCCACCTCGTGCAGGGCCTCCTGACATTGGGGGTCCAGGTAATCCGGTGTCCGCCCAAGCGGCGAGATCCACAGAGAAGCCACGGAATTCGTCACCCCCATTCGCGTCTAGGAGCCGATGCCCATACCTACACCCAGGCCTATCCGTGCCCGTAAGAGATCGTGCCGGGTGACGGAGTACGTGACCAGCCCGTCATGCTCAACCGGGAGACCTACGACTCCGTGTTGCTCCATCATCTTCGCCGCATCGGAAATTGTCGTCGACGGAGTGATCACCAGCCGATCCTTCCGCATGATCTCCTCTGCCCGCATGGTGCTCAAATCCCGCCCCATATCGAGCATCTTCATCACATCAAACTCGTTGATGAACCCGAGATACCTGCCGTCTGCATCCACCACCGGCGCGCCGGCCGTGTGGGTTGAACACAAGGCCACCGCGATCTCCATGCCGTCCTGTCCGGCATAAAACACCAACGGATTGGTGGCGTCAATCTGGCCGACCGTCTTGAGCCCACCTACGGGAACGCCTAACATCGTCATGGTATCCTCCTTGTCGGTTATCGACACGTCTCGTTGACCTCCTGGCGTTGCTCCTTTTTCTAATTCTCGCCGCTACGTCTGCTTACATTTTCGGCTGAATGCCGGCGTCCATCACGATATTTTCTTCGTCCACCAAAAGCACGGCGGCATCGCCGGTGGATAACGTCGCGAGCCTCGGCTGAATGTGCTCGCGCACCTGGTACGAGCGCTCCTTTCCGTCCTCGGTGCGGATGACAATCGTATTGTCCTTCAGGGGCTTCAGGATCACACCCGTGACCTGGCCGAGGTTGCCCTTGAGAGGCGATTTCTGTTGCCCGAGTTCGGCCGCCCGATGCACGGATTCCACGCTCTCCATGGTCACATCCACGATCTTATTCAACTCGTCGATGAGAAACACGGCATCGGCCCCGACGGGAATGGACGCCACTTTGCTTTTCGCCACCGGTCGGATGAGATGAACTTCTTCTTTCCCATCCGTCGTGCGAATCACCGCCTGATCATGTCCGGTGGGCATCGGTTCGGCGACTTGTCCTCGAACCACAAGATGGTCGCTGTTCTCACCGGCTTTATGCACATCAACCAGCAGGTTCTGATCATTGATGGTGATCTCGACCAGATCTCCTATATTGAGCTCCGGCAATCCCTTATCTTTTCGTACATTCATGGGGAGGTACCGCGGCTGTCCCTCACTCATCGCGATTTTGGCCTGGTCGCTCCTGATCTCCACGACTGTGCCCAGAAGAAGCCGGTCTCCGGGAATGAGATGCGAGTGTGCCTGCCCAGAACCAGCTATCGCGTCACCGACGGATGCGCCCGAGATGCACCACAGTGCGAACACAGCGAATAGCCCCACGATATGTCGTCTCATGCTTCGCTCCTTTGTCAACTGTTGTTGGGTCCACATTGTGACGTCCTCCAGATGCTCACGCGCACATGTAGCGATGTTCAAAAATTCTTTCTCAAGCGGACGACTTTCCCGCATACCTCCTCCTGTTCCGTCAAGGGAAGGTCTTCAAACTTCCGGTTGAGGGGATGGAGCATGCGTTGACTTCCAATGGGTTTGACTTGCCTGAGGAGCATGGTTTCCGGATGGCCGGCCGGCTGTTTGACGATGACATAGTCTCCAGCACTCCACGTTAGATCGGGATTCACAAAAATCATCTCCCCTTTGCCGAAGAGGGGCTCCATGGAATCGTCTTGTACCTGCAAGGCGAATGTGCGCGCCCCTGACACATCCGTCGTTTCAATCATCGCTCCGGCATGGACGGCACCGGGAAGCGTCTTGCTTGTGACCATCTGTCCGGCCTGATTCCAGTCCAAGAGCGGCACCTTCCGCATCTGACCGGCGGCGGAGTGAGAAGCCTCGCCCGGTAGCTCCATGGTCCTTCTCGCGTATGCCGACTCGCCGGTGCGGATGAAATCCACCTCCATGCGAAAGTACCTTGCGAATCGATCCCAGACGGCAAGGTCTTTGGGATCCTTGCCGCCCAGAACATTCACGATCGTTCGCTGAGGGACCCGAACAGCCGACGCCAATTCCTTTTCCGTCACCCCTTCCGATAACTCTCTGAGAATCAGGTTTTTCAGATTCATGGTTGGGCCTCCACGCGCTTCGTCACGAAGCGATTGCATCGGCTAAATCCGGGCTCTCTCACGCAATGCACACCCGACCG
>DATGEA010000109.1:0-6414 GCA_035310605.1 Nitrospira sp. | reverse complement strand
GCTCAAAAAGATCGGTAACAGCGACCGCGCATTACAGAAACGGTTAGCGCACTCGAAGAAGAAATGATGCTGGAAGCATACTATGAATGATAACCCTTTGCTCAAGCTGGAGGCGTTTGGCCAAAGCATCTGGATGGATTTCATTCGTCGCGGGATGATTTCGTCGGGTCAACTAAAGCGAGTTATTGAAGAGGACGGGCTGCGCGGTGTGACCTCTAATCCATCCATCTTTGAAAAAGCCATTGTGGGCAGCCACGATTATGACAGCGCCATCCGTGCACTGGCGCTGGAAGGCAAGAGTGTTGACCAGATATACGAGACCCTCACGGTGGAGGATGTTCAATGCGCGGCCGATCTGTTTCGTCCGATCTATGATCGGCTGGACGAAGCGGATGGGTTTGTGAGCCTCGAGGTGTCCCCCTATCTGGCGCGTGACACCGCCAAGACTATCGCCGATGCAAGACGACTGTGGATTGCTATAGCACGCCCAAATGTGATGATCAAAGTGCCTGCGACTATTGAAGGATTGCCAGCCATCCGGCAACTCATCGGTGAGGGAATCAACGTCAACATCACCTTGCTTTTCGGGCTCCCCAGGTATCGGCAGGTGGCTGAGGCATACATCTCCGGTCTTGAAACTCTATCCGCTCAAGGCAAGCCCCTAAAATCCGTGGCATCCGTCGCGAGTTTGTTCCTGAGTCGTATCGACGTACTGCTCGATCCGACGCTGGAGAAACTGATGGCAACGGACAAATCGAAGGCTGCTTTCGCCGAAACTATCCACGGGCAAGTGGCGATCTTCAGCGCCAAGGCCGCTTATCAGATTTACAAAGACATATATCAGGGTGAGCGCTTCGGCAAACTCAAGGCTCAAGGTGCGAGGACTCAACATTTGCTGTGGGCCAGCACCAGCACCAAAAATCCCGCTTACAGCGATCTGAAATACGTGGAGGCACTCGTCGGGCCTGAAACAATCGACACGATTCCGCTGGAGACGTTCGCTGCCTATCGAGACCACGGCAAACCGGCGTCTCGTTTGACGAACGACGCCGTCAAGGCCTCCGAGACACTTCGGCGACTAGACGAAGTGGGGATTGATCTCGACGCGGCCAACCAGCAGCTCGAAGACGAAGGCATCCAAAAGTTCGCCCAGGCGTTCGACCTCTTGATGAATACCCTAACGGAGAAACGGGCTGCGGCGATGCGAGCGCCGGTTGACGTGGGGACAGTGAATCTGAGCCACTACGAAAAGACCATTCATGATCGAATTGCCGTGATCGCGCGCGAGCGGTTGTGTGACCGGCTGTGGAGCAAGGATGCCAGCTCGTGGAAAACGGATGACGAGAATCGGCACATCATCCGCAACGGGCTCGGCTGGCTGCACGTGGCGGAACACATGGAGGAGCATCTGGAGACCCTGACTCGCTTTGTTTCCGAAGTAACATCGACCGGGTTCCGTTACGTGGTGGACATGGGCATGGGCGGTAGCAGCCTTGCGCCGCTCGCTTTTCAACACACCTTTGCCACCGCAGAGAACGCATTACGACTGATTGTTCTGGACACGACCGATCCCGTCACGATCCAAACACTCGAACATGAAGTGGTCCTCTCGGAAGCGCTTTTCATCGTCGTCAGCAAGTCGGGTACGACCGCGGAGCCGCTGGCGTTTGGCGAATACTTTTATGCAAAGCTAAAAGCGCTCAAAGGAGATCGGGCTGGAGAGAACTTTGTCGCCATCACCGACCCGAACACGCCGTTGGTGAAGTTGGCTCAAGCACGAAAGTTCCGACGAATCTTTCTTAACTTTGCCGATATTGGGGGCCGGTACTCGGCCCTCTCCTATTTCGGTTTATTGCCGGCAGCTCTCATGGGCGTCGATATCGGCGAACTGCTGATTCGAGCGTTGCGCATGACGTACGCCTGCGCCTCCTGCGTGCCTGCGCACCAAAATCCTGGCATGAGCCTGGGCGCGATGATGGGTGAACTAGCCCGGGAGAGACGCGACAAGGTGACTTTTGTCGTATCGAAACCCATCGGCACTCTAAGAATGTGGCTCGAGCAACTGTTAGCGGAAAGCACCGGTAAGGAGGGAAGGGGCATGTTGCCCGTGAGCGGCGAACCGCTGGGTGATCCCTCGGTGTACGGCCAGGACCGGTTCTTCGTCTACTTCCGTTTGAAAGATCACACTGAGGACTCGCTGGAACAAGGCGTGACGGCCTTGCGCGAGGCGGCTCATCCAGTCGTGACCATCCAGTTGAATGATCCTCTCGACCTTGGTCAGGAGTTCTTTCGCTGGGAGATCGCGACTGCAACGGCGGGAGCGATCCTGGGTATCAATCCGTTCGATCAGCCCAACGTCCAGGAAAGCAAAGACAACAAGAATCGCCTCTTGGAGACGGTAAAGAAACAAGGTCGGTTGCCGGAGGAAACTCCGGTGCTCGTCGAACATCCCTTGAGCCTCTACGCACCAAAGGTTGCCGCAACTGTTACTGAGACGCTGCAACGATTCCTGGCTCAAGCGCACGCCGACAACTATGTGACGCTCATGGCGTGTTTAACCGAAACCCCCGCCACCGAGCAAGCGCTGTACGCGATTCGCCACCGATTGCGCGACAGCCTGCGTCTTGCTACGACACTAGGCTATGGCCCGCGCTTTCTCGATTCTACTGGTCAGTTTCACAAGGGTGGACAGAACACCGGCTTGTGTTTGCAACTGACCGCCGATGACGCCGTTGATCTCCCGGTGCCGGGTCAGCCATACACGTTCGGTATCTTCAAACGAGCGGAGGCGCTGGGGGATTTGGAGGCACTACGCAAACATCAACGCCGTGTGATCCGCATCCATCTTGGCGCTGATGTGGGCCGGGGATTGGCCGCGCTAACGCGAGCAATTGACACCGCCTTACTCGACCGGTTGTCCGTCAAATGACACACGCACACGACCATCGCATTCTTACGATCAACAGTGGATCCTCGAGCTTGAAGGTCGCGGTGTTCTCCATGGGTAAAAAGGAGACGCTGACGTTGGCGGGGCGCAGCGAACGGATCGGACTGCCGGGCGGCCATTTTCAGATCAAGGACGGCGATGGCCATGTCCTGGTTGAGAAACATGTCGATCTCCCGGATCACGCGACGGCTCTCAAGAACGTTCTTACCTGGCTGCAAAAGCAGGATCAGTGCTTGGACGCGGTGGGGCATCGCGTGGTCCATGGCGGTCTACGCTATACGAAGCCTCAACGAATCACGCCGAAGATGGAAAAGGCTCTCGCTACACTCAAACGTCTCGATCCCGATCATCTGCCGCACGAGCTCGAAGCGATCAAGACCGTCCGCCGGTCTTACCCCAACCTGAAGCAGTTCGCTTGTTTCGATACCGCGTTTCATCGGCACATGCCGCAAGTGGCGCAGATGTTGCCTTTGACTCGCAACCTATGGCGCGATGGCGTTCGACGGTTTGGGTTTCACGGACTGTCCTACGAATTTCTGATGAACGAACTGGCACGCGTGGCAGGGGCGAAGATCGCTAACAGTCGGGTGATCATCGCTCACCTCGGGAACGGGGCGAGCATGGCAGCCATAGCTGGCCGCAAGAGCCTCGACACCACCATGGGCTTTACCCCGACGGGCGGACTGATGATGAGCACGCGCTCGGGTGATCTGGATCCCGGCGTGATCCTCTACCTCCTGGAAGCAGAGGGCCTCTCCACCTCGACCGTGAACGATCTGGTGAATCATCAGTCGGGGCTGCTCGGCGTTTCCGGGATCAGCTCCGACATGCGGGACTTGTTCGCAAAGAAGGCCGACAATCTTCATGCCGTCGAAGCCATCGCGCTCTTTTGCTATCAGACGAGAAAGTGTCTCGGGGCCCTGACGGCTGTGTTAGGCGGCCTTGACACGTTGATCTTCACTGCGGGAATCGGAGAACACATGCCGTCGATTCGTTGGCGGATCTGCGAGGGCATGGAGTTTCTCGGCATTCGTTTGGATTCCCCTCGCAACGAACACGACGCGGCGATTATTTCGCGCGACGACAGCCCGGTCACGGTGCGCGTCATGAAGACTGACGAGGAACTGATGATCGCCAGATACACGCACAATCTCATCCGGAGCAAGAGGATATAGCCAATGAACACATTTGAAGACCCAGTCACGTCCGAGCAAGCTGAAACGCCTCCGACCTCCCATGACCGGCTGAGGCAGCTCGACCGATATTGGCGCGCAGCCAATTATCTGACAATCGGCCAAATTTATTTGCAGGACAATCCGTTGCTCCGCGAACCGCTGCGCACCGAGCACATCAAGCCGCGATTGCTGGGCCATTGGGGAACGTCGCCCGGCCTCAGCTTTATCTATGCGCATCTCAACCGGCTGATTCAGGACACCGACGCCAACGTCATCTACCTGACCGGCCCCGGACACGGCGGTCCCGCGATCGTCGCCAACGTGTATTTGGAAGGGACCTACTCGGAGATTTACCCGCGCATCTCGCAAGACATGGCGGGACTGCGGCATCTCTTCCGCCAGTTCTCGACGCCCGGGGGCATCCCAAGCCACACGAGCGTCCAGACTCCCGGCTCGATTAACGAGGGTGGCGAGCTAGGCTACGTCCTCGCGCACGCGTTTGGCGCGGTCTTCGATAATCCCGACCTCATTGCCGTCGCGGTGGTCGGCGATGGAGAAGCGGAGACGGGACCGCTCGAAGGTTCGTGGAAAAGCGTCAAGTTTCTGAACCCCGTCCACGATGGCGCGGTGCTTCCGGTCCTCCATCTGAATGGCTACAAAATTTCCGGGCCTACGGTGCTGGGCCGGGATCGAAATGAAGATGTCAAAAAGCTCCTCGAAGCTCACGGTTATGATGTTCACTTTGTCGAGGGGGACGATCCCTTGTCGATGCATAAAGCGTTCGCGACGACGATCGATGCATGCTATGAAAAAATCCAAACCATCCAGGCCAGTGCACGCACGACGGGCTTTTCGCAGCGACCGAGCTGGCCGGCCATCGTGCTCCGCAGTCTTAAAGGGTGGACCGGGCCGAAGGTCGTCGATGGCTTGCCGGTGGAAGGAACGTTTCGCGCTCATCAAGTGCCGCTGGCCCATGTGCGAACGAATCCTGTGCATCTCCAGATGCTGGAACAATGGCTGCGCAGCTATCGGCCGGAGGAACTCTTTGACGACAATGGCCGGCTTTTCCCGGATCTGGCCGCACTCGCGCCCAAAGGCAACCGGCGGATGGGGGCGAATCCCCATGCTAACGGCGGCAAAGAAATCGTTGATCTCGATCTGCCCGATTTCCGCGGCTACGCGATCCCTGTCACGCACCCCGCGACCGAGCGGTGCGAGTCGACCCGCCAGCTCGGCAAGATGACCCGCGACCTCTTCACGCGAAGCGCGCAATCCAGAAACTTCCGGCTCTTTTGCCCCGATGAGACGAACTCGAACCGACTGGGAAACGTCTTCGAGACTGAGAACCGCTGCTCGGTGGGCCAGATTATTCCGATCGACGACCATGTTTCGCGGGACGGCAGGGTGATGGAAGTGCTCAGCGAGCATCTGTGTCAGGGGTGGCTGGAAGGGTACGTCCTGTCGGGCCGGCATGGCCTCTTCGTGACCTACGAAGCGTTCGCGATGGTGACGACGTCGATGACGGTGCAGCACACGAAATGGCTGGAGGAAGCCATCAAGCTTCCGTGGCGCGTGCCAATCCCCTCGCTGAACATGTTGCTGACGTCGACCTGCTGGCGCAACGATCATAATGGCTTCAGCCATCAAGGTCCCGGTCTGATTGATACGGTGTTGAACATGAAAGGGACGGTGGGCCGCATCTATCTGCCCCCAGACGGGAACTGTCTGCTGTCCACGGCCGACCATTGTTTCCGAAGCCGGAACTATGTGAACTTGATCGTCATCGATAAGCAACCGGAACTGCAGTGGCTCGACATCGACACAGCCGTGCAGCACTGCACCGCCGGCGCCTCGATCTGGGCGTGGGCCGGCCATGAACACGGAGGCGAGCCGGATGTTGTGCTGGCCGCGGCCGGAGACACGCCGACGCTGGAGGTCGTGGCCGCCGCGTGGTTGCTCCGCCGGCACGCGCCCAACCTGAAGGTCCGCGTCGTCAATGTCGTGGATCTGATGTGTCTCTTTTCGCGCGCGATTCATCCCCATGGGCTGGAGGAGCCAACGTTTCTCGATCTCTTCACGGTGGACAAACCAGTCATCTTCGCCTTCCACGGGTATCAACGGGCGATCCACGAGATTATCCACGGGCGGACCAACACGGTCCGGTTCCACGTGCGCGGTTTCATGGAGGAGGGGACCACGACGACCCCCTTCGACATGGTCGTCCGCAACCAGATGAGCCGCTTTCATCTGTGCATCGAGGCGCTACGACGATCTGCTTACCCCCAGGTCGGC
>DATGEA010000108.1:0-3486 GCA_035310605.1 Nitrospira sp. | reverse complement strand
TGCAATTCGGGTGGAAGACCACCCGTCGTATCAAGATCGAGCTAAAGAGCTCCTGATTCAGGCTATCTCCTGGTGTAAGCTGGACCTGTTGTTGCGATCCGGCATTGTTCAGGAAAACCAATGTCTCACGGCTGACACATTCGTGGCAGAACTGAGCGAGATCATCGAAGCAAGACGAGGGTTCATCGCATCGCACATAACGACGGAACTCGATCTCTTACCAAATGATACAACCCTATCCCCATGAGCCACCCCGCACGGCAGGGGGTTTGCAATCAGAGTTGAATTTGCTATAACCCACGTAACCCTGAATCGCGAGTGAGCGCTCTGGTGTCAACCAATGCAGCTCAGCTTGCTCCGTTGAGGAAGGAGGATTATCCGTGAAGTCTTACGCGTCTTTATCCAAGAATGTGGTGACCCCTGGCTTTAGAATGGTCGCGATTGCCATTGTCATCGCCCTATGTACGATCACGATGGTTCCATCGGCATGGAGCCAAGAAGCCACGCCACCTCCGTCTACCGACAGCTCGGAAGGTGGCACGGCATCCGGTGCCGGGATGCAAGCAGCCGCAGGTCTCTCCACGCTCCTCTATCTTCCTATTAAGGCGGCGTTCGCCATAGGAGGAGGAATTGTCGGAGGATTAGCGTATGCGTTTTCCGGAGGGAATGAGAATGCGGCGAAAAGCATCTGGACAACGAGCATGTATGGCACCTACATCATTACGCCCGATCATCTGCGAGGCGACAAGCCCATCCGCTTCCTCGGCGTCGCCGAACAGGAGTCACCGGCTCAGGCAACAGCCCCTGCCATGGAGCCTGTTCGCTAGACAATGAAACCGCTCATCGGCGTGACTCCAGATTTCAACGCCGGTGA
The DNA here is from genome assembly GCA_035310605.1 of Nitrospira sp. GTDB lineage: Bacteria > Nitrospirota > Nitrospiria > Nitrospirales > Nitrospiraceae > Nitrospira_C. The sequence continues at coordinate 2,612 of DATGEA010000108.1, read as the reverse complement.
CCGAAAAGAATGGGGTGGGCGAGAGCCCACCTACTTCTTGCGCGCCCGTTACGTTCGTGCCATCGAAGAGCTCGGCGGCATCCCCATCGTCCTCCCGCTCGTCGCCGACCTCAGCTCCAGATGCCGACTCCTAGCCGGAATCGATGGATTGCTGCTGACCGGCAGCGGACCAGATCTTGCTCCGGAACTCTACGGTGAACGGCAACGGTACAAGTTCCGCGTCATGAGCCAACGCCGGGCGACGTTCGAGCTGGAGATGGCTCAGTTGGCCAGAGCCGCCGACATTCCGCTGCTCGGAATTTGCGGAGGCATGCAAGCCATTAACGTCGCCTTCGGCGGCAGCCTTTACCAAGACATACCCTCACAGATTTCAAGCCCGCTCCAACATCGGCAGTCGGACCCGGCGACAAAGCTCAGCCATACCGTCCGCGTCACCCCCGGCAGCCTGCTGCGCAGAATCGTCCAGACCGTCACCGTGCGCGTAAATAGTTCGCATCATCAGTCCGTCAAAAACGTCGCACCATCGTTGATCGCCAGCGCGGTCGCCCAGGACGGCATCGTGGAGGCCATTGAATCGCCGGCACAGCGTTTCTTCCTGGGCATCCAATGGCATCCTGAATTTCTCTTCGAGCGGCACCGCCTGCATCGGCGGTTGTTCGAGGCCTTCCTCCGTGCCGCGCGCCGCCGTTCCTCCTAGCAACAATGCCGGTCCACCGACCATCCCGAAGCAGGCCACCAGCGCCTGCTATACTTGAAGGCATATGGAACGTGACGCGCTCGTCCCATCAGCTGTCGTTCCTCCCGCCATCACGGGAGGCTCCGTGATCAGGCACCTGTTCCGCACGAAACCCATCGAGCAGATTCTCGCCGACGCAGATCACCCCACTCACCGGCTCAAGAAAATCCTCACGGCCTGGGACCTGACCTGTCTGGGAATCGGCGCCATCATCGGCACCGGCATCTTCGTTTTGATCGGCACCGCGATCGTCGGCGATAGCCATCGGCCGGGCGCCGGGCCCGGCATCGTCCTCTCGTTCATTCTGTCCGGATTGACCTGTGCGCTCGCCGCGCTCTGCTATGCCGAAATGTCCGCGATGATTCCGGTCGCAGGCAGTGCCTACACCTTCTCGTACGCCACGCTCGGTGAGCTGCTCGCCTGGCTGACGGGATGGAATCTGATTCTTGAATATGGTGTGGCTTGTGTCGCCGTGGCGATCGGCTGGTCCGGGTACTTCAACAATCTCCTTACCCTCGCCGGTCTCGAACTGCCCCATTGGGCCACCCATGCGCCCGGGGGACCGGACGGAGGGATTGCCAATATCCCGGCCGCCATCATCGTCTTGCTCGTCACGGTTATTCTTGTGGTCGGCATCAAGGAAAGCGCACGGGCGACCGGTTTCGTCGTTCTCATCAAGCTCGCCGTCATTGTGTTTTTCATCGCCATCGGCAGCACTTCGGTAAATCCCGACAACTGGACTCCCTTCATGCCGCAAGGGTTCGCCGGAGTGGGGGCAGCGGCCGCTATCGTGTTTTTCGCCTATATCGGGTTCGATGCAGTCTCGACCGCGGCCGAAGAAGCCAAAAATCCCAAGCGGGACGTGCCGATCGGGATCATCGCTTCACTGGCCGTCTGTACCACCCTGTATATCGCCGTCGCAGCCGTACTGACAGGATTGATACCCTCATCGCAGATCGACATCCATGCGCCCGTCGCCGAAGCACTCAGGTTGGCGGGGTTCAAGTGGGGGGCGGCCGTGATCGCCATCGGCGCCGTAGCCGGCATCACCAGCGTCCTGGTTGTCATGATGCTGGGTCAGATCCGTGTATTTTTTGCCATGTCGCGGGATCGGCTGCTGGGGCCTTGGCTTTCAATGGTCCACCCCAGGTTCGGCACGCCGCACCGCGCCACCATTCTCACCGGGGTCGCGGTCGCAACCTTGGCTGCCCTGATCCCCATCGGTGAAGCGGCTGACATGACAAACATCGGGACGTTCTTCGCCTTTGTCCTGGTTTGCGTCGGTGTGGTTGTCCTCCGTTATACCAAGCCGGACCATCCGCGACCGTTTCGTCTCCCCTTCATGCCGATCGTCCCGATCCTGGGAACCATGGCCTGCCTCGGACTCATGTGGCAATTACCGCAACTCACCTGGATCAGATTCTGTGTCTGGACGATCATCGGGATCGCCGTCTACGCAGGATATGGTCTCAAGCACAGCAAACTGGCAGGACAGTCTCCTGAAAGTCCCCTCGCGGCTCATTCTCGACAATAAGAAGACCGGAAGAAGAAACTACTTGGACTCATCCGTTGGCTGGGTTGAAGGAGCCGGCTCAGCAGTCGGTGTTGCTTGAGCAGGAGCTGACGCCGGACGGGATGTTGCGGCCGGCTGCGAGGCCGGCGAGGCTGCTGCAGGTTTCGGAGCGGCGGGAGGTTTGGGGGGGGCCGGTTTTTCCGGTTTAATCCCGCCTTCCCATGACGGACCGGAATACATGTCGGCCGAAAGACCCTTGGCTTTCCACTTATCTTCGAAGTCAGCCGCGGCCTTGTTCGGCGTCTCACCCGTCCCCACTACATCGTTCCAGGGATAGACCTTCGGGCCGATCTGGCAGCTGGT
>DATGEA010000107.1:0-10515 GCA_035310605.1 Nitrospira sp. | reverse complement strand
TACTCGTCGCGCACAGCCTTAAATTGCTCGATCCTCTCGTTGAGCTCTTCTCTGAGGTGTTCTAAATCCACCTCTTTCTGACAGAACGGACAGGTATTGGGCTTAGCCCAACCCTCGTCCAGGATCTTTCTTCCCGACTTTAGAAACTCCGCAATGTTAAGCTGAATTATTCTTTCTTTTGTCTCGAGAACTTTGCCATATTGCTTCGAAAAGGCCTCTATCTGCCCTAAGGCGCTCGCCACTGCTTCCTTTGCCTTAACACTCTTCGTAATCGCCGAAGAAAAGCTTACCTGGGCCGCTCCACGCTCTTGCGCGGTCACACGGCCTTCAAGCATCTTGTATGCTTCCTCGTACGAAATCCAGTCCGCAACTGTAACTCCAAGACTGAATGGAGCAATGATATCGTTAGCCACGCTGTAGACTTCCGCGTCATTCTCAATGAACTTCTTGAATTGCTCCATCATCTTCCCACGGTTTGCATCGAGAGTACGCCTTGCCGCACCAAACTCCGCATCATCCTGGAGTTTGCGAAGAACCGTGTTGAGGGTGTTTCGAAAATCCACTATGTCATCAAACCCTATTATTTCAGCGATGACCTTCTTCTTATCGCCCTTTGTTTTCGTTATGAATTCCTGCAACTCTGCGTACCTCAGGATCAGCCGCTCCGCGGCCGATGCATCGATGTACAGTCCGAAATCTGCGCTGTTGTTGGAACGCTTGATGTTGAGCTTCCCATCAAGTAAGTGTTCACAGTCTAGCTTATTATCGCTGAATTTCAGCCTTACAGCAGCGTTCTCAGTGTCAGTGAGATTGAGGTTCCTTAAAGCCTCTTCAAAACAGTCTTCCCTCCAAAGATGGTTGACGCGCTTAGAGAAAAACCATTCAATGGCGTCGGAGAATGTGCTCTTACCAGAACCATTGGGCCCATAAACAATGACGCTTTTACAAGTGGCTGTGAAATCAAGGACAACTGGCAGACGTGCTCCTCGGAAGCTCTCGATATCCATCTTCCTAAGCTTTATCATGTCGCCTACACCTTGCGGAGTCTTTCGAGTTCCTTTAATAGCTTGGCAACCGAAACTTTTCCTTCTGATGCGAGGAGGGTCTTGATGGCTTCGATGCTTCCCTTATCGACTCCTGAGTCCTCGCCCGCATGATCAAGAAACTCCTTGATCACCTCTTGACCGGATTTTATGGTCTTCTCTGTCATTGTATGATCACGAGGATTGTGTGGCAGGACTGAGTGTTATCAGAATAACTTTTCCGCAACAGTATCCCTTGGACGACCTTTCAATCCGCTACGTCCAAGGATTCACGGGCTTGTACTTCATCTTCCTAGAAAGTCTGGCCATTCCCTATCCGTACAAAACTTCAAGGCTGATCTATATTGGCATGAGTGACTCCAAGCAGAATAGCATTGGCAACAGGCTTCGCGATCACAAGTCCGGTCAATCAGGAAACATCGGCATCATGAACTACGCCTTACGTTACAAGGTCAACTTCGCCTATCTACGCACCGATATGCTTAAGATTCTAGGCAGCGACAAGGCCCTTGAATTAGAAAGTTTCTTCTTGACGAGCTTTGCTGCAGCCCACGGCACGTACCCCATTTGCAACAACCAGTCCGGCATCAGCTTTCCAGATAGTCCAATCGACAAGAGCGCGGTGCGTGTAGATTGGGAATTTTTCCAGAGTACATAGTTTGAGCAAGCGAAATGCCCTCAGGCTACGACTCGCTGCCGCGGGTGTCAATATGAGGATTCCGAAAATAGCACTGTTTATAGGGCTTGGCAGGTGTCTCCTTAGACTTCCGCTCCATGCGTCGGACGATCTCCTACTACAATGCTGCTTCCGAGCTTCCTCATACGTTCCCCCCAAGGGTGGCCTGGATAATTCCAACGTGCGCGCGTCATTTTCTACTCGTCTCGTGAGGATAGTGGGGCTGGCGGCGACTTGCGAGAGGAACAGGACGTGCGAGACGAGATTTCACGATTGCCCGAACGCCACACGGAGGAACACTTCTGCATAGGTACCGGCCGGGGCGTCGGCTAAGGGATCGGCGAACACAGCGCGCCAACGGTTCAATCCGAGCATCCCTTCGCCATAAGGAATCGTCGCCACCTGACTGCGATGCTCCGCAATGGCCAGTTTCTTTTTCTCCACATAGGCGTCGATGTACACCAGGCGATCCCATCTGGCGAACGGACCCCAGACTTCATAGGCCCACACTCCTCCCGACGGCATGAGACCGGATTCACTGACACTGTCCCGCACTAACAGGCCCGCCTGGCGGTGGCCCGGATGTCGATCGAGTTCTTCGTGAAGCGTATAGACCTCGGTGGGCTTGAGACGCGTCATCAGTTCGACGAGCTTTCGTCTGACTGCCTTCACATCGACCTCCTCCGCCGCGTCAGGCTGGTCACAGAAGATGACGTCCTTCACACCCAAGACCGCTGCGGCCTGTAGGGCTTCAGCCCGCCGCACTTCGGCCATTCGTTGCTCCGTCCAGCTGAAGGGATTCGACGCCCGGCCACCATCTGTCACGACAAGAGAGGTAATCGCGGCCCCTTCCTCAATTAATTTGGCGACGGTTCCTCCCATGCCGACTTCCATGTCATCGGGGTGCGCGCTGACGATGAGAATGTTGCAACTCATAGGCTGGACATTGCCCCTGCGGGCGGAGACTTGCGGACCCTGCGTCCTGGGTCACTTATTCCCACGCTGAGAGGTCGACGACAGGACCCGCAACAAGATGCTCCTTCCAAGCTTGCTCGCTTATCTTTTTGAAGGGTGGCCCGATTGGTCACCCACTGCGCGCGTCCAACGATAAAAATAGTTCTTCCAAGCTTGCTCGTTTTCCCCCTTCACTTGAAGTGGTGAGATGGAACGCCCCGCAGGCGACTTGTGCGGAAGCTCGGGGCCCGCGCTCGCTGAACGGCTGCGGTCGCGCTCCGCGACGGCGAGCATTGTTCGAAGTTCCGTTGACTGACATGACAACGGATCTAGTTGCACAGCCGAGCAGACGCGAAGCTTAGTGCGGTCGAGCTGCAGCACCGGAGCCGGCGGGGCGTTTCATCTCACCCACTTCATCTTTCCTTTTCTTCGACCCCCCAGCTCGTCACCAGCACCTCCCTCCCCTTTGCTGCACGGAGATGCTCCGCGACCCGCAAACCGGTCAGCGCCTTTCCCATTCTGTCTGGCGGATACTCGTCGAGAAATTCGGTCGAGACGACCGCATCGCGCAATTCGCCGACGCCGTCGGTTTCGACACGAAACACCTCCGCCATCCTGCCGGCATCGTACGAATCACGAATCGAAGCGCCGGGGAACTGTTGGTGAAAATACGCTCGCACGGCCGCCAGTTTTTCCAGTTCATCCTCAGTATTAGGATCCGGTCCCCATGCCATGGCCTGCCCTCCTCTTCATTCGGATGATCGCCATTTTCGCTGCGCGCATCGAACGGCTAGGCTAATATCATGCTCCCCTCCGGGCTCGCTCGTCCATGCCCTTCAACCGGTGGCCTGGCTGCTCCCTTTCCACAGCCCGTTTTTGACTGTGCACACTCATACGATTCGTCCCGGTTTCACAGTGAGAGTGAGCAATATTGATCAGACCAAACCTCTCGATTGGAACATGATTTGCAAAGCTTCTGATCCATGTCACCAAGGAGGTTCATCGTGAAACAGGTCTCTCTTAAGCTGAGTTTGATTCTTGCGTGCCTCATCACCGTTGTTGCCTGTGATTCGGGTAAACCAACGGGGCCGGGGACCGGGACCGCGGCGCCGGCAGCTGTTGCTGACGCGGCCATCATGGCTCCTGCCAGTTCACCCGGTCGGGCGGACAATGATGAAGGAGTCAGCCACTATAAGCAGGGCCACTGGGATGTCGCGATAGAATGGTTCCAAAAAGCCGTCAAGGCCGATCCGAACCTTGCCGAAGCCCACTATAACTTGGCCCTCGCACTCGACAAGGCGGGGAAACATACTGAGGCCACCGCTGCCTTCAAGAAGGCGCTGGAACTGGCCCCCGCGAATCCCGCAATCAAGGATTCGCCGATTCTCAAGAAGCACGTCGGGATGTAGGAGCGAGCCGACTGCCGCGTGGCATGGGAGAATTGATAGAGGAGGTGTCATGTGAACGTTCATCGACTGGTGGCCATCGCAATCCTGACTCTCCTTCCGGCATTGGCCGTCGCTGCCGATGTACTCCCGCCTGTCCCGCCTGAGCGCGGTGGCGGGCCAGCTCCCGGCACCACCCCCGAGAGGCCGTCAGAATCCGGGGTTCCGGCAATCCCCCCGTCCCAAATGGATCCGGGAATGCAACACATGCCGGAGAGGCGTGGAGATCCCCGCGGCTCCGTGAAACCGCCCGACCTCGATCCGAGCATGTCAACGAATCCTGACGTGGCGCCTTCCCCACCCCAGGGCATCAATCCCCCCGGTGGAGTGAAGCCTGAAGGGAAGCGGGATGCCCGGTAATGCATGGACGGCTTGAGCTACAATAGGGAAACTGAGCCGCTGCGAATTTGGGGAACGCGTTGATCCGGCAGTCATCACGACGCGCGTTGACGGATTCAGGCCGAAGGTCAGCTCAGTGTGTTCTCAGGAGGTCGCCTCACGATGAATCCAGAGACATGCTTCGTTTCAATCGAGAGCATTCATTCACCAGCGGATGTCGGCCGGCAGGGCGAACTGACCATGGATTCCCCTGGCCCATCATTGCCTGGACCGACTCCTACGCCAGACCCGCCGTTGCCGCCCGATCCGTCGCCGTTTCCCGGCCCTCCATTGCCTGAACCGGCTCCCACGCCTACTCCGCCCCCGCAACCCGATCCGTCGCCATTTCCAGGCCCTCCGGTCGAACTGGCCGGTTCATTCACCTGCTCTCCTGTGGTACGGGGTTCGCTCATGCCCGCGGGCCGAACGAACAGCGCCGAACAGAACTTGTTCGACCCGGAGCCACTTATATAGCTCCTGGCGACGGGGTAACACCCATTTGCCTCATATTCCCGCGTACCGCGTTGCGCGAGCACAGGAGACCAACGGACCGCCTTCATTCTCAATGTGTCGCGTTCGGCGAGCACGGGGACTGACCAGGCTACCATCCGATCGCCCTCGGCGCTTGGAGGCGGGTGACACAATCCTGCCAGAGTGCTGCAGGGTCCTGGTCGAAGATGCCGATCGAATCCGGCGGCAGGACCGCCCACGCTCCCTGGAGCATTTCAAATCCCAGCTGCCCGGGAGCCCATCCGGCATATCCGCCAAAAGCCCGGAAGGTTTCGGTCGGTTTGGCCCGCGTAATGATCCGTTCCAAAACCGACGGTGTGCCTCCCACATAGACCCCGTCGAACACCGATTGTGCGTCTGCCGGAGGTTCCTTGATTCGGAACAGCAGAATCAGGCGGGTTGGCTCTACCGGTCCTCCCGCAAACAACCGGTGCCTGGTCCCCTTCAGCGCCTTGAGCTCCGGCAGCGCCTCCGACAGCAGCACGTTCGTGGAACGATTGAGAATGACCCCCAGGGTTCCTCCGGGCCCGTGTTCCACGACGAGCACGACAGTCTGGCGGAAGTTCGGATCATCGAGCGTTGGGCTGGCGATTAAGAGCACACCTTTCTTGACCGATGACGGCGAAAATTCCCCCTCGGCCGGAGCCGGAAGCGCATGCAGGAGGGTCAAGAGTACCACGAGCAGCAAACCCGCAATGGCTCTCCTTGCACCAGCAAGACCCGGCGCGCTCGGGTATTCAGACGGAGGCGGCATGGGAGAATTTGCAGATGATGGTGAGACAGCTTTCATAGGACAAGGAAAGACCATGTGACATTCTACTTTTTCAATCCCCGCCCGGTCCATGCCGGCCCGCATGCGCCATCCGCTCCTTGCCTGGTGAGGATGATGGGGCTGTCTGCGATTTGCGAGGGGTCGCATGGCCACGTCGATTCGGTCACCGCAGACGATGGCGAGCATTGTTCGCAGGTCCGTCCGGACGCAGTCGAGGAAGGACCAAGTTACGGAGCCAAACAGCGACCGGGCCATCGGATTGCCCCCTCGCCGGAGCAAGCAGGACCACCATCTTCGTTCCTCCGCTTCTCCTCTTTCAGGGGGTCGCATCGCTCCACTGGGGGATGGTGCCCCATACGGGTTGCCGTTATGCTCCCTCTGCGCGCGGACGAGGCAGCAGTGTACCAGCACAGCTATCCAAACGACACCTTGCGGTCACAGCCTGTGAGAATACCGGGAACGAAAGGACATCCAATCATGAGGCCGTACAGTAAACCGAGACGAGTCCTTCTCATCCTGTCGCTCGCTGTCGCCATCCTTTCAATCGGGCTTCCCACTGTGCTGTTTGGGGAAACCACAGGCACCACTACTCTGGCAACAGAATTCATGACCCTGTCCGGCCTTGATCTCCAGATTCAACAGATGCCCAAACAGTATATGACTCTCGTGGATATGTTTTTTAACGGTATCGAGCAAGGAGGCCACCGGATCCCGGGGAAGATGAAACGGATGGTCCGCCAGAACTTCCAGGACGCGCTGAAAGCCGAGCGCCTCCAGGAAGAAATTCGTCATCGGCTCGACCAGGACCTTCCCGAACAGGTCGCAAAGCCCGCACTAGACTGGCTCCACACCGACTTAGGGAAAAAGATTACCGCCTTGGAAACGGAGACAGACTCCCCCGAATCGGTCCTTCAGCAAGCCGCGTTCGCGATACAGCTGCAAAATGAACCGCCCTCCCCTGCACGCATGGGGCTTACGCGGCGATTGGAGGCGGCCTCCGGGGCTAGCGATCATGCGGTGGAGGGATGGGAGACTGTGACCGTGGCGCTCGGCATTGTGATGGCTGCCAATACCGGCCTGGGTCTTCCGGATAGCAAGGAGGCCGTTCGGGAGCGACTTGCCAAGATGCGCCCGACCATGAAAAACCTGCTCCTCCAAGCCTCGCTCCGGCACATCCTCTATACATACAGAACGCTGACAGACGACGAGTTAGGACGCTACGTGGAGTTCCTCGAATCAGACGCCGGCCGACAAGTCACCAGAATCGTCGATGGAGTCGTCATGAGCGTCTCTTCCAGCGCGATCGAACAGATGGAAACGACACTGACCGATTCGCTGGCAAGTCGCCGCAGGAAATCGGGCGTCTAGCCGGCCGGCATACACATTTCAGGGACATTCCGGGCCGACGCTCTTCCACTTTCCGGCCGTCCCGCTCGTCTTCCTCACCGGTCATCCAGTCACAGAGCTGTTCTCAGACCGAACACAGCTGATTGTACGACGACCGTCTCCGGCTGATAATGTGCTCCTTCACCAGATGCGCGTGATTGGTCCCACGCACGTCGCATGAGATTGATCTCAGGATTTGTTATGTTCATATCCGCAAGATAAATGCACCGGAGCAGGCGGCGTTGATGACTCGCATCAGACCAGCCACCGAAGCTGACTTCGAAGCGATCCTCAAAGTGCAGCAGGCCGCTTTCGGCGTCTATGCGAATCTCTACGAAGTGAGCGCCTGGACGACGGAAACGATCGAAAGCCTCAGGGATGATGCCAGGGAGAAACGTATCCTCGTGGCGGAGGCGCACGGCGCCATTGTCGGATCGGTGCGCTTTTGGACCGTGGCCGGTGTCTGCGTGATCCGGTTGTTATCGGTCAGCCCCGCCCATCAGAATCATGGAGTGGGAAAAGCGTTGATCCGGGAAATCGAACGGGTCACAACCGATGCCCATAAGTTCTACGCCTGCACCATGCTGCGTACGGCCAGGAACATTCAGTTTTTCCTGAGCCTCGGCTACAAAGCGGAAACTGTGCTGCCTAACCACTACCACCATCTGGATCTGATCTGTTTCGCCAAATATCGCGAGCCTGCGACAACCGCGAAGCCTTCCCCGATCTGAACGACCGGAGGCTGCAGACGGTTCCTGACAATTTGTTCTCTCCGAATCTCTCTTCCTCGTTCCCATCGCTCCGTTCTGATACTTCCCGGCATAGATGACGGCGCTCATGGCGCCTTGTTCGTTTTTTGGATCCACTGAAAGGCCAGCCCCGCCAGCACGGCCAGGACGATACCGGCTAGCAGCCAAGGATCGTAATTGAAAACGATCCACGTCTTGGAAGCATCCTGTGAAGATCAGAGTCGGCCTGGTCTATCCTCACGCATACCGTTCGAACGAACTCTAACTTCAATGCTCCCCCCAGCCTGCTCGATTGCCTCCCCTCAAGGGTGGCCAGGATCGGATCCAACGTGGACCCGTCGAACGTACGATGCTCCCTCCGCGCATATTCATTCCGATTAACTGGGCCAATCATTCCGGAGTTCTCGCCCCGTTTCTCCAGGTGTTTATGGATCCGAGAATCGCGGTCGTGACCATAGATGGCTTCTCAATCAGTGCACGCAGCCGGGTCCTATCCAACGGAGCGATCCAGCCTAAGGTGGTCATAAGTTCGAGTGCTGTCTCGGGACCCTATCTGCGCTCTCAAGTTTGCATTTGCATCCGCCAGTCGTTCCTTGCTTGATCGCGGCCTTCTCTCTCGCTGAGCAGCTCCACAGTCGCTGCTAGAGCTAATTGACAGCGTATGAGAAGAGCCGTAGTGTTAATCTATGAGAACCAGGATCAAAAACATTGGCCTAGTCGCGGGCGGCCTTCTGCTGATGTTCGGTTGCTCGACTGTAGCCGCTCCTACCACGAACACGGAGGCCGTCCGGCAACATGCCGACAAGGCCTTTCATGAATTGAAGGCGCAGGTGCCGCCTCCGGAACAAGGCGATGCACAATCCCCACCCGCGGTGTCCGGCACGGGCGATTCTGCAACTCCGCCGTCGCCATCCGTTCAAAAGGGAATACAGATTCCGCTCGCTGAGATTGGCCCGACTGATGGCGAGACCATCCGTGCCACAGGCTATGGCCCGCTCGCCAAAGGGCTCACCCTCTGCCAGCATTCTGCCGATTTGGCCGCGCGGGTCGAATTATCGAAGCTGGTCCGAGTCCAGGTCACAGAAAAATCGGTGGATCGCGTCCGTGAACGGACCGGCAAGAACTTTGAGCAGGATATCGAAGTGGTCCGTGAGGGCTTCGTGAATGAAGTTCTCAGCGACGTCCGGATCGTCGACCGTAAGGTGGACAAGGAGGCCGGTACATGTTCCAGCACCGCCGTCATTCCAAAACGGAATCTGTTCCCGACGTCGGGTCATCTAACACTTGAGGGTCGGCCGATCAGCAAGTGATCTCCGAAAGTGGTCGGATTAAGAAGAGCGAGGGTGCTTGCGGGCGGACACATCGAGGGATATGCTAATGAACGGTATGAGAGGGAACGGCATGATGCCAAGCATGTTGCTGCTCGTCATGGTAACACTCCTGGGACTGTGGCCGAGCGTCGGCGTGGCGGGAGATCTGACGCCACGCGAGATTTACGAGCGCACGTCGCCAGCCGTCGTGATGATCATCGGGTATTCCAATAGCGGCCAACGGGGCAGCGGCGGCACCGGTTCTATCATCCAACAGGATGGGCTCATTTTGACAAACGCGCATGTGGTCATTGAGGAGCAGACAGGAAAGCCCTATCCACGCCTCACCATCTATCTGAAGCCGGACCATGTGACCGGCGACCCGAAGGTGGACTTGTCGCGCGGGGGCAAGGCTCGTGTGGTGGCCTTTTCACAGCCGTTGGACCTGGCGCTCCTCAAGCTCGAGGGAATGCCCGGACCATTTCCGGCGCTTGGACTGGATGACTCCGATAAGACCGAGATCGGCGATCGCGTGGTGGCGATCGGGCACCCAGAACAGGGTGGTCTCTGGACCTTGACGACCGGCACCATCAGCGCGGAGTTCGATAACTTCAACGCCACCAAGGGCAAGTCCGTGTTTCAAACGGAAACGGGACTGAACCGCGGCAACTCCGGTGGACCGTTGCTGGATACCCACGGCCGCATGATCGGGGTGAATACGGCCATCGCGCGCGTCGCGGCGGACGGGCTTCCCATTACCAGCATTAGCTTCTCGTTGAAGTCCAACGTGGCCAAGCGGTGGTTGGGCGAGCAGGGTGTTTCGTCCCAGGAGGTGCTGGGGCCTTCCGAGACGCCGGGACTGGACAAATCCGCGACTCGTTCTACCTCCCTGCCGAGCGGGCAAGCGATCCAGCCGACTAATCCGCCGGCCGCTCCCACGATCGCCGCTCCTCCTTCTCCCTCTCAGGCCGCTGCACAAGTCCCTTCCCCTCGACCATATAATCTGGATCGCATCATCAGCGAACGGAGCCGCGCCGAGGCCGATCTGGAAGATATGATCAAGGAAATGCGGGGCAAACTCAGCGGGCGATGAGGAACTCCCCGTCCACTTGTAGCCAACCCTGATCAAGAACCGCTCGTCCGACGTCTGAGAGGTCCACAGCGTGTTCGTAAACTGCGAGATGGCGGTGAGGTAATGGTGACTCGCGGCCTCTTTCTGAACAAGGGTCGCCGCATCGATTGCCGTTACTTCAGGTTCATAGCCTGATAGTCAATGAGGAACCGTCCGACCG
>DATGEA010000106.1:0-2795 GCA_035310605.1 Nitrospira sp. | reverse complement strand
GATCATCTCCACTACGTTCTCCGCTGGACGCGCGTACCTGCGCCGGCACGACGGACAGACGACGACGTCGTGCTGCACTTCCACAGCAGCTCCATCGTTCGGACAGCGCAGGGCGGCGTAGAGTGGGCCGAGGTCGCTCACCGTCCTTCCATGATCCCCCGGTAGATCGTCCCCAGCCGACTGGGCAAGAGAGCCTGGTCGAATTCGCGTTCCACCACGGTCGTGTTCGAAAGCCCGTCAGCCACTCTTCGCTTCGGATCAGTGAGCGACACCAGAGCGGAAGCGATCGCCTGCACGTCTCCCGGGGGAACAAACTCCCCCCGGAGTCCCCTGCTCCTGAGCTCGGCGATCATGCCTACCTCACTGGCGAGTATGGGAAGGCCTGCCGCAGCGCCTTCGAGGACGGCGTACGGAAGCGCCTCGGAATACGACGGCAACGCGAGCACGTCGGCCGAAGACAACTCCCGCAACGTGGCCTCGCGGTCCAACACGCCGACATAGCTGACCCGGACGGCTCCCCGAGGGGCGGATTGCAGTGCTCGCTCGATCAAGACGGGAACATCGGCGCTCCGGTGTGCAAGATGCGCCACGCTGGCATCTTGTGAGACCGTCTCACCCGTAAAGACCAACTCGATCGGAATCTGTAGCCGGTGGGACGCCTGGACCGCTGCTAGCGCGAGATCCAACGCACCCTTCGCTACCGATACGCGCCCCAGGAGCAAAACACGGAACCCACCGTTCGCCTTCTGCCGCATGCGAGCGCGCCGAAACCTCTCCACTTCGAGATGGTTCGACAGGATGGTGACGCGCGCGCCCAGTCCCAAGTTCTGGAACTGGGATCGCAGGGATTCCCCTTGCACGGCAATGGCCGCCGCCCGTCGAAACACAGCAATGATCACGCTGCGGAGGAGCCGCGGCTGCGTGGCCACGAACTTGTCGTAGCTGTCATTGTGCGCCTGGAGCAACACGCGCGCCCCCGTCAGTCTGGCGCACGACACAAGGCAGACGTCCCGCATGAACCCAAGTCGGTTGTGGGCGACAGGCATGTGCACGATGTCCGGACTGAACCAGAGGCACGCCCACATCATCCTTACGATGTGTCGCAGAGCCCAAGCCAAATTCATGACATTGAGCGTACCCCGTCTCGCGTTTGGGACGGGTTTCCTGGTGTTCAGGTGACGCCACACCACGCCAGGCGTGCTCGCGAGTCCGATCAATAGACTCTCGGTCGCCGTCTCCACCCCGGCATAGGGAGGACTCGTTGGACCCACAAGCAACACACGGATCTCGACCTGTCGCATCCGCCAGCCTCACTCGACCAACGAGCCAAGCTCTGTGTTCGTCACGGGGCGAGCGCCCGATGCTGCGGCCTCACGCAGTACGGACGCCAGGTCATCCCAGGCATCCAATGCCTCGATTTCCCATGAATGGCCCCAGAGATGCCACCATCCGTGCTTGCGCACCGCCTCACCGAGGAGTCGAACCGCGACCCGCGCCCAGTCCCTGCGCGGGACTGCAGCGTAAATAAGGCAGTTCCCTGCTCCACTCCAGTTCCCTTCCTTCAGCGCATGACGCACATGCGTTCCGACCGGGTGGGGGAACGCCTGCACAGAGGTCGGCAAGAGTAGCCGATCGACGGCCCAATCATGCCGGAATCCCATTGTGGTTCTCGCTACGACGAATCCCGCACGCTCAACCTCCGTGCGAACGCGCCGCGAGAACTTGCCACCAGGATAGCAGAATGCTGTAACTTGACGACCCAGCAGGTCCTCCAGCACCTCGCGCCCTCCGGCGATCTCGGCATGCATTTCCGAAGCATCGAGTCCGACTAGACGCCGATGACTGATCGTATGCGCGCCGATCTCGAATCGCTGACCCAACTGCCGGATTTCCCGAGGAGGGCAAACGGGCCGCTCCGGATTGCGAACGGGGACGTAGAAGGTCCCAGCGAGGCCGAGGCGATCCAGCAACTCAGCCAGTCGCAAATCGGTCGGGTGACCGTCATCCCAGCTCGTGGTAACGACAGGACCCGCGCCGGTCACAAACGTCCCCGGACCCTCGGTCTCTCGCGGACCAGTTGCGCCGCCATCCGACACACGTAGACCGGATTCGTCGATAGATAGCGCCATGCCAACCGCCGGGGCTCAGACCCCAGGCGGAACAGCCATTCAAGACCTGCTCGACGCATCCAGCCCGGAGCGGGATGTCGAGTGCCCGCAAGGAAGTCGAACGCTGCCCCCACTCCGATCAGAACAGCGGGCGCGAGGGCCCGCCAGTGTCGGGCCATCCACTTCTCTTGACGTGGACAGCCGAGTCCGACCCAGACGACGTGCGGACGAGCCGAAGAGACTTCCATGCGCACCCTATCCGGCAACTCGGGCAGCTCCCCTGAGAATGGTGGCACCCAGCGTCCGACCACCTGAGCCTCGGGGAATTGCCACCCCAGATTCCTCACGAGCTGCTCTTGCACCGTCTCCGTGCTTCCTATGAGGTAGTGCCGGCGCGTCTCCAGAGAGGAGAATAGTGACTCCATCAACGCCTGGCCGTAGACGCGAACCGCCGACCGGTACCCAAGCAGACGCAGCGCCCAAACCAACGGCATGCCGTCTGCGGTGTTGAACAGCGACCCGGCAAGAGCCTGGTTTAGTTCATGGTCACGTCCCGCGCTTACAACTGAGTGAACATTGCACACGCCGACATAGCCCCCCGACTGTTGCGAGGCGGCTGCGACCAGGCGCTTTGCCAGCGACAGGTCAACGACGGAAATTGGCACGCCGAGCAGGTTGTGGCTGGGC
>DATGEA010000105.1:0-10526 GCA_035310605.1 Nitrospira sp. | reverse complement strand
CGCAATTGATTGCCACAGAGGCAACGACCGCGTCTTCGATTCTATCCGTTCAGGTACGACGATGGTATCGCCGACGGATACTGTCCTTGCACGCGCGTATCCTCCTTCGGCCGCTCCATTCGCACGCACGATGTACATTTCCTTTTCATTCGCGTCGGGGATGAACCCGCCCGCCTGACGAACGTAGTCGTGAATTTCAAGATCTTCTCGATGCAGTATGTTCGCGGGATTTCGCACCGCGCCGATGACCGACACGGTTTGCGGCCGTTGCGGAATCGTGATCTGATCGCCTTCTTCCAATATCAGATCGTTATCCTTGTCCTGCGCCAGCTGTTCGATAGACTCGGCTTTCACAACCACTCGTCCCAGCTGGATATGGCTAACGAGCTGATCCAACGCCTGCATCTGCAACTGTAATGTGACGGTCTCCAGGCTCTGTTGTTGATTTGCTTGTCCCGGTGTCGGGACTACACCCGCACTGTAACTCGCCGCCTCGACGACCAGTCGTTGTTTCTGGTAGGCGACGAACCTCTCGACTTCCGCCTGTTGCTGCCGTCGAACCGAGTCGCGCATCAACACCAGCCCCTGCGGGAACGCCCGTGCCGTGAGCCCTCCGGCCCGCTTCAACACCGAGGACAACCGTTCATCGGCTTCGATGGTGTAAGCCCCGGGCCTCATGATCTCTCCAGTCAGCGCGATGGACCGCGGAGCCTTCATTTGTGTGGCCACGACGACTTTGTCGAGTCGGCGCAACTCCAGATTCTCCTCTTTGCCCTCGAGAACCGCGCGCGGGTTGATCGCATGGATGGTCGTCTCATAAGTCATCGGGTCCGTCCGGATTAGTTCGGCTCGATCGACATACGAATCAACCAGCAACTGCCCCGGGGTCAACAGATCCGTCAATCTCATCCCGGGCTTGAACTCATAGGGCCCCGGCGCACGAACGGCTCCCGCCAGCGTGACGGCGTTCTCGATCTGTGTCGGCACCGATCCCATCCGCACATAGTCGCCGTCAATCACCGTTGGAACCCCTGCGGAAGCGACTGCTTTCGTCGATCCATTCACGTACTGATCAAGATTGACGTCGACAATCACCCGTTTGTGCCCCGCCTCGATGCGGAAGATCTGCGCACGCCGCCGATCAGCCGAGGGAGCAAGGCCCCCTGCGAGTTCGATCAATTCCGGCAGCGTGGTTCTGTCTCGTAGTTCGTAAATGGCGGGACGCCTGACCGGTCCGCTGATCGCCACCACAGGCCCGATCGGCGTGATTAAGACGGTGTCGCCCGAATTTAGCCGTACGTCATGGCTGCGATCTCCGCGGAGAAAGAACTCGTACAGGTCGAGATCGGTCACGACCTTGTTCGCCCGAATCACTTGGATATGACGGAGCGAGCCGGACTTGGCCGGACCGCAGGCCGCGTACAGCGCGTGGGATACGGTTGCGAGCGAACTGAGCTCGTACGCGCCGGGCCTGGCCACTTCTCCCACCACAAAGACTTTGATGCTCCTGAGACGACCCATCGAGATGTGCAGTTCGAAGCGTTTCAGCAACCCGCTTAACCGCGCATGAAGAATTTGATTGACCTGGGCAAAAGTGGAACCCGCAACTGGAATCGAACCGATCTGGGGAATAAAAATGGTTCCGTCACGTTCCACCGTACTGATATAACTCCGATTCAAACTCGATTCGGGCACATTCCAGATATGAATCGTCAATGTATCTTCAGGACCGAGAACGTAGTCGGGGCCGACGGGCATATCCATGACCATCGGAAATCCAGAAAAACTTTGATCGAAAAAGTTGTACCCGAACTGCTTCAGTTGACTCGTCAGGCCCTGCAGGAGGAAAAATCTTGAGAATGATTCCTCGATGGAGAGAGATGCGCCGGGATCGACCTGGAACTGCCCCGGCAGACCGGATGCCATCATTCCGTGAGTCTCCTGTTGCCCTTGTACCAGCGGACTGAAGAGGCCTGGGTGCTGAGGCAACCCTGGTGCACTTGACCAAGGAGCTCCACTGGAAGTAGCAGGCGATACACCTCCGCCTGCTTGAGCAGCCAATCCACTCCCGACTCTGCCTTGCATGAGCACAGACGCTTGAGTCTGTGCGGCCGGTCCGGCACCGGACCGAGTTTGTGACTGGCTTAAAGGAGGGATTGAATTGATTCCGCGCGCGGCCGGCCGCTCGGAATTGTTCGTTGTTTCACGAGTGGCGGCAGAGGGGTCGGCTCCCGCTCCGCCACCCTGGGTAGGACAAGGTGCTTGCGTGTTGATAATCGGCTTCAGCGCCTCAGGATTGGTCACGATAGGCTGTCCGGTGGGTGGGGGAGCCATGCTCCCAGGTAGGACTCCATATGGTATGGGTGATCCTGATTGTCCACCCAATCCAGTCTGAGCCAGAAGTGCCGGAGGAGTCGCTGTCACAAAAACCAGCACCCACACAACCACCCGTATACCGCGATTCGACGCCATCAACCTCATGTCCTGCCCCGCAATGTCCCGCTCAAAATCGGCTTGTTCACTAGTAGGAGTTTCTCTGACGACGGTATCCCATCAGCCAAGTACCGTCAAGAAAACCACGTAATTCTGCTTACCAAGTCGTACGATTCATTCGACCCTGCGCCGCCACCAGTCTCCACATTCCTGACCGCTCTTAAAACTCTTTCGCAAGAGACATCCATAACAGATGATTCGTGGCAGTGACTCCCGGCGCGAACGTCTCCACAAACGGCGTGACTGAACTGATCTGCCCGGGGTTCTTGATGCGCTGATAGGTGTAGGCCAGGGTGATTTGTGTCCGTGCATTCACCCACCAGGTAAGATCGACCGCGGCTTCGTGCTTTCTTTCGTGGACCGACTGTCCACGCGCACGCTCTTGCAGATTCAGATTGTTGCCGAGTTGAAGATTGTCCGTCAGGTATCTCGTGGTTCGAATGAACAGATCGATCCCGTCCGTGCCCATCTGATGTCCCAGGGGAAATCCGAATTGCCGCATGCCATTCGTAAAAGACCCGTTGTTGTACCAAACCCCGGCAAGTTGGTCGCTTGTTTTGCGACGGGTATAATCCGTGTCTGCGTACTCGATTCGCAAGTCCATAGTGTCACCTGCGAATAGTTGGGGGATATAGAGACCGGCAAGAAAGGCGGCCCGGCTGGGGATAGGAATTTTGCTCCATTTATCTTCCGACCCGAGCTCACCGTAGATCTGCACGCCGCCAGGGAAAGGGATGAGATAGGGAACGCGGGGAACCCGTGCACGGAAATCCACCATAGCCTGCTCATTACAATTTGCGATTCCAACCTGATTCGGCGGATTCTTGTAACAGTCGCTCAGTGTTCTCGGAAACGACCCGCCGCTTCCTTCCCCCCCGAACTGGGTCAGTCGAGTCAAGCCCAACTCCAGCCAAGAGGTCGGCAGATAACTGATCCGCAACCCAAAAATATTCTCATGAGGAAAAGTTTGCTCGCCTTCCAGTCGGCCCAAGAAGCTATTGACCTTCCACTCTCCCAATTCTCGCAATTTCCAGGGCAGCCGAAATGCTTCGTCGCTCCCCAGCTTGATCATGTCCAAAGGAAAGGCATGGTCCGTTAACAACAGAGAGCCGTGGTAGCCAGTTCCCCACCATTGAGTGCCCATGCCAACCTCCAGTGCAACGTTCCAGAATGTGAGCTTGAGGCTGGCCTCGCGGAGATAGACATATTGGTCGTTCAGCGACGAAAGCGGACCCACGGTCGGCCCATGGCTGAGCGCATTGAGATTACTGATGAACTTGGGCTGGACCATGAGAGCCGCCCAATCCCCGACCTCGAGCCACCCGCGCACATCGGTCTGGTTTTGTACGCCGTTGGCATAATACTCACCGCCGCGATTCTCACGGAAGCGGACCGTCTGTCCGTCCCCGACGAAGAACCCGTCCACTTCCGATTGCACCCGAGCCCCGTAGCGAATCAGGCCGCTCGACTCGCTCGCACGTTTCTTCAACGTCCCGATCGAGATCAACTCGGCCCGGAATTCGACCAGGAGCCGATTCAACACCGGTTCGGCGACCACCTCCCGACCATCCTGACCGATTTTGTCGGCCCGGATACGCTCAATCGCCCGTGCGACCAGCTTGGCCGCTTCTTTCCGGCTATAGGGCTTCGGCGTCAGCAGGGCTTGATCGATGATGTCCAAGGCCGTAAGTCTTTCAATCGCGTCATAGGCCCAATGATGCAAAGGGAGATTCACCGACGCCTGGACCGGTTTGGCAACGCACAGCACTACGCCGATCGCCAGGACCAGCAGATGAGCCCGGGAATACTTGTATCGACGACGACTCATGAATGCCCAACCGTGCGAGCTCTGCCCGATGACGAAGACCTGTCAGAGGATGGAGAAGGGGCGTAGCGAAAAACGCTCTTCTCTGAAACACCCGGTCGGCACTGGTTACATGGCAGCCTTGCGTAATGACGCAATGACACTCCGAAGACGACGGAGTTCTCTGCTCCGGTCACGTTCTGCTTCATTCCGTCCGAGGCCGCAACCCTCCACCGGTTCCTGCGTCAACGGCAGGAAGTGATAGTCGGATCGGAATACGCTCAGGCCTTTCTCGGCACAGGCATGGAGTACGGATTGCAAGGACGCCCCGGCAATCTTGTTCGACGAGACGATGAGAGCCTGGATGTGTTTCTCTTCAATCAGTGCTGTGAAATGTTCTCTGCCGCCAAGCACCGGGATTCCCCCGATTAGCCGTCCCTGCAAACTGCGATCATCGTCGATAAAGCCCACAGCGTGGAAACCCCGAGCGGCGTTCTGACGCAACTCGCGGAGTACCAATCGCCCACCGAGACCGGCCCCATAGATAAGTGCCGGACGTGCCGCCAGGACTCCGTAGAACTGTGAATAGTCCAGGAGACGATAGGCGCTGCGCAGTCCGCCCATGAGCCATCCCAGCGCCAGGGTATGCACTACGAAAAGGCTGTCTGCGCCGGCCGGCGGCTGATTGACCATCACCAATGAGTACGCGAGAGCTCCGCTGGTACTTACGGCCAAGGCGATCCGCATCATGTCGCCGACTCCAACGGCCCGCCACAAGCCGCGATAGAGCCCGCCCGCCCAGAAGATGGAGAGTTGGACAAGCGCCACCAGGGGAAACATATTGAGGTACCACTGGAGCAGCGCTGGCCCGCCGTCACGACCGACCAGAAAGACATAGGCCCCCCAATAGGCAAGGGTGACCAGAAAAAGATCCGCAAACCCGAAAAAAAACGATCGGTCGAATTTGGGACGATCCATTCGCTCGAGCGCTGAGCCGATACGTGACACGCCTATCTCCAAATACCCCAGCTTGGCGATTCCAATGGCAGTGGCTACCGCAACCGTCATGAGGAGCAGCACGGCGTTGCGATAGTGGGCAAGGACGGACAGCAGCGCCAGGGACGACAATGCGGCGGCAGCGGCGTAGAGCGCGAGAACGGCTCCGCGGTGGGAGAGGCCTCGCGCCATAAGGCGATGATGAATATGGTCGCGATCGGCTCTGAAGACCTGTTTCAACGCACGGATTCCGTTGTCCCATGACAAGCGGTCTCCGGCTCCGTCGTCTTGTCCGCTGAGCATTCGTCGCACCATCGAGACGAAGGTGTCGATAATGGGTACGCCCAACGCCAGAATCGGAATGATCACGGCCGTTGCCGTGGCATACTTTTGCGACCCCGTAATGACCATCACGGCAAGCACGTACCCCACAACGAGGCTGCCGGAGTCGCCAAGGAAGATTTTGGCGGGGTTGAAGTTGAAGGGGAGAAATCCCAGGAGGGCGCCCAGCAGCACAAATAGCACGGTGGCATCATCGATCGCCCCCGTATACAGAAAAATTGCCGCGCAGGTAGCGGCGGCAATACTGCCCAGGCCTGCGGCCAGACCGTCTAATCCGTCGATCAGGTTGAACGCATTCGTGATACCCACGATCCAAAGAAGTGTCACGGGGATCGAGAGAATGCCCAGGTCGAGGACATAATCGCCGGCCAATGCGACCCGATCGAGATGGACTCCGGACCCTACGGCCACTCCTGCGGCTGTAAGTTGCACCAGAAACTTGGTCCTCGCTGACAAGGGCGACAGGTCGTCCCAAATCCCGCAAAGGAATATAATGCCGCCTCCTACGAAGAGCGCTTCCCACAGCGGCGAATGGCCTGCCTCAAAGTCGGATGGCACGAGACCGGTAAGGGACGCGACGAGAAAAGTCGCGGCCATAGCCCCTGCCACTGCAACTCCTCCGAGTCGGGGGACCGGAGTCTGGTGCATCTTGCGGTCGGCAGGCTGATCGACGGCCCCTAGCTGAGGGGCGACCCAGCGCACTAATTGCGTCAGGAATAACGACGCGAGACAGGCAGCGATGCAGAGGAAGAGCGGGATTACCAATGGACCACCTTTTCAGTGACTGCACGAGCACCATTGAATGAGACAGGAGAGATACGGGACGTGGAAACAGACGTGGACTCGTGACCGCGGAGTAGTTCCACGAAACGCGCGGTTCCAAGCGTCCTCGAACAATGCGCTTCGAAATAGGTCCGAGCGCGCCGGCCATGCTCCTGCAGGAGAGCATGATCGTCCCGATAGGAGATCAGCGCCTTCACGACTGCTTGATGATCACCTGGGCGAACGACATAGCCGCATTCAGCCTCACGCACGAGGGCCGCGGCTTCACTCTCCTCTGGTCCGATGAAAATCACAGGACGCCCCGCTGCCAGGATCCCGTAGATCTTGCTGGGCACGCTGAGCCCGCTCATCTCAGGCTTGAGCGTGACGAGATGGACGTGAGCAGCCGCGAGACTGAACCGCAGCGTCTCATCCGGCTGATAGGGGAGGAACCGGACGTGCGACCATTCTTCCTCTTGGGCCATACGTTGCAGAAGGCCCATATGGGCGCCGTCTCCGATCACGCACATCGTGAAGTCCGTGAGGACATGGGTACAGCGGAGGAGGTTCTCAACCGTCTGAACCTCATGCACGATGCCCAAATTCCCCGAATACATCAGGACAAAGCGCTGGTCGAGTCCCTGCTCGGCTATGAAGGGATTGTTCCCCCGATCGACGGAAAAAATCTGCGCTCCGTCTGCCCAGTTTGGAATCGTCGTGAGGTGCCGGCCGGAGAATCCTTCCTGCACGAGCTTTTGCTCCATGCACCGTCCCACGACGGCCACCCGGTCGAGCGATTGAAGCGACCACAGGGCCACCCGACTGATCCATCCGGAAAGCAGGCCTGGTTTCAGCATGCCGCTTTGGATCGCGATTTGCGGAAAGACATCCTGCATCCAGCAGGCAGCCCGGCACTTCAACAACTTTTTCGCTACCGCGGCGAGAACCGACAGCATCGGAGGGTCTGCCAGCACGATCAACCAATCCACTCTCCCGGCCCGGAGAACCGCCCAGAACGCACTTGAGAAGAAAGATAAATAGTCGACCAGTCGCCCCACTCCGCTTCGCCGCCCGAAATGCGTACTCCATACCCGCTTAATCGTCACCCCCTCGTGCTCTCCCTCCTCGGGCCAGGCATCGCTCCCGCCGAGATAGGAAAACCGGCTCGTGATGACGGTGATGTCCTGCCCGTGGGCGGCCAGGTCCTCGCTCAATTGCGTGAGCAGTCTCGACGTGGCGGAGAGATCCGGATAGTAAAATCGATTGACGAAGAGGACGCGGAGCGGCGCCTTCGATTCGACAGTCATGTCCTTCTCCGGATCACAAAATTGCCGATCGCCATTCCGTCCATCTGCGTCCGCAGCAGGCAATCCAGGGCTTCGCGTGGAGTGCAGACGATGGGTTCTTGTTCGTTGAACGAAGTGTTCAGCAGCACGGGGACCCCGGTGCGCTGTTCAAAGGCCCGGAGGA
This sequence comes from Nitrospira sp., assembly GCA_035310605.1. Lineage (GTDB taxonomy): Bacteria > Nitrospirota > Nitrospiria > Nitrospirales > Nitrospiraceae > Nitrospira_C. The sequence continues at coordinate 2,659 of DATGEA010000105.1, read as the reverse complement.
GCCGCGCATAAAGTGGTTGCGTCGTCGCATTCACGGTTTGCACACGCCCTGACCCATCAACGTGTGTTGGAGCGGAGATGATCGCCCGCTTTTCGGCCTTCACTTGATACGTCATGGTCATGAAGGGAGAGGGTTGAGCCTTTTCGAAATACTTTCCGGCTGCGTCCTCCAACACCGAGGGCGCAAAGGGACGGAACGACTCGCGGCGCTTGATGCGCCGGTTGAGAATATCTTTCATGTCCTGCCGTCTGGGGTCGGCAAGGATACTCCGCTGGCCGAGCGCACGAGCCCCTAATTCCATCCGGCCCTGGAACCAGCCGATGATCTGTCCCGCCGCGATCAACTCTGCGGTCTCCCGGCACAAGTGTTCCTCGCTCATACACTGTTGAACCTGCCAACCCGATGCCGTGAGGGCCTCGTGGCGGCGATCGAGCTCCTCGAGTATCGCCTGATCGGAAAACCCCGGCCCCCAATCCGCCCGATCCATGACGAAGGACCGGGAATGCCCCATCGTCTGATGCCACACGACGTAGGCGGCACCGATGGCCCCGCCGGCATCGCCGGCGATCGGCGGGACATACAAGCGCTCGAACGGCGTTCGGTCGGACAGTTTGCCGTTCGCCACACTGTTGAGCGCGCATCCGCCTGCCAGACAGAGAGATTTCAACTTCGTCCGCTCGTAGAGATCGTTGAGGATATGGAACGCTGATTCTTCGTACATAGCCTGGAGCGACGCGGCCAGATTCATATGCCGCGACGTCAGTGGTTCGTCTTTCATCCTTGCAGGACCGAGCAGGGACACCAATTCATCGGAGTACACACGATCGATCGCCGGTGCTCCTCCGTCCCAGGTCATCGACACTCCGGCAGAGTGGTGAAGAAAATAATCGAGATTGAGTTCGAACCGTCCTCCGTTTTTCAGTCCGATGAGATTCCGGAGTGCGTCGAGGTAATCCGGCTGCCCGTAGGCAGCGAGACCCATGACTTTGTATTCATCGCCGTACGATGGGAATCCCAGATACTGCGTCAGTGCGAGGTAGAACAGTCCGAGGGAGTGGGGAAACAACACGGACTGCAGCAGCGCCAGCTCCGTTCCTTTGCCCTGAGCCACCAGCGTGCTCGTGAAATCCCCGAATCCATCGATCGAGGCCACAGCGGCCTCTTCGTAACCGGACACGAAGAAAGCCGATCCAAGATGCGCCAGGTGATGCTCGACGTGATGAATCTGGGCGGGAATGTCCTCGCTCTTGATTCCCTTGGCTTCACAAAGCGCCGTTTTGATATCTCGAACCTTTCCCGCGTTGCGCAACCGGTCCCTGACCGCACTCCAATTGGGACGCTTGAGGAAGGTATAGAACGCCTTGTTCACCAGATGCGCTCGCGGGTCCCGGTTGACCGCAATGTGATCGACCTCCGAGAGCGAAACTCCGGCTTCCTCTAGGCAATAGTCGATCGCCTGTATCGGACAACCGGCCCAGTGTTTGACCCGGGTAAACCGTTCTTCCTCGGCAGCGGCCACAAGCTGCCCGTCACGGACCACACAGGCCGAGGCATCCGCATGAAAGGCGTTGATTCCAAGGATGGTCATCGAAGGCTTCATTGCAGCGTCGTCTCTATCTGGTATCTACGTAGGCCTCTGACGCAAGGACGGTTGCTCAACCCCTCACATAACTCTCCGTCGCTACCGGCTTGAGCGTAAGTATTTCACAGCATGCATAGGTTGCAATCATTTCCCCTCTTTCAACATCACGCATGCCGGCGCTGAAACTGGTAGTAGTGCTGGTCATTTGGCGATTTCATTCTTATAAGTCACCGAAAGACCGCGAATGGCAGTTTGCCGTTCATGCGATCAGGCTTGCGAAGTCGCACGAGTCATCTGCGGGGCGTCCTAGTGTCACGGACGAATTCTCATCGTGGTGGCCGTCGGTAGACCGCCCTCTCAGATCCGCAGAAGGGGCCTATCTGGTGCGTAAGCATTTGAGGAGTGCGGATTGCTCTCTGCATTGCACAGGATTTCGGTTCATCCTGAAGCACCGAGTCTCCACACCTATGCTATGACTGTGAGGAAGGGGCAGCTGCCTTGTGTTGCGCCCTTGTGTGAGGGCTTCCGCCGAACCATTCGCATGGTGAGTCCCCGGCTGGTATCCACTGTGCCACTCGTCGGGCAGAACTCGGCGAGTACAGCTATGTTTGGTAAAGAATAGGAACGTCCGAGAACACCGTAGCGACTTCGGCCGGTGATAGCCCGGAGAGCTGACGGGCAAGCTGGAGATGTTGAGGGACAGCCACGAGCGAATCCATCTCGCCTGAAGCCATACGGATCCGTTGGACCGGCTCGACCCCGAAATGGCGGCAGACATTTACGGCTAAACTAAAACAGAGGGAAAACTTTCCGGGCAAGGCCAGCGTGTAGCCGTTGTGATCCAAGATACGATAGAGGTAGTTGCGTGGGCCGGTCGACGGTTCCATTTCTGTTTTTGACCCAAAATAAATCTTCGTCCGGTGGGCATCAATATGCTTCCAGACATGCCTGGCTCGTTCCATCATCAGCCGACTCGCCTCGCCGCGTCTCTCGTCATTCCAATCACTGGAGGCGTAGGACATCGCGTTCCCAATCACCGAATACTGGATGCTCCCTGTGTCGTGATAGAGATGGTTG
>DATGEA010000104.1:0-19595 GCA_035310605.1 Nitrospira sp. | reverse complement strand
CGCCTAGGAGCATGCCTGATTCCTCGCCTTCGGACTGACGAAAGGAAGAGGGACGTGCCTGATGCCTCCGGATGAGCCGGTCAGCGCAGTTGGCGGACCTCTTCGTAGTGAGTAGACACCACGTGATGAAGCGCCTCGCGGAGTTCCTCCCCCTCGTATCGGCGGTTTGCGATTTTCCGAAGACGTGAAGCAAGCGCTCCGTCGCCGAGCGTCGAATCGGCCCATCTCACAAAATCCTCCCGGCGGTCGTGATATTCGAGGCTCTCCAGCGGGACCGTCTGAATCAAACGAGATAACTCATAGAGGCTGGCTGCTTCTACTCCGAGGTAACCCTTTTCCGTGCGGAATGAAAAGCGTTTGCCGGGCGGAAGCGGGACGTCGAGGTATTTATACAGGTGGCGGACGTGCGGCACGCGCCTGATGGCCGGACGCATGCGGACGATCTCCCCTCCGCACAGCAGGGCGCTGCCCATCGGAATCTGGTCAAAGCCCGTGTCTGGCAGGCCGCAGACGGCACAGTGAGTCCGCAAACAGTCTCCGATCCGAATGTCCGTGATCCGAGTCAGGAGACAATGGTGGAGTGAAGTAAGCACGGATTGGCTGAGGCGGTCAGGGCGGTAGGAGACGAATGCCCAACCGCCGGCTTCGAGCTGAGGGCGGAGCAGCGTGGTGATCTCGCTGCCTTCGAACAGGAACTCCTGCGCCTCGTCCAGTACGATCCAGTGAGGGCGGAACTTTTGTTCGCGAACGGGGCGCAAGGCGCGAATCAGTTCAGCCAGATAGTGACTCCGTTGAGTGATCGGATATTGGCTCAGATCGAGAACCAGTGAGACGCCTCCTTCCTCGAGGAGCGAAACGACGGAGGCCGGCGGCGGAAGCGACGATCGATCGCCGGCTACGGAGACGAACCGGGGGAGGACGCGTAATCCGCGAAAATCTCCTTCCGGATCCATCAGGAGGACTTGGTAGTCCTCATGATGGAGTCCTTCCGCGATCAAGCCGACCATCCACGACTTGCCGGTCCCCGAATTGCCGAAAACTCCCAGATTCCGTCCGGCCAGTCGTGCGGCGGGGATGCTGACCGCGACGTCGGCATCCGTCTGCCCCAGCAGGATAGGCCGCTCGCGTTTGAGGGGGATGTCGAGAAATTTCCCGCCCAGGGGGTATTTCTTGAGAACTTCAAGGACACCTTGCGGCCCCGGTTGAGTGGCAAGGACATCGGACGTCCCGATCACGGCGGGCACGGCATCGGCTACGGTGACGGCAACTTCCGCCAGTGTAAGCATGGAGATATCATTTTCGGCATCGCCGAACGCGGCAAGGTTTCTCGGAGAGAGCCCGCATAAAGCGAGGAGTCGTTCGAGGCCGGAACCTTTTGTCGCCCCTGGCGGCAAGACCATGACCGCGCCCTTGTTGTATTCGATCGACGTAGTGCTACCCTGCGAACTGAGGATGCGCCACAGGACCTGGTCGTAGGGCGTCCAGGTTGCCGCGATGGCGAGACCGCGATCGAACGGGATGCCCGCTTCTTCGATCGCTTTCAGCAGGCGCGCGTCGAGCTGGCCGAACGGCAGGTAGGTTTCGCCGCTCGCTGCATGGGCCAGGACCGCCCCGTTTTCCCACACGATACCGTCGAAGAGGGTGCCCAGATGACCGAGGGTAACGGTCTCGAATCGACGTCCCGTCACGAGAAAGAGCACATGCCCGCTCGCGCGGCATTGCTCCAAGGCCTTCTCGACTTCGGAAGGTACGGTTCCGTTGACGGCAAGGGTGCCGTCGAAGTCAAAGGCCATGACGCGGCGGTACATACGCGTCTCCCAGAGTTTTGAGTTGAGAGTTCCGGGTGCTGAGTGGTGCGAGTCCTGTGTCTGCAACTCAGGACTGAGCACGCCTCACTCAGCATTCCGTTAGATGCGGACGGGAATACTACGATGTTCGCCGATTGTCTTCAGCCTCTGCATCCTGTGACGGTTCGGGAGAGCCTCTTGCGCCGGAAACAGCGACTTCGCTACGGGTTCTTCAGCCGTAACATCTTATTCTCAACCGTCGTGTCCTGGACCAGTTTGCCGAAGCTGTCGGTCAGGACGTCGTTCACCAGGGCTTCGACATCCTCCGTATCGAACCAAAACTCATCATCGGCCCCGCTCCCGTTGAGCGTCATGCGGACCATGCTTCCGTCCGCCGCATTCTTCGCCTGCATGGCCAGCTTCGTTTTCGCGGTGATTTCGGTGAACCCGACCCGACTCTTGGCGTGGACGGACAGATCGAGGATTTTCCCGGTGAGGACCACGTCCGCCGCATCGCTGCTCCCTTCTTTGGTCACCTGCCAGCCCTTGGCGGTCAGATAGTCGGAAAGAGCTTTGCCGACCACCTCACCGGGATGGCCGCCCGGGACATCGAAATAACTCACACCGCCCCACAGATGGCTCCGGACTCCCAGACCGGTCTTATGGGCCCGGCCGTCTTCGATCGGACCCACCGCAACACGCAAGGTGGCCGCCGGTTTCGAAGCAGCCCCGGACCCGTTGCCGAGCGCATGGACCTGAAGCGGAATCACCTCGCCCGTTCCGGCGCACCCGGCCAGGGCCATGAGACTGACGCTGCACATGAGTACTCTTCGTAATGCCTTCACATCGCCCTCCTTGCGTACAAAGATAATCAGGGACCGGTCCTGCGACGGGTTGTTCCACCCGCTGGCTTACCGCCTCGAGAAATGAGCGCGTCGATTCGATTGCCAGCAGGCTTCGCTATGTTCCGTGCAGAAGGGCCGCTCCTTCCCGTAACTGGTAATCTGGATCTGTGACGAGGGGACGCCGAGGTCCTGAAGGTATTGTCTGGCTGCCTGCGCGCGCCGTTCACCGAGGACCAGGTTGTAGGCGCTCGTTCCCCGCTCATCGCAATGGCCTTCGATCAGGACCTTGATATCGGGTTGCCCTTTCATGATGCCTGCATTGGCTTCGAGCGGAGCTCTGGCATCGCTGCGGATCGTAAACCGGTCGAAGTCGAAAAAGGCATCGGCAAGTTCAGCAGCCGGAAGCGGGGGCGCCGTTTCCGGAGCGGGGCTGGGCGTTGGCGCCGGAGCGACCGGTGCTTCCGTAATGCGCGCTTCCTCGACCGGCGGTGCGGCAGCCGGAGGAGCTTCCGCCTTGGGTGACTCTGTCAGGGCTGCAGCAGGGACTTCCGCTTTCGGCGCTTCTGACGGAGCCGGTTCCGGAGCTGATTCTGGAGCAGGCGTTGGTTCCGGAGTCGAAGGGGAGACCTTCGCCTCTTCCGCGACGGCCGCGTGGGTTTCGGGAGCTGCGCCGGGCACAAAACTCTGGTCTTCCACCGCCGTGACGATCTTACGGCTTGCACAGCCTGACAACATGGCCACCGCAAGCAGGCAGAGACTGAAATGAAAACAAGACCGGTGATACCGCATCGACATGTGCGCTCCTTGTGTTATCGGACGTGAATGGATCGGGCGGTTAACCCATCGGAGGTCTTCAGATAGGTGACATCCGCCGGCTCGCCGACCTTGACGTCGGCTAAGCTGGCTGCATGTTTGCCGCGCGTGATGCGCGTGTCGGCCGGCACGCGCGCCCCCACGATCATCTCTTCCCTGTTGGGCAGAACCACCCGGATCACGATGGTCTGGGGATTGACGGTGACGTTCGTAGCCGTCACCGTACCTCGTACCGTCCGCTGGGTGGTTTCTGCGCAGACTTCAGTGAACGGAACAGCCGCGGCAATGATTCCGGCGGCGAGAACCAGCCATACAGAACGTGCTGGGGTTTTCATCGAAGCAGACCCTCCTTTGCTGCGTTCATTCCGACAGTGAATAGCACAAACAGATGGAAAAAACTAAGTCATTTGTGTCGCAAGAAAGGAACCAAGAGGAAATCGAACGGGCGGCCGGTATCAAGTGGCAGGAAAATCTGGACTTGCCGGTCGCAGGCGGGAGGCTGTACCAGACCCCCTGAGGAAATCCGCTACAATAGTCATGCCGCAATGTAGCGAAAGGTCGCAAGAGACTTCGGACGAGGGATTTTCAGGTCTATCCCTGTCCGAATGCTTCTATGCCCTTCCCTGGACCCATCATGCCGAGTTTACTCGATAAACCGCCAGCCGGCGCAATTTAGGGTCGTGCAGGATCGATGCGGCACCGCGATTGCTCATAGATGAGGCCGAAGGGCTTCAGCGGTTCCGCTTGAAGCGCCTGACGACACATTGGCGGAGTACCCTGGCCATGCCGCCCCATCGACCGATCTTCACGGTGCAGAAGCATCAGGCAACGCATCTCCACTACGATTTCCGGCTGGAGATCGGCGGGCGGTTGAAATCCTGGGCGATTCCCAAAGGGCCGTCGCTCGATCCGCAAGTGAAGCGACTGGCGGTCGAGGTTGAAGACCACGATCTCTTCTACGCGGAGTTCGAAGGCGTCATTGAGGAAGGACGCTACGGCGCAGGACCGGTACTGTTGTGGGACAGAGGATGGGTTGAGCCGGCCGGTGAACCACGATCGCTCGCGGCAATGTGGGAAGCGGGCGCGTTGGATCTGATCCTGCATGGCCGGCGTCTTCGGGGGCGCTTCTCATTGATCAGGATGAAGGGAAGGCCCCGGCAATGGCTCTTGATCAAACAACGGGATGAAGCAGCCCGGTCCGATCGCAGGATGAACAAGCTCGAGGATACCTCGGTATTAACCGGCCGCACGATCGAAGACCTCAAACGGGCGGCTGAGGCAGGGCAACTGGAAGTCTATCGATGCGGAGCGTAACGAAACCAGCGGGGGATGATCCCTCCGCTCAATTCGACGCGGCGCTGGTCGAGGCCTGGAATGTGCTGGCGACGGCGAAGAATCACGAGCAGGGACATCTGGCCAGGCGGTTGAAGCGGTTCGGCGATTTCCGTTGGTCGCCCTATGCAGGGCTGCTGATCGGACGAGTGGAGGATCACCAGGCCTTTTTCGAGCAGCTTCGCCGCTGCGAGGAAATCGAACCGGGATTTCTCCTGCCGCTTGCCAGGCTGGTGCCGCTCGATCGGACGTTCTTCTTCACTGCGGATACATTGATCCCGCTGCTCAAGGCTGAGATGCCGGGGTATGCCAACTTGATCGGCAACGGGTCATTTCATGTGCGGGTGGAACGCAGAGGGCATAAGGACAAGATTCATCCACGATCCATCGAAGAGGCGCTGGCGGGGGCCGTCATCGAGTCGTCGGCTCAACGGGGTTGTGTACCGCATGTCGATTTTCGTGACCCAGACTGTATCGTTGTGGTCGAAATCGTCGGCGATGAATGTGGAATCGGCTTGATTACAAGGTTGCTGCGCCGGCAATACCCGTTCGTCAAGGTGTCGTGAGCCGGCGCGGCTCCGCTTACAGAGGGAGGAGGAACCATGACCGTGTCTCGTCATCTCGAAGAGGCTGCAGAGAGGTTGCGGCAGGCGTCGGTGCTGATCGGTCAGGCACGCAGCGGACCGGTGAATTGCGAGAACCAGAACCAATGGCTGGCCGCGCTTACGGACTATTGCCAGGCGCTTGCCGATATTCAGACCTATAATAATGAATCGATTCACGAGAAGCTGCACGAGTTGGCAGGATTAGTTGGTCTGCGGAAGTTTCGATCCTCGACCTAGCAGGCTGCGGGGTGCCCCGGCGAGTTCCCTGGCTCGCGAGACCGGCGTCTCTTCGGATTCGAGACGTCTCGCGCTGCGCTCGCTGCTTGATGGAGGGATGCGATGGACGTCATGGAAGCGATTTACAACCGCCGCGCGGTGCGTACCTATATCGACCGACCGGTCGACAAGACAACCGTCGAAGCGCTCATCCAAGCTGCGATCCAGGCTCCCAGTTCGATGAACGAGCAACCCTGGGCGTTCGGCGTCGTTCAAGACTCGAAGCAGCTCGCCACCTGGTCGAAACGCATCAAGGCCTACGTCTTGAAGCGTCTGAAGCCCGATTCTCCCTTGGCCAGGTATCGCGACATGATCGCCGATCCTGAATACAATATCTTCCATCGGGCGGGGACGCTCATCATGATCTGTGCGAAACCGGATACGCATAACGGCGAGGAAGATTGCAGCCTCGCTGCGCAAAATCTCATGTTGGCCGCCTATGCCATGGGATTGGGCACCTGCCCCATCGGTTTCGCCCGTCCGTGGCTGAATCAGGCCAGGATCAAACGGAGTCTGAGCATTCCGGAGTACTATGTTCCGGTATTTCCGGTCGTCGTGGGGTATCCGGGCGGAGAGACTCCGCCGGTTCAGCGGCGCGCGCCGGAAATTCTCTTCTGGAGTGAGGGATGATGGAAACGAGGAAACCGATGCGTCTTGCGGTCGTGGGTTTTGGCCGGGTCGGACAGGCTTGCGCAGAGGCAATCGTCCGCACTCATGACCTCAGCCTGGCCGCCATCGTGCGCCGGCCGACGAGCGTGGGAGGCACAGTTCCCGAGCCGCTCGGATATGTCCCGGTTGTGGCCCGCATAGGTCAAGCGAGAGATGTGCAAGGGGCCCTCATCTGTGTGCCCACCAACGCCGCGGCAGACGCTGCATCCCAGATGCTTCACCATGGAATTCCAATCGTGGACTGCGCCACGCTCCATGGAGACGCATTCCACGCACATAAGGAAGCCGTCCATAAAGCGGCGCTCCATCATAAAACCGTCGCAATTGTGGGAGCGGGGTGGGATCCCGGCGCGCTGTCGGTGTTTCGATCCTGGTTCGCGCTGCTTACACCAGGAGGCATGACCGAGACGACGCGTCGGCCGGGAGCCAGCCTTCGCCACACGATCATGGCGCGGACCGTGCAGGGCGTGAAGGATGCGCTGTGCGCCGAAGTCCGGGCGGCCGATGGCAGGTTGCAACGGTATGTCTATGTCGAATTGGAAAAGGGAGCGGATGCAGAGCGGATCACCGAGGCCATTCGTGCCGACCCCCTGTTCGTCGGAGAAGAGACCCAGGTGTTTGTCGTCGAGCAGCTCGCGGCGCTTGAGCAGGAAGGGCGGGGGGTGCTCCTTGACCGGCGAGGGCCTTCAACAGGACCAGGGCACGAACATTTCCTGTTGGAAGCGCGCTTTGACGAAACGCTGCTGACCGCCCAAGTCATGCTTGCGGCAGCCCGGGCGCTGCCGCAGCTTGAATCTGGGGCCTATTCCATTGCGGACGTTCCGCCCGGCATGCTCTGGGGAGAACGGGCTGAAAAAGCTGAACGCGACTGGCTCTAGCGGGTATGAGGCAGGCTGAGGTCGAGGTTCAGGTTGAGGAAGAGAGAAGACTCGCGATGTCTGACTTCAGCTTTGGCCTTAACCTCAACCTATTAAGAGAGGTGGCCCGATGGCCTCGCTTCACCTGGTTGACAAGACGGTGCCGGCGCCGCGGGTAGTCTGGGAGGCCTTTCCCTCCTGGGCGCAATTCAGTTGGCTCTATCTCTTGAGCGCCGTGTCCGCTCTGCGTGCCGCGATGTTTTTTCGATTCGGCGTGGAAGGTTGGGAGATGTGGTTGTGGGGGGCCGGGATCCTGATTCTCTGGGCGGTGCTGTTGCGACGCTGGGCCTGGTACTGTCTGACCGCCGATCAGATCACGGTGCGAAACGGCTATACCGGACGCGAAATTCAATCCACTCCTCTGAGCGAGATCAGCGAGGTGACGGTCCGGCAAGGCGTTGTCGCCGATTTCTTCGGGATCGGCACGCTAATTATTCACTCGCGAACCACCGATCGCTTGCTCACATTACGGGGTGTCTCTGATCCGGAAGAGGTGAAGAGCCGTATTGAGACTTTAGCCTGGAGGCGCAATCAGGTGATGAGCCAGCCTCCGGCGAGCCTGTGACGGAAGCGCGGATCGGAGGCCTGCAGGTCCATGTGGATCCCCATCCACCTTCGCGGGCAGTCCAGAACGGTCCATAGGCAGGAAGCAAAAGGATCGAAGGTGTGGCGGTGAAGATTGCCTTGACCGGCGACGTGATGCTGGGACGGTTGGTCGATCAGTACGTGATCCAAAACCGTTCCGTCCGTCCCGACGCCCTGTGGGGCGACATCCTCCCGATCATCTTGGCCACCGACTGCCGGCTCATCAATTTGGAATGTGTCATTAGCGATCGAGGAGAGGAGTGGCGTCCGCAGACCAAAGCGTTTCATTTTCGAGCCCGTCCTCGGGCCATTGATGTTCTTCAAGCAGCGAAGATCGATGGGGTGACGCTGGCGAACAATCACGTGTTGGACTACGGCCCCGACGCATTGTTGGATTGCGTGAAGCTGCTTGACAGGGCCGGAATCAAACGGACCGGCGCCGGCGCGACGTTGGAGGAGGCGCTCACACCGGCCCTGTTCGGACTGCCGGACGGTCGTGTCGCCGTCGTTGCTCTGACCGATAATGAGGCGGAGTGGGAAGCGACCGGGACGAAACCGGGCGTGAACTACGTGGGCTATCAGGACCGCGGGTTGGCGGAACCCTATCGGTCGCGCATCGCGCAGGCGCTCTCCTTCGTCAGGCGGCAGGCGGAGCTGGTCATTGTCAGTGCGCATGTCGGTCCCAATTGGGGTGCCCCTTCCCGCGCGATCCAGGCGTTAGCGCATGATCTCATCGACATGGGGGCGGACCTCTACTGGGGCCATTCCAACCATACTCCGCAGGGAATCGAACTCTACAAAGGAAGAGCGATCATGTATTCGACGGGTGATTTCGTCGACGACTACATGGTCGACAAGGACGAGCGGAACGACCTGTCGTTTCTGTTTGTGCTCGAAGTGGAGCGAGGCCGGATCGCGCATGTCAGGCTCCATCCTGTTTGCATTGAGGATCTCGGCGTCCGGTCAGCCCATGAGCAGGAATGGCAGTTTCTCAAACGAACCATGCAGGCCAAGTGCAAAGCCTTCCGGACCGCGATGGAAGTCGAGGAGAAGGCAGGGACCATCAGCGTGAAATAACCGGTAACGCTCTCACAGTTGGCGTTGGCAGTCTCCTCGTTTCGAAACTATGGAAACACACTGGGAACATTTTCCGCACGAGGCCGATATGGGGGTGAGAGGAATCGGTTTGACCAAGGAGGCAGCATTTGAAGGGGCGGGGCTGGCCTTGACCGCCGTGGTCACGGAGCCAGAGTCTGTCGTCGCGACACAACCGGTGTCGATCGCCTGTGAGGCGCCTGATGATGAACTGCTGCTGGTGGATTGGCTGAATGCGCTCGTCTATGAAATGGCCACGCGCAAGATGCTCTTCAGCCGCTTCGCTGTGCGCATCAACGACCATTCTTTGCAGGCGACGGCATGGGGAGAGCCGGTGGAGGTGGCGCGTCATCAACCGGCGGTCGAAGTGAAAGGTGCGACCTACACCGAGCTAGCGGTGAAGCAGGACGAGCAGGGGCGGTGGATTGCACAATGCGTGGTGGATGTGTAGGGAGCGGTAAGACATGAGGCGGGCATGGATCTTAATCTATTGAAACGACGAGGGCGCGACGAATGGCACATTTCGCCCCGGGGCAGGATGCGGGTGCCGGGTGTGATCTATGCCAGCGAAGCCCTGATTCGCGACATGGACGAGAAGGTGTACGAGCAGGTGACGAACGTCGCCACGCTGCCCGGCATCGTCCGGGCTTCCTATGCCATGCCTGATGCCCATTGGGGTTACGGGTTTCCCATCGGCGGGGTCGCCGCGTTCGATCCCGATCTCGGAGGGGTGGTGTCCGCCGGCGGCGTGGGCTTCGACATTTCCTGCGGCGTCCGTTTGCTTCGCACGGGACTCACGGTCGAGGATCTGCAGCCGGTGAAAGAACTGCTGGCCGAGACCTTGTTTCGTCGCATTCCCGCCGGCGTGGGAAGCACCGGGAAGGTGCACTTGGATCGGCATGAGATGGACGCCATGCTTGCCGGAGGCGCGAGTTGGGCGGTGGGGAATGGTTACGGGACGCACGAAGACTTGGAGTTCATCGAAGAGCGCGGCTGCATGGTCGGCGCGAAACCGGATCGCGTGTCGGATTACGCCAAGAAACGGCAGCAGGATGAAATGGGGACGCTCGGCTCGGGGAACCACTACCTCGAGGTACAACAGGTCGTGACCGTGTTTGAGGCGGAGGTGGCGTCGGCGTTCGGAATCCGCGAAGGCGACCTCGTCGTGAGCATCCATTGCGGCTCGCGCGGGCTCGGGCATCAGATCGGCACCGAGTTTCTCAAGAGCATGGCGATCAGCGCGGCGCGGCACCATATCGAACTGCCGGATCGAGAATTGGCGTCCGCCCCGATCAATTCGGAAGTGGGGCAGGAGTATCTCGGGGCGATGCGCGCGGGGATCAACTGTGCGCTCGCCAATCGTCAGATCATTACGCATCTCGTCAGGCTGGTCTTCGCCGACCTGCTGCCGCAGGCGACGCTCTCGCTCCTGTACGACGTCTCTCATAACACCTGCAAGGTCGAGGAACATGTCATCGACGGGACGCCCACTCGCCTCTTCGTCCATCGCAAGGGCGCGACGAGGGCCTTTGGTCCCGGCCATCCAGACATTCCACCGTCACTGCGGGCCGTGGGGCAGCCGGTTCTGATTGGCGGAACGATGGGAACGGCCTCCTATGTGCTCGCGGGCACGGAGGCAAGCATGAAGCTGGCGTTCGGATCCGCCTGCCATGGAGCCGGGCGCAGCATGAGCCGGCATCATGCGCTTCGACAGTGGCATGGCCGTGACGTGGTAAAGGACTTGGCGACCCGCGGCATTCTGATCCGCAGCCCGTCGATGCGTGGCATCGCCGAAGAAGCGCCCGGGGCTTACAAAGATGTCAGCGAGGTGGTCGACGCGGCGGACGAAGCGAATCTGGCGCGGAAGGTGGCCAGGCTCGAACCACTCGTGTGCGTCAAGGGGTAGCGGGCGATACGAGGGCTTGAGTTGTGGAAGGAACTGGGTACGGAACTTCAGAGGGGGAGGCGTCCACGTGCCAAAAGAATTCGTCATCTTTGCGGGCACAGCAAACCCTGATTTGACGGCTGCGATCGCGGCGGATCTGGGAATGTTTCCGGGCGCCTGCGCGATCGAGCGATTTCCGGACGGAGAGACCTCTGTTCGGCTGCTGGAGTCGGTACGACGAAAAGAAGTCTTTCTCGTGCAGCCGCTTTCACCTCCCGTGAACGACCATCTCGTTGAGTTGCTGGCCTTGGCGGATGCCTGTCGGCGGGCTGCGGCTGCGCGCATCACGGCGGTGGTGCCATACCTGGGCTATGCACGGTCGGACAAGCGGCATGGCCGGCGCGAGCCGATTACGGGACGGATGGTTGCGGACGTGATGGAGGCAGTGGGGGTTCATCACGTGATGACGGTCGACCTCCATGCTCCGCAGATCGAAGGGTTTTTTCGCATTCCCGTTGACCCGCTGACGGCTGTGCCCCACCTCTCGACCTACCTGCGCGAAGAGGTTCCGCCCGGAGTGGTGGTCGTGGCGCCGGATGCCGGCGCGCTTCGGATGGCCACTGACTACGCGGCTCGCCTTAAAGGAACGGTCGCGGTCCTCCACAAGCGACGAGAGAGCGGCACAGGAACGCAGGTGACCCATCTGGTTGGCGATGTCGCCGGCAAGACCTGCCTCATCGTGGATGACATGATCTCGACCGGAGGCACGATTGCGTCCGGCATTGAGGCGCTTCTCCAGGCCGGTGCTCGTCCGGAACTCATCATCGCGGCCACACATGGACTGTTACTGGCTGGAGCACGTCAGAAGCTGATGCACGAAGCGGTGAAAAAGGTCTTGGTCACTGATACCGTCGCTGGAATTCCCAAGGATTGGCCTCGCTTTCAGATTGTTTCCATCGCCACTGTTATTGCCGGGGCGCTCAAACGGCTCCTGGAACATCGGTCGCTGGGTGATCTGTACTGAGCAGGAGGATCATCTCGCATGCGGGAATTGGCGAAGGCAAGACAAAGGGTCCGGAGTCATTTTTGATGATGTTGTGTCATCGCCTAAGGCATCACCACGACCTCGGCGAGGAAACTTCACATGCGGCTACTGGAGTCTGAGTCGGATCCCAAGCTTCTCGGAGAGTCCTTCGAGGTCCTGGACGACATAGAAGAACCCGAGCCAGGCATGTTCCCCCCATCTCTTGAAGCCCTCGGCTTTGATGCGGTCGATGGCCTGCCGACCGGCCCTCGGCTCCCGTCCGAAAAACAGTTTGCCGAAGACGTCCGCTGACCAAACATCGATCGGGAACGAATTGTGAGGCGTGATGATGTCGGCTGAATAGTCGCCGATACCGGGCAGTTCCCGGAGCTTGGCCTTGGCGTTTTCGGCGGAGAGTCGCGCGAGCGCCTCCAGGGTCGGGAATTCGCCTTTTGCCAGGATTCGTGCAATCCGGACGAGGTATTTAGCCCGATACCCGAGTCTGCATCGGCGGAGACCCTGCGCGCCTGCCTTCGCGATCTGTCGAGGCGTCGGCGTGACGCGAATGTGTCGTCCGTCGAATTGCGCCAGCTCCCCGAAGTTTCGGATGACACAATCCATCATCTGTTCACTCCGCTTCAGCGGTGCCATCTGGAGCAGCACCGCCAGCGTGGCGGCAGCAAAGAGATGGCTGGGCCCTGTGTCATGCATGCCATAGAGACTGGCGAGCGTATGACGCAGGATGGGATCGCGTCTGGCCATCCGGTAGAACCCGGAAAGATCCTCCGACACGGCCAGCCGGGCGGCGAGTGCGTCCTGAATCGCTCTCCGTTGTGATTCAGGACAGGGTCGCCTGGTAAACACATCGATCAGGATGAGGGGGCGCCGGATCGTGCCGGTGGATCGGAGCTTCAGGCCGATCAACGTGTCGTCGAGGTGGAATGCCGTCCACAGTGCGCCCTGTTCGTACACTTCGAAGGGCGTGAAGAGTGACCAGCCTGCCGGCTTTTGAACGGTGAGCTCAAAATTATAGGGTGGGATAGGATGGAGCCGGAGTTGAAATCGCTTCGAAAGTTTCACGTGAGTGTCCAGATGAAGGATGAAGAAAAGAGTGGCCGGCTTGGCTGGCCCCTCAAGGGCTCTTCTGTGCTATCAGGCTCATCAGCACTTCGCGACTGAAGGGATGACGTCGGCTGCAGAACTCACACCTCACCTCGGTCGTATCCTGCTCCTTCATCATCCTGGTCAACTGCTTCTGGCCGAGAGAGATGAGCATTCGTTCGATGGTGTCGCGGGTGCAGGAGCAGTGGAAGGCGAGCGCTCGCTTCTCCAGAGTGTCGTAAGGGATACCGGTGAACAAGATCTCCAGTATCTGTTCCGGATTGTTCCCCTCGCGCAGGAGTTGTGTGAGCGGCGGGAGTTGGCCGAGTCTCTCCATCAATGTATCGATCATCTCTTCGTCCTTGGGAGGAAGGGTCTGGATCAGAAAGCCGCCGGCAGCGGACACATGTCTGTCGGGTTCGACGTAGACGCCAAGTCCCACCGCTGACGGAATCCGCTCCGATTCGGTCAGATAGAACGCCAGGTCCTCCGCAATCTCGCCACTGTAGAGCGGGACCACGCTTTTAGATAATTCCTTCAGCCCGAGATCTTTGGTGACGGTCAGCGAGCCAGTCCGTCCCAGAGCGCCGGCCACATCCAGCTTCCCATCTTCCCTGACCAGGTAGATGTCGGGCACCTCCACATAGCCTCGCACTGCGCCGTTGCTCTCCGCCTCTACGATAATCCGTTTCAGCGGGCCATTCCCTTCGAACGTGAGAGCGACTCGCTGTCCGGTTTTCAGCAGGGCGCCGAACAATTCGCCGCCGGTCAAGGCGCGCCCGAGGGCCGCCGAAGCAGTGGGAAAGGTGCCGTGGCGGCGGCGGGCCTCTTCGACCAGGTTGGAGGTGACGCAGGCCAGGCCCCTGATGTTCCCCTCTTTGGTGAAGATGCGCACCAAGTAGTCGTTCATGACCAGGCTGCCTCGTTCCTCTCTATCACCGGGATTTCCAAGTCTCCAACAATTATTGGTCAACTCCCACGACTCTGAGATCTCGGCGTGTATTCGCTATGAGAAAGAGACTCTCTTACCGATTCCCGAGATGGCATGATCTCGCCTGCTGCAACAAGAGCGCCACGCCCTCCCGTCTGAAAGAGAATGTGTAGTCGTTGGCCTGAGGCAATTGGCGACAATTCACCGGGTTCCTTTGGCCTAAAACACCCCAGTGCTCAGCCTTCCTCTCGATGTCTATTCCCTCTGACTGAGAGCGTAACCTATGGTCATTGCATTCATATTCGGTGGCATTGATCTCTCAGCCGCCGTGGCATTGTCAATGCTCTGAATACAAGGAATGGGCGGCAACGAGAAAAAGGCGTCGTCGTCACAGAAGCGCTTCACAAACCGATGAAGAAGATCGAGGGTCATCATATGAACGCGAGCGCATAAGCCCGGAGGGACACGTATGAACCAGGTCATCGAGCGTCACAACCAACCCGAACATGCGCGGCCGGTGCGCTGTCTCTACTGCCGGAAACTCGTTCCAGTCCTCGTGTTTGATTCGCCCGCAGTGGGGATGATCTGTGCGGGCTGTCATCGACGATTGACGGACTTGCGGAAAGAAGCAGCCTATTTGCCCAGACACCTTCGTGCACAATTGTCGGTCACGAGCAAGCCAGTGCAATGCGATCGATGCCAATGCCTCGCGCTTGTTTTTGCCAATTCACATGTCATGGGCATACTGTGCCGACACTGTCACGAAAGCCTCAGGAGTGCGAACGAGGAGCCCGTCGGGGACGCACGAGAGCCCCCCGTATCGCGATGACGCGATGATCTTCCTTCCACAACCAGGAGGCACCATGAAGACGAAACTGTTGTTCCGTATCCTGACCATAATCACTGCGCTGGGACTCGGCGTGCGGCCAAGCCTGGCGGATTCGGGACATGGATATTCCCACTCCTATTTGCCGGGTCATGAGTGCTGCGCGGAGATGATGGGGCCTCATGCCCACGCGGCGGACCATCTTCATCACCTGTTGAAACACCAGAAAGAGATCGGGTTGGCAGAGGAGCAGGTGAAAAAGCTCAAAGCCATCGACCTGGACTATGATCGCGCTCGGATCAAAGCCGAGGCAGAGATACGAGTGGCTGAACGCGAATTGCTTGCGCTGGTAGAAGAGGAGAAAACCGAACTATCCGCCATTGAAGCCAAAGTGAATCAGAGCGAGATGCTGGAAGTTGGACTGCGGATGTCGGCATACAAGGCCCGGCGCGATGCGTTGGCGGTTCTCACACCCGAACAGCGGGAGAAAGCGAAAGCCGCACACGAGAAGCGGATGCAGGAGATGATGCACGGTCGACAGGGAACCCCGCCGAGCGGAGGCCACTGATCGCGTGCGGCACACTGTCGAAGCTTATAGCGGAGGTGCAGGCGAGCACACCGTTTGTGTTGGGCAAAGATACGTTGAAGTAAGGGAGGACGCCATGACCACGAGACTCCTTTGGATCGCGATGATCTCATTGATGCTCACGAGTTCATCGGTGCTGGCCCAGACTCGACTGAGTGCGATTCAAACAGGGGAGCGGCTCTATCAACGAAACTGTCTCCGCTGTCATGGACCGGCTCTGGATGGAAAAGGGCCCGATGCGGCTTCACTCGGTGTTCCGCCAGCGGACTTTCGCACGTACTTATCCCGACTCAAAGATGAGGCCGAATTGGAGAAGACCATCAAGCAGGGCAAGAAATTTCTCGGGATGCACAATTGGGAGGATACTCTCACCGATGCGCAGGTACGGGATCTGATCGCGTATATCCGCAGTGCTGCTCCACAGGTGAAGGTGAAGCCCTAGGTCCTCCGAACCGGTTGTTCGAAGCTGTTATGGCGCCGGGTTTCTGCCTCCCCGGAGCCTCGATCCCTCGGCCGTCGTGACATGGTGGATGCTCTGGCATCTCTGAGTAAGCACATTGGGAGACCATGTAGGGAGTTGGCCATGATTAACCATAAGCTACTAGTTGAACGGATTCTTGAAATCGTGCGCTGTGAGCCGCAATGTGATCTTGACGAATTGATCCTTTCCTGCGGTGACTTTCCCTGGTATGAAGTCTGGCGTGAGATCGCTCACTTGCAGCGAGTCGGGAACGTATCGATCACGGCAAAGGCCGGGCAGTATATCGTTCGCTCCTCGTCGGAGATACGGGGAACGCGGACGGTCCGCCGGGAGAGACCGAGGCTGAGACGTTCGGCACGGGCCGGCGCTTCCACGTTGAATGCCTCTCCGGTCCACAAATCCTGGACCTTCGCACCTCAGCCGCGATGGAATAGCAAAGATCCATGAAAAAGGAAGTAGCAAGAGAAACAACCGATTCTTGAGTAGGAGAGGGAGGAAGGGAATGATGCTGCCGTTACAGGACTTTCGCGTCAAGCTGCTCGCGCAACGGCGGGAGCTGTTTCGTCAGGCCGCACAGACGGAAGAGGATCTGCTGTGGCTCGAGACGGATGTAGAGCGTGAAGCTGAAGAGCGAGGGCAGACAGAAACCATGGTACGTTTGCTCGATCGTTTGGATGAACGGGCAAAGAGAGAAATTGAAGCGATCGACCTCGCTCTCACGAGAATTGAGACCGGTTCGTATGGGCGTTGTGAGCGCTGCGGCAAGGACATTCCGGTTGCTCGACTGCAGGCCATGCCCACGGCGACGACCTGCCTGGCCTGCGGCGAGGCAGGTGAGGCGTTGAAGCGATGAGGTGACGAGCTGATTGGGTCTGCGTGATTCGCATCTACCGTGCGACATCGCATGGTGCCGATCGAAACCTTAGAGGGTGGATCATGGCACTCCGTTCCGTGAAGGCCGGCCTGCGCGATGAGCAGGTCACGTTGCCGAAACTCCGGTATGAGAGTACGACATCGGTTGAACAGGCCTTGCTGAAGCGGCGATCCGTCAGGGAATTTCGAGACGTGCCGCTGGCACTCGATGATTTCGGCCAACTCCTCTGGGCTGTTCAGGGCATCACCAATCGAGCAGGGTTCCGGACCGCGCCATCCGCTGGTGCGTTGTACCCACTGGAGGTGTATGCAGTTGCGGGGAATGTCCAAGGGCTCTCCGCGGGTCTGTATTACTATGTTTTGCGTGGGCATATGCTGCATCGAATCGCCGACGGGGATAAACGCCAGGCGCTCGTTCGTGCGGCCTATGACCAGCCCTCAATCGCGGAGGCACCCGCTATCCTGGTTCTGTGCGCGGTCTATGAGCGGGTCACCGGAAAGTATGGCGAGCGAGGCCTTAGGTATGTCCACATGGAGGCAGGCCATGCGGCCCAGAATGTCTACCTGCAAGCCGTGTCGTTGCAGTTGGGCACCGTGGTGCTCGGCGCCTTCGATGACAAGGGGGTGAAAGATGTGCTGAGGCTCGACGGGCAAGAGGACCCGCTCTATCTGGTGCCGGTCGGAAAGACACGATGAACAGGCCGGTGACGGTGAGGGTCGAATGCCACCCAGGCCACCGAGGCGATGAGGTGCCCTTCGCGTTCTGCGTCGGCAACCGTCGTATCGAGGTCGCTGAGATATTCGATCGTTGGCCGGGCCGAGACCACCGCTACTTCAAGGTTCGTGGTAGCGACGGTGGCCTGTACATCTTGCGGCACGATACTCCGTCCGGCGAGTGGGAAATCACCTTGTTCGAACAGCGATGAAGCAACATGCTTTCGAGCAACCTCCGTATCCACTGTTCTGACGTACTCAGGCAACTCGCCCGGATCCTTCATGATGGTTCGTGAAACCGTCCTCACTTCTTTGCCTCCGTTCCCACACACCTGGACAGAGGCTTCTGAGGCCCTGACCGGCGATCCCGGCATCGCCGTGGTAATCGGAGCGTCGGACAGCGGCAAGACCACATGGGTCAGTGCCGCCACGCGGCAGTTGGTTCAGGCCGGCAAGCTCCCGGTCGCCATCGTCGATGCTGATATCGGCCAGTCGACCATCGGTCCTCCAACCACGGTTGCCCTTGCCATCTTGCAAGAGAGCCTGACTTCTGACTTCAGGGTCGACCGTCTTCCCAGCCATAGCCTCTTCTTCGTGGGGTCCGTCTCGCCGCCTGGCCACCTGCTCCAAATACTGGCCGGGACCAAACGGTTGGTCGATGCGGCAATCCGGTCTGGTGTCGGTACTGTGCTTGTTGATACGACCGGCCTGATCGATCAGGGACCAGGATTCCAGTTGAAGCTTCGGAAGATCGAGCTCCTTGGCCCAAGACACCTCATGGCTCTTCAACGAGGCAAGGAGTTGGAGCCGCTGTTAGCAGTGGTAGCAGGACGGCCGGGACTCAGGATTCATCGACTTGAGGTCGCCCCGTCAGCGCGCGCCCGAACCCCGGCTGAGCGGGCTCGTTATCGAGCAGATCGGTTTGCTGCGTATTTCGCAATGGCTCACACGCTCGTGCTTGAAGCCGAGCAGCTCTCTATACTGGCGCCCCCTGGCGGGCGGTCGTGGGTGAAGACGGCAAGCGCGTCGCCTCTCCTTCAACCCAGCCTGTTATGCAGAGAAGATCTGACCGGTCTCCTGGTCGGTCTGCACGATTCGGCGAACGACACCCTGGGGCTGGGGGTGTTTGAAGAACTGAGCCAGGATTGCCGTTACATTTCTATTCGAACGCCCTTGGACGAGGCGGCGGCCATCAGGATTCTCCAGTTGGGGAGTATCTACTTGGATCAGCGAGAAAGGGAATAGAGGCGGCCAAACCACCCTTGGGAAACACCGCCGGTTTCGTCTTGGTAGACGACTTCGGCAACTTGCTGGGCCTTTCCTACAGGATCGTCCGGGCTTAATGCGCACGGAGTTTGTACGCGCAACGCGCACAGAACTCTTTGCCCTTGCGGTCTGTGTCGGCTAGCGAATTGCTGAATGCCATGACGCACTCGGGATCGGCACAGTGGCCAAGACCACGCGTGTGCCCGAGTTCATGAACGGCTTCCTTGACCGCTCGTTGACGGAATAACGTGTCGTCTCCGCCGCCACGGAGGCGATGGAGGGAAATTACCGCGGCCTTTCCCGGGCTGTCGGCAAGGCCGAACACAAAATGCAGACCCTCGACATACAGGTCCCGGCTCGTCACGCCGAGGATGCAGTGCCCCGGTGCGAGCCTCACGCGATCCAGGAGAATCTCCGCGTTATATTGCCGCCGTTGGCGGTTATAGCCAGGCGCCACGATGCTCGCCTGCGGGAGGAGCGTGGCCTGGATGCCGAGCAATGCGAGGTCTTCGATCAATGCCTCAAGGTCCCGTTGTGGGGTTCCCTCGAATGGAAGAATCAGCACTTCAACAAGCGGTTCGTCCATGAATCTCTGTTCTGCCGACCCGACTGAATCGGTGTGTTCACTCATTGGCTCAACGATGACGGTGGATAGAGCATTACAGCTTCGGAATGTGCTTTGGCGGCAACGAAGGCGCAATGTCCCAGATGATGTCTTCTTCAGTTTCCTTTCGGTTTCTTCCCCTGATCATGAGCATCGTCCAGCGCTTGGCTTCTTTGATTGCCTCCTCGTATTCCATCATCTGATCGATCGGGCCGAGTCGCTGAACCTCTTGGCCATCATAATCGATCGTTGTGTCCTTCACTTGCCAGTCATCGCCTTTCCCTTGCAATTTGATCTTTGCCTTCACCATATCGGACCTCATGATGAAAGAATGCGTGCCGTTTTGGAGTTCGGAGGTCGCCTCCACAGGTGCGGCAATG
>DATGEA010000103.1:0-17303 GCA_035310605.1 Nitrospira sp. | reverse complement strand
GAGTCAATGCCAGCGTTTGATTCGAGGCGAGATCAAGTCATTTGAACTGGAACAGCGGTGCACCGGCAAAGACGGGAAAATCGTTTGGGTCTACCTCAACTGCTCCGGCGTCTACGACGCCGAAGGCCGACTGATCCACTTTCTCACCTATATTCAGGACATTAGCGATAAAAAAAGAGTGGAAGATGCCTTGCGCCTTTCCGAAGAAAAGTGGCGCAGCGTCATCGAAACCGTCCCCATCGGCATCGCCATCAGCACGGTTGACGGCAGAGTCCTGGATCTCAATACCGCAGCCTGGACCATTCTCGGCTATGAATCGAAAGAGGAATTTCTCCGGCTCGCGGCCGCTTCGCATTATGCGGATCCGGCGGACCGGCAGCGGCGCATCGAGCTAATGAAGGCCGGCCACCGGGTTTTCGAAGCTCGATTCAAGAAGAAGGACGGCACGCACTTCTGGGGACGTTGTACCTCGGCAATCCTGGGCGAGAAGAACGGCGAAGTCGTGATCATTAACGCCTTCGAAGACATTACCGAAGCGCGGCGCCATCACGATACGATTCAAC
Organism: Nitrospira sp.; assembly: GCA_035310605.1. Lineage (GTDB taxonomy): Bacteria > Nitrospirota > Nitrospiria > Nitrospirales > Nitrospiraceae > Nitrospira_C. Next base: position 16,740 of record DATGEA010000103.1, on the reverse strand, counting down.
GCGGCAAAGAGGAATTACAGTCGGCGAATCAGCGGCTGACGGAACGGGATCAAGTCCGCACAAAATTCCTGTCGGTCGTTGCGCATGAACTGCGCACTCCCCTGGCGGCGATCAAGGGGTTTGTCGACAACATGCTCGAAGGGGTAACGGGTGAGCTGACCGAACGCCAGTCGGATTACCTGCGCAGAATTCAGCTCAGTCTGGAACGGCTGACACGTTTGATCGCGCAGCTACTGGACTGGTCCGGGCTGGAAATGGGAGGCGCGCCGTTAATTCCCAAACCGGTCTCCCTGGCCGATCTCGTGCGCGTGGTCGGCGACAACCTCCGCGCCATGGCCGAGGCCAAACAGATCCGGGTGATCACCAGAACCGAAGAGAACCTGCCGACGATAGTGGGCGATCCCGACAAGCTCGAGCAAATCTTGTGGAATCTTGCCGGGAACGCCGTCAAATTTACCCCGGCGCTCGGCACCGTCACGATCGAGTGCCGTCGTGCATCGGACGAAGAGGTATTGTTTATCGTGTCTGACACAGGCTGCGGAATCCCGCCGGCCGACATCCCCCGCGTGTTCGACCAGTTTTCTGGTATCCATTCTTCGATTCCCTCGAGCAAGGGGGCTCAACTCGGCCTCTACATTACGAGAACTCTGGTGCTGCTGCACGGGGGGCGGATCTGGGTGGAAAGCAAGCTGCAGGAAGGCAGTCAATTCTATGTACAGCTGCCGATAAAACCGCCAAAGCGCGACCGGACCTCGTCAGGATTGTGACGGCGATGGTGCACTGTCTCGAGGAGTCACATGGACGATCGACGCCGTGACGTGAAGCCCTTCGGATGTGGCAAGAGGAGCCAGACCGATTTCGATAGGAAATTCCGAGCCGTCTTTGCGTAATCCCATCAGGAAACGGTTCTCCCCTAGCCTGCGCATGGCCGGATGGGAAAAGAATTCACGGCGGTGTTCCGGGTGCCTGGCCCGAAACCGCTCGGGAACAAGCAGGTCGACCGACCGGCCCAGCAATTCCTGTCGATCGTAGCCGAACAGGGCCGCCAGGGCCTGATTGACGAGGACGATCGTCCCGTCTTCGTTCACCGTCACAATCCCGTTCGGAGACGATTCGACCACGACTCGCAGGCGTTCCTCGCTCGCGCGGAGTGCTTCCTCCGTTTGCTTCCGCTCCGTGATGTCCTGAGCGAATACCAACACTCCCAGCACGGTGCCATCGGTGTCGCGATAAGGAACCTTATCCGTTTGCACCCAGAGCTTTTTCCCGCTTCCGGTCCGGTACAACTCGACGATGCCGAGCTTCGGTTGGCCTGAATTAATCACCTCGAGGTCGTCCCGGTGATATTTTTCGGCTTCTTCCGGGTACAAGTCGAACGTCGATTGCCCTTCGATCTCCTCGACGGATTTCTGTAAGGAATCAGCCGCGCGCCGGTTCACCCGGAGAATCCGGTTTTGTATGTCTTTGTACCAGACCATCGCGGGAATCAAATCCAACAGCGCCTGCTGTTCGATTTGCTGCCGGCGAAGATACGTCTCGGCTTCTTCGCGAGCCGTCACATCCCGAAGAATGCCGCAGAAGAAGCGTTGGCCGTGGGAGCTCCAGCTGCTCAAGGAGATTTCGATCGGAAACTCCCTGCCATCCTTCCGGAGGCCGTGCACCTTGATGACGCTGCCTTTGTGCCGCATTTCTCCGCTGGCTCTGACGCGCTCGAGCGCCTGGAGATGACTGTCGCGATAGCGCGCCGGCATGATCATCGTGAGGGGTTGACCGAGAATCTCGCCGGTCGCATACCCGAACAGCAATGACGCCGCGGCGTTCCAGGACAGCACGTTTCCGTTCACGTCGGCCAGCACGATGGCGTCGGGAGCCGTCTCCACCACTTCACGAAAGCGTGTTTCACTCGCGCTGAGCGCCTCCTTCGCCGCGGCAGCTTCTCCGGAAAGATGTTTCAGGCCGATCGCCCGTCGCACCAGCGCCTTCAAGTCTTCCGTATCGTACGGCTTGGTGACATATGCGAAGGCTCCTGCGCTCAACGCAGCCTGTTTTTTGGCCACGTCGGCAAATGCTGTGACGATGATGACCTGAAGCGTGGAGTCGATGGCGCGGAGCAACGGGAGAATTGACAGTCCGTCCGTATCCGGCAGCATGACATCCAGCAGCACAGCATCAAATTTCTGGTAGCGGGCTTTCGCCACGGCATCGGCGCCGCTGTGCGCGGCTTCGACGCGAAACCCGGCATGCGAAAACAGATCGTGCATCGCGAGGGCGATGTCGATGTCGTCGTCGACAATCAGAATGGAAGGCTGCTGAGCAGTCGAGGGGGCCGTCATGCTGTCACGCGTTCCGGTACTGGACAATCGGCTGTCTCTTGCGGGTTACACATTGCAGTTGACGATACTGTGCCCTTCCGTCGGATTAATAAGCAAGAGGTGCCGTTGTCCGCTGCTGGTTTGACTTCCCGGGCCGGAAGGCGCAGCATGGGGCACTGCATTGTAGACAAAGAGGTGTTCTGTGACTTCGTGCTAGGAACTGTCGTTACCCTCATGGCCCGCCGTTCAGGAAGAACCATGCGCCCTCCTGGTGATAGCCGCCACGAGGGCGTTGTAATGTCTGCACCAGAACCTCATATCATACCCCTGATTCCTCGAGCCGTACCCATCACCCTCATTCAAAGGAGACCGCAATGAAACGAATGGCAACTCTCTCGGCCGGACTGATTCTTGGATCCCCCGCCCTCGCTCTGGCAGCAGAGCACAACGCCGGTTACCGGGGTATCGGGATGTTGTATTTCACCATCATGGCCGCCATCTTGATTTATGGCGTGTACGATACGTTCGGCAAGACCGCGACGTACATCGTGTCGCCCATTATTCTGGGCTGGTTCTACTGGATGCTGCCGGCCAATTAAACCGGCCCGGCACACCGGGGCGGACGAACCGGAAACCGGCTTCATCGGGCGGGATGATCCGCTCGTGAAGCCGGCAGACCACTGGACGCCTCACCGTTTTCCGTCGTAGCCCCGTTCCTGCCATCGCTCCAATACTTGAATACGCTTCCGCAGCTGTTCAGTCGTCGCCTGGTCGACGCGACTCCCGGTGCGCGCGATTAATTCGGCGTTCAGTCGTCGATGATCGATTCCGCTCTTTCGAGCTACGGATCCGACCAGCAAGCGATGCAGATCGCGCAGATCGCGTTTCTGCTCGTGGAGCGAAATGGCCGCATCAGCCGGCGCTGGCGCGTCTCCTTCACCCATCGCCTCCTCCTCGCCGATCAACGCATCCATCTTCGCCACGGCCATCAGTGGCATGTACTCGTTCTTGGTGACGGTGACCCGGCCAAAGAGGTCCCGTTGACCGGCAGGCATGATGTCTTCCAGTACGTGATCGCGTTCGGCCTTGATCTGCCTGGCGTAGTGCACCAGGATTGGGTCCTTCGGGAGGTAGAGCCAGGCCCGTTGTGGTTTGGGGATACCCTCCTGCATCCGGACAAACCGACCGACCACCTGCCGGAAATACATTTCAGTGAGCACGTTGGTGCCATAGACGCCGACGCGCAGGCGCGGGATGTCCACACCTTCGCTGACCATATTGACGGCTACCAGCCATTGCTGTTGTTTGTGATCCGAAAAGGTCTCGATCGTCTTCGATGCGGCCGGATCGTCCGAGACCGCCACCGCAGCCTTCGTGCCGGTGATTTTCCCGACCAGATCCGCCACCCAGCGCGCATGTTCCTGGTCCATGCTGACGATCAGACCTCCGGCATCCGGCTGTTCCTGCTTTCGCAGCCGCGTCAGTTGTGCATGGGCATCGGTGATGACCGGCCCCAGCCAGGTCTCCTGCAGGAGTGCAGTCTTGAGCCGCTCCCGCTGCCGGTCGAACGTCAGACCGTCTTCGAAGGTCGCGGTATGTTCGCGTCCTTCGGACAGCCAGGTGAGTTCCCCTTCGTAACTGGGAAAGACGATCGGGCGGCAGACGCCGTCCCTGATCGCGTCGGTGTATCCATAAGCAAAGTCGGCACGGCTTTCTCCCTGCTCGTAGCGGATGAACGGAATCGGATTGTTGTCCGAGCGGAAGGGCGTGCCGGAAAGGATCAGCCGAAACACCGCCGGTTCGAACGCCGATCGCAGCGCCTTCCCCCAGTTTTTGCCGTCACCCGCATGGTGCAACTCGTCCAGAATGAGCAGCGTGCGCTTGTTTCGGCAGGCTCGCTGAAAAATCGACGGGGCAAGACAGACCTGCTGATAGGTCACAACCGCCCCGTGATAATCCGGGGCTTCGCAGGGCTGATCGTTGGTGAGCGCCGGATCGAGTTGGAGGCCGATCTTTCCGGCGGCCTCCGACCATTGGGTGCGCAGATGATTTGTAGGACAGACGACCAGCAGTCGCCCCGCCGAACGCTTCGTCATAAATTCGTGCGCGACGCGCAGAGCAAAACGTGTCTTGCCCGCCGCCGGCGTGGCCATGGCAAGAAAATCTTCGGACTGATGGATCTGGACCGCTGCGAGCGCGCGCCGCTGCCAATCTCGGAGGGGCGCAGTCCAGGCAGGCAGTGTCTTCATGGTTTCCGTGCCCGCCTCACTCGATGCGGCGATCAAGCGCCGCGCTGCGGGGCGGTTTGTCTGATGAGATGGCTCAGGGTTGCGAAGGCGGACCGTAGGTGGCGCTTAGTCCAGCCAGTCTCTCTCTTTGAGCTTCCTCGGCAGATACTTCTTCGTCAGGTATTGGAAATCTTTGTTCGCCAACGCATCGAGTTCGTACTTCAACCCGCTCGTGAGCATGCGCTTGATCTCCGCCTGCCAGGCCGGCTTTTGGAACCACTGGTAGTTCATCAATTCCTTCGCCCGGGCGATGTCCTTGTCGTTGAGCTTGATGCCGACGTTCCGCGGCAACTCGTACCGTTCCGGATCGGCGCTCGACAGACCCATGAATTTGGCCTTCGGGATCGCCATCCGTTGACTTTCAAACGCCAGATTGATCGACCCCTGCTTGATAACCGAGTAAATGTAGTAGCCCCAGGGGTCGTTATCGACCAGGACATACACCGGCAGTCGATGCTCTTCATGGAGCCGCCGTGCGAGGCGGCGGACACCGCGGGGAGGCTGACCGTTCCCGGTCAGCAGCACGCAGTTGTAACGTCGCCAGAACTTGTCTTCCGACAGCCGGTTCCACTGGGTGCCCTTTTCCACGAGCAGCACGAAGTCCGCGGTGCAGCGGCGGATCTCGAGATATTCCGGCTCCACGATCGAGGGCACGGAATACCCTCCCTTGCCGAGCTTCGCACAATCCACCCGATCGCCGTCGTCGCCGAAAACGACCGGCCCGACGATGCTGCCGCTGTTCTCCGCGCGCACGTGCAACTCTTCGCGCAGCGCCGCGAGCGACACCTCGAGGTCTTCGATCACGGGATCCGACTCATCCTGCGTATCGAAGGTGTTTTCGTGGGAGTCTTTGATCGTGTGCTTCGTCCGGTAGTAGATTTCTCGAAGCGAGGTAGTCAGGTCGGCCCGCTGCAATTCCGACAATGCGTCGGCGACCAGCACAGTCTGCATGAATTTCTTGGCCATCCCGACATTGAAAAACGATCGCGCCTGTTTCCTGCTGCCCATCTCGATCAATCCCTTGCGCTCGTTGAACGAGACGTTGGACAGGGCACGAATGGGAATGGCGAACGTCGGGTCTTTCGACCGCTCCGCCGCTGTAATCACGATGTCGGCGAGCCCGATGAGCTTCTTTTCGACCGCGGTCGTCTTTCTGGTCTTGGTGGTCATAGATTGTCCTATTTCTTCCCCCGGGGGGCGGCTGCATGGGTTCGTTTGTGCGGTCTCTTCCCTTTGTGGGGCGGTGCAGCTTGACCGGAGGTGGTTTTGCCGGCCGTCGGCTTCTCCTCAAACAGCGCCATCTGGGACGCTTTGCCCTTCGGAGCCTTCGAAGACTTCCCTGCTCCGGACTGAACCGGGGCGGCTTTCCCCATCGAGGGTGCTTCGACCTGCTTTACGTCGACGGGAGCAACCACGGTCTTGTCGGCTTCAACCTGCGAGGCCAGTTCAACTTCTCCTTCGACGCCCTCCGCCGTGACAATGATCGAATGGGGCAGACCTTCTGGTCCCGTGTTGGTTTTCCCCAGCGCCTCGTCCGTCTTCAGCCCGCCCGTGCGCGAGGTGGCGATTTTCTGAAGCTGGGCCTTGAGTTGTTCTTTGGGCAGCTTCCCGCCCTTCAGCCGATCGCAGGCATCGACCACTTCCTCGATATAGAGTTCAAAGATATTGCGCCGTCGGAATTCGCTCGCCGCCCGTTCCCGCCGCCGTAAAAACAGCCCCAAGCGTCTGCCGCATTCGCGCAGCGCCAGGGTGATCTCCTTCTGGATCTCGTCGTAGTCGGCGATGGCTTCCTTGGATTCGCTCGTGAACGGCACCCAGACTGAAGCCATGTGGACGAAAATAACCATCGGGCCCCCGGGCAGGGCGCCGCGCGACTGCGTCACGCCATAATTCTTCCAGGTGGTGTTCAACACGGCTTTGAACGTGGAACAGGCGGATTGCTGATAGAGCAAGGGCACCCGGTTCGCGTAGCGGATCACGCGGGCCAGTTCCGAGTCATCCTCCTCATGCTCGCCTTCCGCCTTCGGCATCGCGGGCTGCTTCGGCTTGGTTTGATCTTCTGGTCGGTTGCCGTAGGCCAACCCTGCTTCGATGACAAAGGGATTGCCGCGATAGACGGCCGGCGGTCGGCTTACCGCTGTGTAGAACTCGCCTTTGATCTGCTTGTAGAGACCGGAGAGAATCGCCTTCTCGCCGATCGGTGAGAGGCAGTTCGTCGGCGGCGCCATGATCTTCGTATTCTGAATCGTCCGATAGAGGACTTCGGCCGCCGGACCTTTCAGATCCCGCGGCTTCATGTTGGGCGAGACCTTCGCCGCCTTGCAGATTTCCTCCGCCAGCTGCGGCGACACACGGCAGAAATCGCTGGAGAGAAAGCCGGAGAGCGAATGGCTCTTCGTATCCTGGAGCATCTTCAGCAACATGCCGAATTCGATGCCGTAGGGGTGCGGCTTGATCTCGCGCGGCGAGGGCGGCAACTCATGGTAGGTCCGCGGGTACTCTTTCGCCTCGCCTTCCGGCGTGTGATAGACCAAACGCACATGCGGATTGGCGATCGAAGTCTGTTCGAGCCATTCATCCACCGAAGCGCGGCCTTTCTGATATTTTCCTTCGACCTCCAGTGTGACCTGCGTGCCCTGCGGCTGCTTCCACTCGATCTGCTTGCTCTCATGAACCAGCGGTTCGTTCTTCTTCGTGTCGATCTGCACTTCGAAGAAGTGTGCGGCGGCCTTCGGACCAGTGCGGGAAATGATTCTCACCGGCTTCCCGGTGGTCAACTGCCCATACATCCCGGCTGCGGAGATTCCGATCCCCTGCTGGCCCCTGCTCATCCGCATACGATGAAACTTCGACCCGTACAGCAACTTCGCGAAAATGCGCGGGATGTGCTGGCGGACGATACCGGGTCCGTTGTCCGCCACCGTGATGCGGAACTTCGAGGCTTGACTGGGGGCGACAGGCTCCCCGTCCGACACCACTTCGAGCCTGACGGTGACGTCCGGCAGGATGCCGGCTTCCTCGCAGGCATCCAACGCGTTATCCACAGCTTCCTTCACGCAGGTCAACAGCGCCTTGCGTGGATTGTCAAAGCCGAGGAGATGCCGGTTCTTAGTGAAAAACTCCGAAACAGAAATTTCCCGCTGCCGCGCGCCCATCTCGACCGCCGTCACCTGCTGTGCCGGTTTGGCAGTAGCCTTTTTCTGGGCGGCTGGTTCGGAAGATGGTTTCGTCGAGGAGGCAGACGGGGCCGGAATAGCGCACGTGTTCTTCTTAGACATTCAACCTCTCAAAAATGATCACCATGAGACGTGGTACCACAAAAGGCGGCGAGGATTCCAGCCTGGATTCTGGAACCAGGAGGAAGACACCTTGCGATGGCCCGACGAAAATTCCCGAGTTGGTTTCTGGATGGACTGTATCACGCGACCTACAGCCGTGACAGGCATACCTCGTTCGACCAGAGTGGGCCCCCTGCTTCCGTACTGTGAGAAATATGCGTCCAGCAAAATGCGAGACACGACGGCGATCGTCCCCTTTTCTTCCTGTACGATCCGGCGCAGGCATTACGTGTTTCCGCGGAAAATTGCATCTATTCCGCGCGCAGGATTGTACACGCCAACGGCGTCCTCCTTGCAGAAACTTCCGACTGAAGAGCGAGGAGTCTATCGTGACAGATTTCAACGAACAGAACGGTTGTGTTAACGACAGGCGAACGACGGGGATTCCAGGATCAGTGCGCCGTCCCTCGGCAATCCCGACATTTTTTACGGACCGACCCCATCGACTGGCCACGGTTCTCGTCGGCCTCATTTCAATCGTGATGGTGTTTTGTATCGGATGGGGAGCCTGCACGATCGAACGCCGACTGGTCGCCACTGCGGGGCATAGCCTGGTGCAAACCGCGGGTGACGCGGCCGACAAACTGGAAGCGATGATTGCCGGGCGACAGGGCGATATCGAAGCGCTCGCCTCTTCACCCCTCGCGCGCGGAGCGGATCGAGAGGCCCTGACCGCCTATCTCTATCGCCTCCTCAATAGCTACCGCGCCTACCAGTGGATCGGTGTGACCGATGCCCAGGGGAGGGTCATTGCGGTAACGGATCCCGACGGCCTGTCGCAGGATCGCAGTATGACCCGGTGGTTTCAGCAAGCCGCCAAGAGTCAAGGTTTGACGATTCTCGATGCACGGGCGACCGTCGAATCGAAACACAGGCTGGCCATCACTTTGACGGCTCCGATACGAACCCCTGACGGGCGGTTCCACGGCGTCGTTGCCGCCATGGTGGAGATCCCCTACCTCGTCGATCTGCTGGACCGGACGACCAGGGTACTGCAGGGTATGGATTGGTCGGAGGATTCTCATATCGAATATCAGCTGTTGAACGGGTATGGAGATTTGATCGGCGACTCCAGCCTTCGGCAGGAAGGCCGTCTGAATTTGAGAGATTTGGAACTCCCCTCCGCCCAATTGGTCGCCACGTCGGAGCGGGGATTCGTGGAAGAAGACCATCTCCGCCGCCACGCGCCGGTCATTACAGCGTATGCCCGGGTTCACCTTCCGAATGCCAGCACGGCTCTGCGCTGGGGTATTCTGATTCGGGTCGATCGGGACAGCATCCTTGCTCCGATTCGAACGTTTCTGCAGAATCTCATGCTGGTCACAACGCTGATTGTGGTGCCCATGGCCGCCCTTCTTCTCTGGCTGGTGAAGCGGCTCCACCGGGAGTGGGATTTGGCCAAGCAGGAATCCGAACGTGCCAGCCAGGCCGAAGCAGGTCTGAAGGCAAGGGCCGAAGCCCTCCATGCGCTGGTCGACGCGGCAAAGCGAATGGCCTCGGCGGCGTATCTCGACGAACTGCTTCAGGAGCTTCTTCATATCGCGCAAACCACCACGGGAGCCCGGTGCGCGGCCGTGGGCATCTTCGATGAAACCAAATCCACGCTGACCCGTTACCTCACAATCGATCTCGATGAGCAGGCTGCGCGTGCCATCGGTGCTCTACCGGTCGAAGGGGGGCTGCTGACCTGCCTTGCGAAGAGAGGGGGCGTTCTCCGGATCGCCGATCTATCACGAGAGGGTGGCCCCTTGGAAATTCGGGGAAGTCTTCATCGCCTTACTTCCTTCCTCGGTATTTCGTTGCGTCGTCATGGAGAGCTGTTCGGGCAACTGTATCTGGTGGACAAGCTCACGCAAGACGGCAGTGTGGCCGCCTTTACGGAACTGGATGATCAGATTCTAATGACCTTGGCGGCCCAAGTCGGCGTCTCGATCGAAAATTTACAGCTGCTTTACGAGTCCAAAGAGCGGGCGATGCACGATTCACTCACGGGTCTCTTGAACCATTCTGCGATCCTCGATGCGTTGACCAGGGAAATGGTCCGTGCCGAGCGCGAGCACGAACCGCTCGCCGTTCTGATGGCGGACCTTGATCACTTCAAACGGATCAACGACACCTACGGCCACAGGGTGGGAGACGTCGTCATCCGGGAAGTCGGCGGTCGAATTCGGGAAGCGGTGCGCCGATACGACCTGGTCGGCCGCGTAGGCGGCGAGGAGTTTCTGATTATTCTGCCGGGATGCGACGAAGGGGCCACGGCGGAATTTGCCGAACGGATTCGATGTGCCGTCGCCGGCAACGCGATCGAAACCAGTGCCGGCCCCCTTTCCGTCACGATCAGCATCGGTGCCGCGACCTGGTCGAGCGGAAAAGCGCCGCTCCCTCATGTGTTGTGGGAAACCGCCGATCAGGCTCTCTACCGCGTCAAACACAACGGCCGAAACAGCGTCGCGATCGCGACGCTGCCTCACAATTCCAGCTATCAGGAAGTGGCCTGACAGGCACGAGCCCTGGAAGCGTGACGAAAACAAAGCTGACGGGATTGTTTAACGGTCGCTTTAGGGTGGGAGGAGCACGCACCTAACCGAGGACGATTAGGTACGGCGGAAATCTTGGGAGGACTTTAGGCTTCCCAGTACAAGCTGGTCCTGCACACCATCCTCACGCTCGATCTCCTGATGAACCATATTCCCTCGGGGCGTTAACTCCTCCCACGTAATAACGATAGGCCCCGCCTCCCGATCGAGTCAAGAAAACTAATCTTTGGGATCGGGAGAATCGCGCGCTACCCCTTGTATCGGTCAAGAGAGAGGCCTAACATTTCCGGAACACTTCTCCCCCTGTCCCACTGTTCAGGAGGCAGCGAGCCATGCGATCCGAAGGCGACTTCCTGCAATCGTCCCGATGATGCCCGTGATACTTCACAATCTGAAGACGATGGGATGCGTCGGCGTGCTCTGTCTTTGCCTGCTGGCACCTCCGTTCACGTCGGCTCAGCAAGGAAATCGGCATGAGCATGTGCCGAACGTCATGGAGTATCTCGATCGGCTCGACCGCCCTGAGCGAGATGGGGATCAGAAACCGGGGCAGGTTATCGAGGCGTTAGGTTTGAAACCGGGCATGCGGGTCGCCGACCTCGGCGCCGGGTCGGGATACTTCACGCGGCGGTTCGTGGAAGCAGTCACGGAACGCGGCAAGGTCTATGTGATCGATGTGGAGCCGGAGGCCTTAAAGTATGTCAAAGAAAGCCTCGTCCGCATGCAACGGCCCTATGCAGCCGAGTTCATTCTCGCCAGATCCGATAACCCCCTGATTCCCGTCAAGTCCGTCGATTTGATTTTCGTCTGCAATACCTATCACCATCTCGAAGAGCGGTCGGTGTACTTCCGCAACACACTCCCCTCGCTGAGACCGGGCGGACGCATCGCCGTCGTCGGTTTCCATCACGACGATCGTTCGGGCGATCTCGGGTTTCCAAAACGGCATCTGGTTCCGCGCGAGAAGGTGGTCGAAGAGATGACGGAAGCAGGCTACCGTCTGATCAACGAACATAACTTCCTGTCGAAGCAGTACTTTCTGGAATTCGCTCCTCGATGACGTGATCCTTGGGGTAGTTGTGCCTGCGCATCAGCTTTCAGCGGCACTGAACGCATCGTGAACGCGGTGGAGTGATGAAATACAGTTTAGAAAACAATGAGGCCGCGCTGTCTCATCTGGCACGGAAAATCTCGATCCCCATTTTCTGTGGATAACCCTGTGAACAAGTTCACCGACCGCAAGGCGAGAAGGCGATTTCGGGCCGCTGGTCACCAAAATGCCTAAAATGTAGGCATTGGTGGATTTGGGAAAGGCCCCCTACTAATAGTGGCTGTAATACATGCTAAATCGATTTCTAGACATTTCCAGCCCAAATGGCTTGACTTCCTCGAATAACCGCTCCTGAAGCGCTTTCCGTGAAGAGCAACGACTTTAATATCCACAGGCTGAGGCATTTTCGGAAGAAAAAACCGGATCGACAACCCTATCGCGAGGTTCTTCCTCGCCGGATTTGGCTCCCAAGGGAGCCGGCAGACGCAAGAGGGAACACGTGCAAGAGAAGTTCAGGGGGAAGGGAAAGCGATTCGTAGAATAAACCGGATCAGGTGCCCGCTCTATATAGAGTGTTCACGTGCAGCGCTGCTACCAGGCGTATGCTTCCGGTGCAGAACCGCCAGGCCCGGGAAAAATTTCGTCCAACCGCTTCAATGTTTCCTGGCTCAACGTGAGATTCAGCACGCGCATAGTGTCGTTTAATTGATCCATCGTGCGCGGACCGATAATCGGCGCAGTCACGACCTTCTGGTGCAGAAGCCAGGCGAGAGCCACGTCGGCCGGTCGCTCGCCCAGTTGCCTGCACAACAGGTCGTAGGCTTCCAGTCGGGGACGATGCTTCTCGACATCTTTCTTGAGATCTTCGTCTGCGCGTCTTCCGGTCTTGGCCGGCTCCAATGCGCCCGCCAGGATCCCCCGCGCGAGAGGACTCCAGGGAATCAGACCGATGCCATAAGCCTCGCAGGCAGGAATTACTTCCAGTTCGATCGTCCGCTCGTTGAGGTTGTAGAGGCTCTGTTCGGAAACGAGACCGAGGAAATGACGGCTTCGCGCCAGTTCTTGAGCCCGGGCCAGGTGCCAGCCGGCAAAGTTGCTGCTGCCGACGTAGAGAATCTTGCCTTCGCGGACCAGCTGCTCCATCGCCTGCCAGATTTCATCCCAGGGCGTCTCCCGATCGACGTGATGCATCTGATAGAGATCGATACAGTCGGTGCGCAGACGCCGGAGGCTTTCTTCGCAAGCCCGCTTGATGTGTAAGGCGGACAAACGCGACTGGTTCGGGCGCTCGCCCATCCGGCCGAACACTTTTGTCGCCAGGACGACGTTGTCTCTTCTTCCACCGCCTTGCGCGAACCAGCGGCCGAGGATTTGTTCCGTCCAGCCCTCGCCCACTTTCCAGCCATAGACGTTCGCCGTATCGAAAAAATTGATCCCCAACTCCAGCGCCCGGTCCATAATTGCAAAGCTCTCCGTCTCGCTCGTCTCCGGCCCGAAGTTCATCGTACCGAGACAGAGTCGGCTGACTTTCACCCCCGCACGACCGAGATGGACGTATTGCATGGATTACCTTGGAAAGTTGGTTGTGGTTTTCGATGGCGCGCACAGACCTCGATGCGCGGCTTACGGGACAGGGAGTATCACGCTGATGACGCCTCCCAATTCCCCCTCCTTCGCACCTTCCCGAGGATAGCCGGTCATGTCCCGCTCGCCCTTGGGGCTGCCATGGCAGATCAGGCAGGCTTTTCCGTAGAACAGCGGGAGGAGCACCCGCATGTTTTTCCCCTCCTCCACCATTTCGCTCATGACCTGCTCGCCGTCGCGGGGAAAAGACGAATCCGCCATCTTCTGCATCGAGGCGCTCTCGAAGGCATCCGGCTTGTTCCTGGGATTGCGAACCAATGGCTCCGGTGCTGTTTGCTTCAGATACACGCCGGACCAGGCCTGGAAACGGGCTCCGGTTTCCGTGCCGAACGTGGCGGGGATTAACCCCTTATAGTTCATCCCCTGCATGTTGATGACGGTCTGATAGGTCGCCACGGTCTTCTTGCTCTCCTCCAACAGCCGTTCGAGGAGCGGCTTCGCTATTTCCGGCACCTGTGCCGCAGCCAGATTCGTCAAATCGTGCCCCGTCCGCTCCTTGAATAACGCGATGGTCTGCTGTGCAAACACATCGGGAGTGAATCCCTTGTCCCCTTTGTCCGGATCATTAATCAAGTCCTGATTGCGGCCGATCGCCACGCGACCGGAATCGAGGAGCACTGCCAGCAGGCGAGCGGACTCGCGGACGTCCGACTCCTTTTCCGCAACGGCCGGCGACAACGGACTGCTCAGAAGAATGGGAATAACCACGAGGGAGAGCGAAGCCATCCGGCGAATCAATCGAGGGAATCCGCCCGAAACGTGCTCGTCGAGTCTTGTCATGATGATGGTCCCCGATTAAAGACGGGTTCGGCCCAGGACTTGGGGCGTTAGGCTAAGCCGACGATGCGGAGGGAGTCAACTGGGGGAAAAGACAGGCGCGCAGAGGCGCTGCTCCTCTGTAACGCACACGTGCGCAGAAGGACACGGCCTTAGAACTGCTTCGATGTGGAGGATGCAGGACGATTAGAACGGGATACGGATCCCCATTTGGAATTCGTTGGGTGCGAAGCTTTGTCCGAATTGGCTCCGGAGGCCGGTCTCCGTATTGGGCGAAAGGTGGCTGTTCAATGAGCGATCCAGCTCCGAGGCATAGCCGTTCCCGAAGCCTGCACCGAGATAGGGCATGAGCGTGGTTCCCCCGACCGAATAACTTCCGCTGATCGAAGGAATATCCCTGAAGACGGTTGCGGTCGTCGATTGGCCCGGCTTCGTGGATGGCGCCTGGGGCACAACGCCCTGCTGGCCGGCCGTTTGCTTCGGCTGGCTCTGCGGGCCCAGCGGCGCCGCTTGACCTTCAATGAGCATCACGTCATTCCTCGCCGCCGCCTCGCCGACAGCCGCGAAGGCAACGACAAGCAACAACGGGAGAATTTTGAAAAGATATTTCATCAATCACGCTCCGGGTCTGAATACATCATACAAAGGGATTGACGGCTGCGCAAGAACCAGGCCAGGGCACTCGCATCGTTCCCTTCCAGAGAGACCGGTTGATCTCCACCCTGTGTGCAATTGTCCGCAAGGGCTGTCTGAACTAGGTCGCAGATGAAGAAATCCGGTCCAATTCTTCAAGCGATCTTCGTTGGCAGATGAATTTACGTCTCGCTTTCTTCAACGTCCTCGATCACCTGCTTGATCGCCGCAACGAACGCCTCCGGCTGAGCCAGGGCATTCTCTGTCAGCTGGAACTCGGACACCAATACGCCGGCCTGGTCGACGATAATTAACCGATAACCTGCTTTCACCGTCACTCCCCTTTCTTCCCGCATGATGTGCGGAGCAAGCCCAAACCACACGACCGGCCGACTCTGGCCGGCGGGAGCCAGGACATGTACCATATTGCAGTCTTCTTATGTCGCCTGACAGAATGGGGTGCTTATGGCGATGGCGTCGGTCATGCTCCCGCTCGGAACCACTGCTCCCCCCTTTGCGCTTCGCGATCTCGTCAGCGGGCAATTGTACTCGCTCGACTCGTTTGCCGGAAAGGCCGCCTTGCTTGTGATGTTCATTTGCCGGCACTGTCCCTACGTGCAGCACGTCGAAGAGGAGATCGCCAGGCTGGGACGGGACTACCGGGACAAACGGCTCGGCATCATCGGTATCAGTAGCAACGATCCGGTGAACTATCCCGAAGACGCCCCGGACCGGCTCAAGGAGATGGCCCAACGTCTCGGCTTCGAATTTCCATTCTGCTTCGACGAGAGTCAGGAAGTCGCGAAGGCCTATAAGGCGGCCTGTACGCCGGACTTTTATCTCTTTGACGCGGAGCGACGGCTGGTATATCGCGGGCAGCTCGACGATAGCCGTCCCGGGAACAACAAGCCGGTGACCGGTCGCGATCTTCGCGCCGCCATCGATGCCCTGCTGGCCGGAAAGCCGGTCGACGCCAATCAAAAGCCCAGCATCGGTTGCAGCATCAAGTGGAAGCCGGGCCATGCGCCGCCACACGCCTAGCCGGCGCGTGCCCGCCACCATCATCGGCCTGTCGCTCCTGGGCATCATCGCCGGATGCGACCGCACGCAAACCGTTTCCATCACTGCGGAAGACTTCCGATTCGTACCGGATCTTGTCCGGGTGACCGCCTCAACTCCGCTCACTCTGTCCGTCTACAACGCCGGCCGCGAAGTGCACGAGTTCGACAGCCCGATCCTCATGTACGCCGCGAAGCCGCCGTCACAGGACACGACCGCCAAATCCACCGGCCCCGGCATCGCCATTTCCCCGGGCCAGTCCTTGCGCATCCACGTGGCACCGCCGCCGGGAGCCTACCTCTATATCTGCCGGCGTAAAGTCCACGCCGACATGACCGGAACGCTCATCGTGGAGTAGATGGCACGGGAAGTATCGTGTAGCGGATAAGAAGAATGTCAGGCGGTCAGCTTCAGCCAGACATACGGAGCAAGATAATATGCGGCAAACGACAGGAGGGTACCCAAGACCGCTCCGAACAATCCGTTGACCAGAAGCCCTGCGAAGGGAAACAGAAAGACGACGAGGATCATCACCATGGCGAGAAGCTTATGCTGTTCATAGAACTCCCGGCGATGATGACTCTTGAGGGAGTCGGTAAATGAGAGGTCCGAAGGGAGCGGCATGACGTCAGTATAACCCAATCAAAGAGCGAGGCGCGGGACGGGAGCGAGTAACGCCAATAGCATACAATCTCAGCAGTCCGGCAGAACGACCACTCTATCAAGGACCGACCGGCCGACCGACAGCGCCACGGTCCGGAGAACGATCATGAAGATGTTGAACATTGTTTGTGGAGCAAAGTTCGAAGAAGAGATCCTCACACTGTTCAAGGACTTGGGGATCAAGGGCTACACAATGATCGCCGGAGTGGGAGGCAGGGGGCACACCGGAACGGTGTCCGGGACCGGCGGCAGCACCGATCGCAATACGTTATTCCTGGTCGCGCTCGAAGACCACCACATACACATGACGCAAGTGCTGAACGGCGTGAGGGAGATCCATGCCAGGCACGTTCACGGATACCGTGGCCTTGAGATTCCGCTCAAAGCCTTCCTCCAACCATGTGATGTCGTCCTGTAGCGAGGAGGACAAAGTAGTTC
>DATGEA010000102.1:0-9645 GCA_035310605.1 Nitrospira sp. | reverse complement strand
GCGAAATGACGAAGAAGGCACCATCTCAACATGTGAAAGATTGCCTCGTTCTGGAGAATTCTACAATGATTGATGAGGCTAGAAGGATCATGAAAGAGAAGCACTTACACAATCTGCCGATTACCGAAAGTGGCAACGTGAAGAAGACGGTCACACGGCATGATCTTCTCAGAGCGTGGATTGACGATGGGCTCGCATTTGAGCCTGGCTTTTAGCCGTAAGCGACAACCCAGTAAGATAATCAGGTCACGACGGTGAAGTGCTCAGCACGAGTTTCTCAGTCCTCTCCGGCCAAGACCAGTGCGAATGGCGCCAAGTTTGGACTCCGAGAGCGTGAAGGACTGTTCAAGCTCGAACCGAGTGGGCCATTGTAATCAGACTTTTACTCGGGCGAATGGTGAAGGGTATTGGAGCCTCGTAGGAAGGCCCGTGTTATGGGCACGCGAACGATGGCGCAACATCCAGCACGAAGTTACGTATCTCGCGAGCCTCAAACAATTACTCATCCATCCAGCCCCATATTGCCGACTTCTATAGCGGCGGTTAGACTGACTCGAGCTATGAGGGAGAACCATGCCGGTCCTGATTGACCTCGTCGCGCTTTTCATGCCGCGGGTGGTCGTGGCACTCCTCTTTTTCTTCACGCGGTGGTGTGAGGGGATATTTGACTCTTTTCTCTGGCTGATTCTCGGCGTCATCTTTTTGCCCACAACACTTCTCTGGTATACCGCTGTCCAACACTGGTTCAGCGGGCAGTGAACGCTCTGACCCATCGTGGGCATCGTGATTGCGATTGTGATCGATGTCTCGCCGGCAGGAAGGTGCCGCAGGGATTAGTCAGCATCACCTATGCGATTGGAATTCTACCGTGCCACTGACCGCCACCCCCGTGGTTGTACCACGTCGAATGTCACTCGCGCACACTGGGGCGCGATCGTTTCAGAAGCAGGTGGCCGCAACCCCAGCGCTCGATGCGGTCGCATCTGGTTCCATCGTTTCACCTGGGTCACATTTAGAACCAGAACCCGCAGTGCGGTCTAGCGTGAACGTGCGATTCGGTTTAATGTGACCAGGTGTTTCGATATTGCCTGATTGCCTCGTGCGGCGATTTAGATCCCTGTGCTCTCATTTGCATCGTTGGACGACAGGGAAACACCTAATGGCCGAAATCAATGCATGAACAGTCTCGCTAACGTGTGAGAGATTGGCTAGAAATCTCCCGTGACCGATGGGGGTCCTAACGAATATGGCCAAAAGGAATGTCCCGCTTGTGAGATCCGACGCACTGGTGCTCTTCGGTGCCACGGGCGATCTTGCCTACAAAAAGATCTTTCCGGCTCTCTACGCGATGGCCAAACGAGACGCCCTGATGGTCCCAGTGATCGGCGTTGCCTCCTCGAAATGGAGTCTGGCGCAGCTGCGCACGCGCGTCAGAGACAGCATCAAAGGGTCGGGAGGGGTCGATCACCCGCGCGCGCTCCGCCATCTGCTCTCCATGCTCCAGTATGTAGCGGGCGACTACAACGATCGGGACACGTTCACGGCGATAAAAAAGGCGCTGGGTCCTGCTCGGAGTCCGGCGCACTATCTCGCCGTCCCGCCCGCCCTCTTCGCAACGGTTATTCAAGGGCTCGGCGACGCGGGCTTGGCGGATCACCATGCGCGCGTCATTGTTGAAAAGCCGTTTGGCCGCGACCTCGCCTCGGCGCAGGAGCTCAACCGTATGGCGCAGTCGGTGTTCCCGGAAGATTCGATCTTCCGCATCGACCACTACCTCGGGAAAGAGGCGATCATGAATATCCTCTATTTCCGCTTTGCCAATTCGTTCCTGGAACCGATCTGGAACCGCACCTGCGTGGCTAGCGTGCAGATCACACTGAGCGAGGATTTCGGCGTGAAGGGAAGGGGCGCATTTTACGAAAGTGCCGGGTGCTTGCGGGACGTCATCCAAAATCACATGTTCCAAATTGTTGCACTGCTGGCCATGGAGCCGCCTGCGTATCAGGGTTACGGCGCCGTGCACAGCGAGAAAGCGAAAGTGTTCCAGGCCATGCGTCCGCTTCGGCCGGAGGATGTAGTGCGCGGCCAGTACGCGGGCTATCGCAAAGAGCCCGGTGTAGCGAAGGACTCGGACGTCGAGACATTCTGCGCCCTGCGGCTGTTCATCGATTCGTGGCGCTGGGAAGGAGTGCCGTGGTACTTGCGGTCGGGCAAATGTCTGGCTGCAACAGCAGCGGAAGTCCTGATGGAATTAAAACCGCCCCCGCAACAGCTGTTCGACGATTCAAGGCCGGTGGCCGGACGAGCCAATTATGTGCGTTTCCGCCTCTCGCCCAGTTCAGCCGTCGCCTTCGCTGCTCGCGTCAAGCGCGCGGGAAAGGAGTTCATTGGCGACCAGCGAGAACTCTACCTGCTCGAAGAGCAAGCGGGAGAGGAAGCCCCCTACGAGCGGCTGCTAGGCGACGCCATGGCCGGCAACGGAGCGCTTTTCACTCGTGAGGACGCGGTGGAGGCCGCCTGGGCGGTGGTCGATCCAGTCCTGAAGACTCACCGCCGGGTGCGTACCTACCAGCGCGGCAGCTGGGGGCCGAAAGAGGCTGATGCGCTGATCAGAGCGGACGGAGGCTGGCACAACCCTATGCCGGAGCGGACAAGAGTATGACCCCGACATTGGGCGTAAGTGTAGTGACCAGCGCGTGTCCTAGGTGGAGGCATTGTGAGCAACCTCACGGGGATCGTCGCGGGTGACTCAACACCTGAAAAGTAGGTTGGTACGAACTTGAGGAACGAGCCTGTGGCGTGGTCTTCTTGTCACCTACGGAGGACCCGACGATGGCACGACGACGAGGTCAGTAGATGATGATGAGCGGTCCCTCTTACTGCGGCTGGTGCCGCCCCATCATGGTTTCCGCTTTCATCTGATGCGCCGCATAGAGTTGCTGCATCTCGTCGGCGTACTGCTGGTATGTCTGCGCCGCCATGGTGAGCGCATTACGCCGGAACCCTTTCGGATCTTCTATGGCCCTGATCGATGCGGCAGCCTGTTTGTACTTGTTCGCCTCATCTTGAGCCCGCTGGGATTCTTTCTGGTATAGGAACGCGGCAACCAGGTGATCATCGGCCGTAGCGTTTGAGGCAAGACGGCTTTCCAACGGGCCCGGTAAGACGCGCTCACAGGCGATCGGCATGAGACCTGTCGCGACGAGGATGAGAGCGGCAATTCCGCATGCGGACCTCACTGTAGTGCCTTTCTCCCTTAGGCATTGCATGGTCTTCCTCCTTTGGTGTTCCGCCTCCTCCTTTCTCACTTAAAAAATCGTACTGCTTCGCTTTATCAGCAACAAGGGGGGGCCGTATTCTTCGAACCCGTCCCCAGTGGTTGTACCAGTCGCAACGTGCTCACCATGAGTCATAGAAAACTCTTCACCGTCGTCTGCCATACGACAAGATGGACCTGCCGAAGTTGGACAAACAAATCCTACTTGTTCGGATAGTGCGAGGCGGATCACGGCATTAAGGTGAGGGTAATTCGGTGACGGGATTACACGTCCTTCACGATGCGAGGGGGGCAGATGTGCAGCTGTTATGGTGAGGAACGAGGACGAGTCTCAGGCTATGATCACAAGATCCCACACTCGCAACGGAGGGCCCTGAACCCACAGATACCCGAGCACGCCACGGTCTTGGAAGCGCCCGAGGTTCGGTAGGTCGAATGGGCGGGTCGTTATGCCACACAGAGTCCAGTATGTGAATCTCTCTATGGTTACCGCGCTCCGTCATTCGATCGAGGCACCAGAGCGTGCACCGTTACGCATCTGGTGGTTCAATCTCGCCTCTGCGTTGCTCGGAGTATGGGTCGTCTTGGCTAGCCCATCCGAGGGAGTCAGGTTCTGACCCCACAGATCGGAAAAAGGTGAAGGCCACGCGACGGGAGATCTGGGTCCCCGCTTCGACCGCTTCCACGTCATGAGGTTTGTCGACAAGGCGGTGGGCACTGTGGGCAAGGGCAAGAAGGAGCACCGAGAGCCGATGGAGTCGGGCGACGAGGCGCTCAATGGCACTAAGTACGTGTGGCGATACAACCGGCAGAACGTGCCGGAGCGACGGCGAGTTGAGTTCGCCGCAGTGAGGCGTTCACGTCACATGGAGGATAATCATGAGTAGAGACCCGCGTATTCTGAGCGCTGCGCTAGCTGTGGTGATGTATGGGTGCATGTTCGGCTCCGTCGCCCTCGCAGGTGAGCGGCCGGTGAGTGCCCGCCCGATAGCGCAACTGATCGATGATGAAGCCCAGAGTGATGAACAGGTCAAATACAAGGTCGAGGAACGTCTCCGGACGGATGGGCGTATTGATTGGGAAGTGATTGACGTCGACGTGCACCGAGCACAGGTGACGCTCTACGGCGAAGTTTTGACGGAGGACCAGAAGGGACTGGCCAGCCTGATCGCAAGCACCGTTCCGGGAGTAACGGAGTTGGCCAACCGCATCATCGTCGATAGGCCGATCTCGACAGACTATCGCCTCCGGAAAGCGGTGTGGAGCACCTTGCGGGGCGTGGATGCGCTGCGAGAACAGACGCAGACGTTAAGGATTCGTGTGGAAAGTGCGGTGGTCACGTTATCCGGTTCGGTTGAGCAGCCGATCCAGAAAGAGGCGGCCGTGAAGGCTGCCCAATCGGTTGAGGGGGTTCACAAGGTGGTCGATACGATCACGGTGCAGCCAAGGTTCTTGCAGACCGAGCGTGAAAAATTACTCAAAGAGGGTGTGCAGCTGATGCCGTGAGCCACTATCCGGACCACGCTCCGCATGCCTGAGAGGCGAATTCGAGAATCGCTGTATATTCCAGAAAGAACCGAGTCAGGAAAAGGCTATATCCAACTCGACTAGGCCCTTTTGCCTGGCTGCTCGACAGCACGCGCTGATCAGTGGCGAGAGATATCGGGGGCGTCGGGCTCTTCTCCGGAGCGCCTCGTTCGTGTCACCTGCGTGAGAAGGATCGGCCTGTGCGGGTGAAGATAGATGTCCCGCGAAGACGATGTTGGCGATGCGGACATACGGAGCAGATGGTGAACACCCTAGGAGGCCGCGATCAACCTAGCCATTGGCGAAGGTAACGCATTTGACGAACGGCACCGACCGATTAGCGGACATCTCGATCGAGACGCACATGCCTGATGTGCCACAACACATCTCAGCCCCGCTCAGTCGAGTTGAGGTGTCAGAAGACTTCTCCCGCTATACGCGAGATCCCGAGCGGCCCTTTAACGACAACGATTGAGGCTGGTCATCCATGAAACGCGATCGGTGATCACCTACAAGAGAATACGGGAGCGAGACCCTCTACGCTCTTGGTCAGAAAGAAAGTGATCCGTGGCGGTTGAGGTCATGATCCCAGATCCGACAAATCCCCGAGAAAGACGTTGTGGACTCCAGTTGTAGATCGTGTAGGTTCGAGTAAGGGGAGAACGTCAGGCGATGTCGGGCCATCGTAGCGTTGGTGCCACGCCTGCTCTGGCAGGTGGAATTACAGACCCGGTATGGGATTGGCACGGATTTCTTGAAGAAGAGAGAAGCGGTGATGGCAGACATGAATCAAGCGTCATGGATCAATGCAAATGTTGAAGTGATCGAAGACTATCTAAAGAAAGAGTTCGAGAACTTTGCGATTGCGCCTCGAGTCGACGAATCGCTCACCCATACCTTTACCGTTACGGATGGGAAGAAGCGATTTAGGATATTTATTGGATGGCCCATCTTAGCCGAGAGAAGTTGGAACCAAACAGGAATTGACCGCTTAGTACGAGCAAACGTGGCTGCGGAAATGCGTCTCCGTGGAAAGGACGGCTATCACTGGAGGCCGTCACCTGAGGACACTACCCAGCGTGGTGGCAGGTGATAGAACCGGATCGCTGGTCCTATTCGTACTCTCGTTAGCGAGGCTCAGCCCCTCACTCGAGAGGAGGTCTCCGCATGGCGGGCAACCACGCCCCGCGGTTGAGGCAGCGTATGTTGTGCGGGCCCGAGGAGAAGAAGGCTCATCCACTCTCGCTCTCTCCGGCAAGGTGCTTCGCTGACAGCCTTGACGAAGGAAGAAGAATCGAATGTAACGGTTTCCTCTGCTGTGAACGAGCAGAGAGAGGAGCGTGCACATGAATGCCACCTCCATCATCAGCGCTGGCGATCCGATGCTCGGCGATCTTGACGCCGTCCGACACAATTGGAGGTGGGTCCTGGCCTCGGGCCTTGTCTTCGTCAGTCTTGGCTCCCTGGCCTTTGGCTATTCGGTGCTGGTGACGCTGGCCTCGGTGTTCGTGTTGGGATGGGCCCTCGTCTTCGGCGGGATCTTCCAGGCCATACATGCGTTCAAGGTCTCACCATGGAGCGGCTTCCTCCTGGAACTGCTGTTGTCGATCCTCTACGTGGTCGTCGGTCTCGTGATGGTGACCCATCCCGAAGCGGGGGCCATGTCGTTGACACTCTTGGTCGGAGCGTTTTTTCTGGTCGGGGGGCTGTTCAGGATGTTCGCGGGCGCGATGCTTCATCCCCCTGGTCGGGCCTGGTTGCTCTTGAGCGGGGTCGTCACCCTTCTCTTGGGTGTGCTGATTTGGGCGGAATGGCCGGCGTCGGGCCTCTGGGTGATCGGGACGTTTGTCGCGATCGACATGATCTTCAGCGGCACCTGGCTCATCATGCTCGCTGTGAATGCCCGCAGCCTTCCGTCCTCGGGAACTCAAAGACAGCCAAGGGTTCAGCCAAATAACATATCACGTTACCGGAAGGCCTAGCCCCATACCAATTTGTGAAGGTGGGGCCACCACCGGGAGCCCTGCAGGGAACCGTACGATGACCACCAGAGGCGCAACCAGTCTGAGCCCGATGCAATTGGATCAACTGTCGATCAACACGATCCGCTTCCTATCGGTGGACGCGGTGCAACAGGCCAAGAGCGGCCACCCGGGCCTGCCGCTGGGCGCCGCCCCGATGGCCTATGTTGTGTGGACCAGATTTCTTCAACATAACCCGACCAATCCGCAGTGGTTCAACCGAGACCGGTTCGTTCTGTCAGCCGGCCACGGGTCGATGCTCCTGTACAGCATGCTGTATCTCACCGGCTATGATCTGCCGCTCGACCAAATCAAACAATTCCGCCAATGGGGCAGCCTCACGCCCGGCCATCCCGAGCGCGGGTTGACCCCCGGCGTGGAGACCACCACAGGGCCGCTCGGTCAGGGATTTGGCAACGGCGTGGGCATGGCCATCGCCGAAGCGTATCTGGCCGCCCGCTACAATCGGCCCGGATTTGACGTCCTTCATCATTACACCTATGGCCTGGTCAGCGACGGCGACCTGATGGAAGGCGTGGCGGCCGAAGCCGCCTCGCTCGCCGGCCACTTGAAACTGGGCAAGCTGATCTATCTCTACGATAACAATCACATCACGCTCGCCGCCTCGACGCAGCTCAGCTTCACCGAAGACCGCGCCCAACGGTTCGCGGCGTATGGCTGGCACACGCAAACGATCGACGATGGCAACAACGTGGACGCCATCGACCCCGCCATCCGCGCGGCGCGGCAGGACACCGAGCGTCCCTCCCTGATCCTGGTGCGGACACACATTGGCTATGGGGCACCCCACAAGCAGGATACCTTTGCGGCGCACGGCTCCCCGCTGGGCGAGGAGGAAGTAACGCTGACGAAGGAGAACCTGGGGTGGCCGATCGGACCGCCATTTCTTGTGCCAGAGGCAGTCGAGCAGCATTGCCGCCAGGTCGTTCACCGGGGTCGGATAGCCGAAGCGGAATGGAACGAGAAGTTTGCCGCGTACGAACAGCAGTATCCGGCACTTGCCCGCGAACTGCGCCTCCTCATCACGGGAGAACTGCCGCCAGGCTGGGACGCGAACATGCCGCAATTCCCCGCCGATGCCAACGGCCTGGCCACCCGCGTCGCGTCGGGAAACATAATGCAAGCGATCAGCCAGCAACTCCCCGGCCTGATCGGCGGTTCGGCCGACTTGAATCCGTCCACGTACACGGAACTGCACGACGCAGGCAACTTTGAGCAGGCCGCCATGGCGGTCGGTGATTTGCAAGGGTCGGCCGGAGGCGGCTGGAGCTATGCCGGCCGCAATCTGCAGTTCGGGGTTCGCGAGCATGCCATGGGAGCGATCTTGAACGGCCTGGCCACGCACGGCGGCATCATCCCGTTCGGCGCGACCTTTCTGACCTTCTCCGATTACATGCGCCCGCCGATTCGACTCGCTGCGTTGATGGGCATACAGGTCGTATACGTGTTCACCCATGACAGCCTTGCACTGGGTGAGGACGGCCCGACTCATCAATCCGTGGAGCAGCTCGCCAGCCTGCGGGCGATTCCGCAGCTGATCGTGATCCGTCCCGGCGATGCCAACGAGACGGCGGTGGCCTGGCGGGTGGCGATCGAAACGCGAGACCGGCCGGTGGCCTTGATCCTGACGCGGCAGCACGTGCCGACGCTCGACCGGAAGCACTTCGCCTCGGCGGACGGGCTCCGCCAGGGGGCCTATATCCTGGCTGATGCGCCGCAGGGCAATCCGCACGTGATTTTGATCGCCAGCGGATCGGAGGTCGGCCTGATCGTGGCAGCACAACAAAAGCTACAGGATCAACACATCGCCGTGCGCCTCGTGTCGATGCCGAGTTGGGAATTGTTTGAGGCCCAATCCCGTGAGTATCGCGACGCGGTGTTACCCCCGTCGGTCCGGGCGCGGCTCGCGGTCGAAGCGGGGGTGACGCAGGGGTGGCACCGGTACGTGGGGGACCAGGGCGACGTAATCGGGGTGGACCGTTTTGGCGCGTCGGCTCCCGGACCGGTGGTCATGCGGGAGTACGGATTTACGGTGGAACACGTGTGCCAGCGAGCACGGGCCTTACTCGAAAGGAAGGATGCCTGATTTCATGACCGTGCTGCCAAGAACGCCGCACCGCATCGGGGTCGCCGCCGACCATGGCGGCATTGAGTGGAAGCACTCCCTGGTCGGGATGGTGCGGGCGGCGGGCGACGACGGGATCGACTTCGACGGCCGCCAGCCGACGCAATACAAGACGAAGTATCCACCGGAGAGCATACCCATGGCACACGACGTCAAAGTTGGGGATCACGTTGAGTGGAACTCGGAAGCGGGCCGAGTCAGGGGGACGATAAGGAACACCATTACCTCCGCAATCACGTTCAAGGGCTCTACGGTCCACGCCTCGAAGGAAGAGCCGCAATATTTAATCAAGAGCGACAAGACCGACCACATGGCCATGCAGAAAGGGTCGGCGCTCACAAAGATCAGCAGAAGTAACAACAGAACCAGAGATCATCAGAAGTAGAAGAGGCAGAGCATGATTGATCGTGGTTGTAAGAACCTCAGTTGCTCTCAAAGCGAACATCCCGACGTTTTGGTCAATCTGGCCCGACTGCAGAATCGCGGACGGTCCGTGCGCTACCGAATGCATGTAGAAGCTCTGTATAGAGAGCTTTTTGTGGAGAGGATCATCCGTGTTGCATCACGGACAACCTAACGACTTATCGACAGCCCCGTCATCGCACCCTACAAGGAGAGAGAGATGGACCAGGAGACGTTAGGATTTCCACTCTGGCTGCGGATCAACCATTTCA
>DATGEA010000101.1:0-5611 GCA_035310605.1 Nitrospira sp. | reverse complement strand
CGACCGCTCCACGTTTGTGGGGGCGATCGCTGGTTTCTGGAGTGAGAAAGTAGCCCGGGCTGCCGGTTCCGTGCAGTAATCGGTTCGGGGTCTTGCTCAAAGGGTCGCCGCCTTGAACGATGAATCCGGGGACGACCCGATGAAAGGTCGTCCCGTCGTAGAAGCCCATCTTGATCAGGTTGATGAAATTCTCCACGTGCCGTGGGGCTGCGTCCGGGTAAAAGCGAATCTTGATCTCGCCGAATTTCGTCGTGATCGTGACACGTGGATCAATTTTTCTGAATTCAATAGTCATAGTGTATGAATGTAACAAGGCGGTCTTACGAGACGCAAGAGCCCTTGCAATGTGGAATTTGGAATGTGAAATGTCGAATGGTCTAGCCGGGATTGATCGGTGTGAATTCCACATTCATCATTCAACATTCCTCATTTCGTAGCCCTTCTCCCGGCTTGATCCACAGCCAGAGCGCTGCGCCGAGCAGGGCTACCGCCCCGGCGGTCGCGAGTGAAACAGGCCAGCCCCATTGTGCCGCGATCCATGGCGTGAGTGCAGGTGAAATAGCGCCACCGACGTTGGCTCCGGTATTCATCAATCCTGATAAGGTTCCGGCATGGGGCCTCGAGAGATCCGTTGTCGAGGCCCAGTAGGCCCCCACAGTGAAATAGAGAAAGCCGGCACCAAGAGACAGACTGGCAATGGCCGTGAACGGCGAGTCGACGAATCCGCCGGTGGCAATTGCGCAGCCGGCGAGGACCATGCCGGACAGTCCAGCCATGGCCCGGCCGGCCGTGGTGCCATACCTCGTTGCCAGCCGATCCGTCACCCAACCGCCTAACGGACAGCCGATCAGCATGGCGAGAAAGGGTGTGGAGGCGTAAAGTCCGCCGCGCAGCACGTCAAACCCTCTGACGTTCACAAGGTACAGATAAAACCATGACAGATAGAGATAGGCGACATAGCCGAGACAACTATAGCTGATGACGAGCCACCAAACCGTGGGAGTCTGCCTCAACGCCTTCCATGGAATCGGAGGGAGGGGCTGAGCCTCACAATTTTCTCCTGAAACGAGGACGTCCTGTCGTACCCACGGGTGTTCACGCGGATGATTGCGCGCCAATGCCCACCACAGGACTCCCGTCGCCAAGCCGATGATCGTCGACAGATAGAAGACTGTTTGCCACCCCCAGTTCACCATCACCCAGGCGGCGATTGGTGGGGTGATAGCCGAGCCGAGGCCGATGCCGCCGATGGCAATGCCGATACCGATGCCGCGGGATTCGGCCGGCATCCAGTTCGCGACCGCACGATTGAACGAAGGGAGAGCGACGGCTTCACCTACACCCAATGCAAATCGTACGAACATCAGCGCACCGACGATTCCGAGAAGGTCGGCGAGCCGTGACGTGGCGGCCATGGCGGTAAAAGCTGTACAGACCGACCACCAGATCAAGGCTCCGGTGAGGACGACGCGGGCTCCCCACCGGTCCGCCAGCCATCCGCCAGGGACTTGAAACAGGGCGTAGCCGGCCACAAAGGCCGAGAAGATCCAGCCCATCTGCTGATCTGTCAGGCCGAATGCCGGCATCATGTGGCGTGCGGTGACCGAGATATTCACTCGGTCGATGTAGGTGACGACGCTGGTGAGAAACAGCAGGGCGAGAATGAGCCAGCGGACAGGAGTGGCGTGAGGAGTCGGTGTGGTCACGTGGATTAGCGGTGTGTGCGTACCAAGGTGAAGGTGCGGGATTATAGCGGGTCCGGCGAAGCTTCACCAGAGGATGATCATGATGGAAAAGCAAAATCCCCTGTCGGTTCGCGGACTTACTAGCTTTCAGTAAGGTGATTCGGTAAGATGACCGGACGACGCGGTTGGTTCATTTTATGGAGCGAGAGTGTCGGGATTTCGTCTTGCGGTTGCCCTGGTTGCCCTTCTGCTGATTGGCGGAATCGCCTTCCTGTGGTTTTCTCCCTACCTGACCGGCGAAGACTATCTCAAAGATTTCTTTCTGCACCAGCTCGAGCAGAATCTCGGGCGCAAGATCGACGTCCATCGCGTCAAGCTGGTCCTCTTTCCGAAAATCCGGCTGGAGATGACCCAGGTTGCGATTCACGATCGCAATAGCGAGGGGATCCTGCTCTCGGCGAAAAAGCTCGATCTGGTGTTACGGCTGATTCCCCTGCTCCGCAAAGAGGTGGTGGGAAAGCGGCTGCTCATCGAAGAGCCGACGCTCACCCTCAGGCGTGACCGGTCCGGCCATTGGAACGTGCTTGACCGCGAGAATCCGGTGCCCGCCAGCGATGACGAAGCCTTGCAGATGCTGGGTCGGATTTTCCGGATCAGAGAGGCCACGCTGGTCAACGGCACGGTCATCGTGATCGATGAAGCGAGACCTGACGGTGTTCGTACGTTGAAATTGGAATCCGTCGAAGCGGCGCTCATGATTCGCATGGAGCGGGCACAGGCTGATCTCCACGTGTCCGCCGCCCACAACGGGGCGCAGGGACTCTCCGCCGTCTCGTTGTCGGGCCTGTTCAGGAAAGCGGAGCAGCAGACCCTGGCGATGGACAATGCGAAACGCGCCGCTTTGCCGCTTCAGTTCGACGGCCAGGTTGAGGCGGCAAACCTAAGCCTTCGAGAGGCAGCGGACTTTTTCGGGCCCCGGCCGGTTCCCGAGTTGCTGCGAGGTGCCGTCAATGCCCGCAGTGGGATCAGGATCTTCCCGGGCGTGGCTGGCTACGATGTGCTGCTGTCGGATCTCTCCGCAAATCTGGAACAGCTTGCCGTGACCGGCAAGGCCAGTCTCTCCGGTCTGCTCACCCCGCAACCGACGTTTGCGATCACCTTTTCGTCCTCGCCCGTGCAGATCAGTGATCTCCTGGCAAAGATTCCTCCGGCCTGGATTCATCCGCAACTCCCGGCGGTGATGCAGGATCGGCAGATCAATGGAAGGGTTACGGTGGCGACGGCGACGGTGACGGGGGCCTATGCCGATGGTCCCCAATTATCGGTGACCGGGGAGTTTCATGTGAAGGAGGGGCAGGCATTGATCGGGGAGAGCCATGTCCCGGCAAAGGATCTGACCGGGGTGGTATTCGTCGAAGCCGGGCGTATTCGAGTCACCAGCCTCGCCGGGCTCTATGGGACCATCCACATGGCCGACAGCAAAGGATTAATCTCATTTCTGGATGCCGGCCCCTGGCTGGAAATGGAAATCGCTGGCACGATGGCAGCGGCGGACCTGTTGCAGTTTCTCGCCAAGACCGTCAAGTCCGAACAACTGTCTCGCGTGCTCGCTGCTTCGCGTGATGTCGAAGGGGCGGCCGCGCCCACCTTCCGGCTGGTCGGTCCGCTCAATCAGCCCGGCGGGATTACCTTTGCGGGAGGAGAGATCAAGGCGCAGCACGTGAGCCTGACGAATTCCTTTCTGCCGGAACGGCTGACGGGACTGCAAGGTCGGTTCGTGCTCGCCGAAGGGGAGACGCAGTTTGATCAAGTGACGGGGCATCTGGGAGATCTGACCGTGCAGGTGCAAGGGGGGATCACCGGAGGGACCGGGAGCGTCTTTCGGGACCTACTCGTCTCGATCAGGGGTGACGCAGTCCATATGTCGCAGCTCGTGCCGTCGAAGCCCATTCCGCCCGGAACGCTCGAAGGGTTGGCCAGCGGTGCTGTGGCGTTGACCGGGGCGACGGCGGCCCCACATGTGCGCGGCGAACTGGTCTTGACCGAGTCGAAAGTCACACTTCCCGGCATGATGGAGAAACCGACCGGCGCTCCCGCGTCGATCCTGTTCGAAGGCGACGCCGCCCAACAGAAAGGCGTGACGCTGACTCGTGTGGAAATTGCGGCTCCGCCCCTTCGATTGCAGATCAAAGGGAAAATTCAACTCGGCGACAAGTTTTCGATCGATGCCGCGATTGCGACCGGCACGGTATCCTTGTCCTCCGTACCTGAATGGATTGCGAAAGGCGGATTTGAAGCGGGCAATCTCGAATTGTCCCTGGACATCAAAGGCAGGGACCGCGATTGGCGGGCCTGGAAAACGACCGGATGGCTCGCACTCAGCAACGGGTTGATGAATGCCAAGGGCGCCGACGGTCCGGTCCAGGATCTGTATGTGCGGTTGCTCCTCACTCGCGATGCTGCGGAACTCAAGAGGCT
This sequence comes from Nitrospira sp., assembly GCA_035310605.1. Lineage (GTDB taxonomy): Bacteria > Nitrospirota > Nitrospiria > Nitrospirales > Nitrospiraceae > Nitrospira_C. Next base: position 1,448 of record DATGEA010000101.1, on the reverse strand, counting down.
TTCGTTTCGTTTGCTGGACAGCGATGTCACACTGGAAGGGACCATACGCAATTGGGCGACCAAGCCTGCGATTACCGCGAGGATCGAGTCCAACAAGCTGGACATCGATCTGCTTATTCCCAAAGGCGAACGCTCGGCCATTCGCGAGTTTCTCGAAATGCTCGCGGCGACGAGCAAAGTTAGTGCGACTGCGTCAATTGCCAGGGGACATTACAAACACCTCAAATTCGGAGGGCTCTCAGCCCGCATCACAATTCAAGACGGCGTCCTCGACGTCGACCGCATATCGGGTCAATCGACGAACGGAGATCTCGCAGGCCGGATTGTCGTCCAGTTGCCGCGCCGCGGGCCTGCCGACGCGGAAATTTCGGTGCGTGCGACCGGATTACTGGTGGAAGACATGTTCAAGCTCGTCGGCTCCAAGAGCGGAGGGATCACGGGAGAAGCCCGGGTGACCGGAACGGTCCGGGGCCACGGGCGCAACCCGCACGGTGTCTATCCCTCGCTCAACGGCAAGGCCGATGTCCTGCTGGAAAACGGGCGCGTGTTCAAGTCGCAGGAGCGGGCCATCTGGAAGATCATCAGTATCCTGAATCTCCCGGCCGTCCTGCAGGGCAAGGTGGATCTCGAAAAAGACGGCTTGCCCTATAACAAGGTCACGGCCACGGTGACGGTACGGAACGGGTTGTTCGAGACGGAGAATCTGATCATCGACAGTCCGATCGTGAAAGTGACCGCCGCCGGCAATTACGACCTGCCGACGGATCAAGTCGACATGGTGTGGGCCGTCAGCCCTTTCGGATCGTACTCGCAATTCCTCAAGACGATTCCGCTCTTCGGGCGGCTCTTCGCAGGCGACCGCAAGGGATTTGCCACGGCGATGTTCTCGGTGAAAGGCTCGATCGAGGACCCTGAGGTCACCTATCTGCCGATGAAGTCTTTTGCCACCGGGCTTACGGGATTGGCTCAACTCGCGGTAGACGTGTTGAAGAACACGGTGATGCTGCCGATTGATTTGGTCACGCCGGACGAAAACAAGTCAATCTCCAAGGACGCCATTCCGAATTCCGAGCCCGTTCCCGCTGCGCCCTGACGATCCTCCGATCCTTGACCGACCCCCGCCCCCATGCTAGATTCCGGCCAGGATATTGAACAGCCCTCCCGGCTTCGTTCTCTCAGTGCTCAGAGACTGCACGTAGGCGAAGAAGTATGCCTCGTCTCTTCACACTTGTTGCGGCCTTGTCCGCGGGCTGTTTGAGCCTCTTGCAGGATGTCAGAAGCCAGTTCATGCTTGAATAAGCCCGGTGTTGTAACCTTTGAAAGTAGCCCTCTAGCACGTCGCAACCAGATGTCTCGATCATCATCACAGTCCCACAAAGCCACGGTTTTTATCGCCGCCAGCGAGCTCGATTCCAATCTCTACTACGCGACCAGGTTTATTGCGCCGG
>DATGEA010000100.1:0-7503 GCA_035310605.1 Nitrospira sp. | reverse complement strand
CACGCGCTGATATCCTACTGAGACTCGGAGACCCAGCCGAACGGTTGGATGAAGACCGGTTCTTCGTCTATTACTGGCTGCGGACACACGGATATGGTTTTGTCGGGGCGGGTTACTCGGGCATCGGGGGTGGTCTCCCGGCTACGCATTACCTCGGGATCGAGTTTACGTCTGATAACAGGTTGAAGCGGGCCAAGGTGTTCCATCCCTGGCTACCTTTTACTGACAAACGCGCGAGTTTAGAAGAATGGATGGCCGAGAAGTTCGAATCGTCGCATCCGTGAGGAAATCCCGTAGGTCTCTCGTGTTGCGTCATCTCGCGCCCTGCTTGGTGATTGGTATCACGGTTTTCGCTTCTATGGGCTGCTACGCCACCAAAGTGTGGAAAGGCGATAAGGGCGTTGACGTCACTACACTTCAGCCCAGTACGACACGGGCGAATGCGGAAACCATTTTGGGATCTCCGGTGCGGAGTTGGACATCGCCGACGAGCATACGCTACGCCACCTACGAATACTATGCGGGCACTCCGCCCAACCCTTGGGGTGGCGTGCTATGGGTCCTTTTAGATATCGGTTCTCTTGGTGTCATCGAGATTGGGTATGCGCTCAACATGGTGCATTACCCCGAACCCTGGGATCCGATGATATGGGACCGCGTAGTCTTGTCCTATGATGATCACGATGCGATCCTTGGCATTTTCGATGAGTTTGATGACCTACCGCTAGATGGTCGGTCTGGCCAACGCAAATGGGGACCTGAGCACACGGTTTCCGGCAAGTAAGGCAGCTCGCGATTCCGGTGTGTTCAAATTGTGCTCAAGCCCAGCTCATTCCAGCCCACTCAGGCCTACTCCAGCCGAAGTTCGTTGTTTTCTTAACTCTTGGTTCTAATTGGCTCCAGTGAGTTCCAGTGGGTCTGAGTAGGGTCTTGATCGCGCTTTCCTAAACCGCGGGCCTTCGGTCCAATCCTGACCAATTCCAGGAAGACCAGACTGGTGCCCCCGAACCATCTGGTCAGTAGAAGGCTGAGTAAATACTCATGCAAAGGGGTTCCTGCACACTCGAAGCACACCAACTCTGTCCCGTGGATCGCATCTTACGAACAATCGCAGGTTTGCTCAGCGACCTGCGCAGAGTCAATCCGAGTGTGCCCGTGCGGTTATGGCCATCGCCACGACCGCACGGATCGGCAGCGTTTCCGCTCCTCTGATCAGAGCTGAACGTCATGCATCCCACGCGCAGCTCGTATTATCATATTATACGGGCAAGTGGGATTGTTCTGGTGATATCCAGGGGGCCGTGCCACGGCACGAAGAGCCTATGCGCGCGTGGCTGATGGATTCAGTGAAGGGTGTTGAGTCGCTCCGGCTTGGCGAGGTAGCGGATCCTCAGCCGGGCCCGGGACAGTTGCTGTTGAGAGTGCGAATGGCCGCGCTGAATCCCGCGGACGCGTTTCTGGCAGAGGGGATGTATCCAGCCCATCCACCGCTGCCACACATTCTCGGACGTGACGGAGTAGGGGATGTGCTGGCGGTCGGGCCCGGCGTGGACAACCCCCGAGTGGGTGAGACCGTGGGCATTCTCCGCTGCAACGTAGGGGTAGAAAGGTGGGGAACTTTGGCTGAGGAAGTCGTTGTTCCCATGGAAAGCGTGTCCCGAGTTCCCGACGGCTGGTCCCTCGAAGAGATGGCGGGCGCCCCGTTGGTCTTTCTGACCGCTTGGCAGGCTCTGACGCAGTGGAGCAACCCCCCGGTGCCTCCTCCGGCCGGCTCTGTCCTCCTTGTGACCGGCGCGTCAGGCGGCGTTGGGGTGGCGTCCGTGCTACTTGGGAAATCGATGGGTTTCACCGTCGTGGCCTTGTCACGCAGTGGCGAGAAACGTACCAGGTTGAAGTCCCTCGGGGCGGATTTCGTGTTTGATCCAGCGGACGGAAAGCTAGTAGAGGCCGCGAAGGCGGCGATCAATCCGAAGCGAGTGAACCTCGTCGTGGACAGCGTGGGAGGCGAGCTATTCAGTCGGGTGATTGCCCTGCTTGACTCTGGTGGTCATATCAGTGTGGTCGGCAGGAGTGGGGGAACCGTGCCGCAGTTCAACACCGCGAGCCTATTGTTCCGCCGTATTCGGATCGGCGGGGTTTCGGTTGGAGACTTTTCAGCACAGGCCGCGCGCGTGGCCTGGAAGGAGATCGTCGGTCGATTGGATGCGATGGGGCAACGGCCGCAGGTGGACAGCGTTGTCCCGTTCGGAGAGGTGAAGAGGGGATTCGCGCGATTGGCACAGGGGCCCCTGGGAAAGGTGCTGGTGCGCGTGGCCGGTTAAGGCCACCCGGGTTTTCGAATGGTCAGAAGTTCACCGCATGGAGAAGCGTCAACTCCTCGTCCGTGAAGAGGCGGTAGACGATCTTGACGACGTTGAAGGACTGGTCGGGCCAGTCAACAGCAACCACGGCGCGCATAGCAGATTCCTTAGGGGAAAGGCTTGTCAGCCGTCGCTACCCATCGAGCTGAACGACCAGGCGTCTTTGGGGCGACGGCCGCACGTCAAGGCGAAACCGATCAGATCCAATTCGATGTCATTCGGAAAGGTGACGGTTGCGACCGACAGCAGGGGAGAGATAATCACGGAGGCCGCGAGAGATGATCCCCCTGGACAACGACCCATAGTCGCCTCCGAGGGCCTGTCGGCCGATGGCCGCAACCTCATGATCCTGATTACGCCCGCGCAGTTCTTCGATCGCGCGATCGATTCGTACTTGAGCGGCCGCGGCAAACTGGTCCACCAGGTCCCAGATTTGTTCGTTGGCCTCGGCACGTGCCGGTGAAGATGCCTCCAGTGCGATCGTCGCCATCGTGAGGAGATCTTCCCCAATCATTTCAATGCGGGTCTGTCGACCCTGATCATCTCGGAGCTGTTGACCGTGGCGGACCATCGCCCAGAAGACGGCGGAGGCCAAACCGCGACTGGACCGTTCCACATAGCTGAGCAAATGAGCGACTTTCGGATGACGGAATTCAGTCCGCTCCGGGAGCGCTCTCCGCCGCCACAGGCTCATGTACCAGGGTGCATAGAATCGAGCGAGCTTGAGCAACTCGACGAACCTCTGACTCGCGCTCACTCCTTCATCCAAAAATCGACCGGCGCGATCCAAATGCGGACTTAATCCTTCCCGGGCGACAAATGGTCGCAAGATATCCGTCGCCCCTTCCCCAATCCGATACATCTCCGCGTCACGAACCAGCTGTTCGATGCCGAACGCCGGTTCTCCACGGACCCGCTTTGAATCCGCGGTTTCGTAGCCCATTCCTCCGAAAAGGATCTGAGCATCCTTCAGAAATTGTATTGTGTGTTCCGAACAGAATATCTTTGCGATTGCCGCCTCGATCCGGACGTCATAGGCATGCTGGTCAGCCATGCGCCACACAGAGAAAGCAAGCGCTTCCATCGCAAAAAGATCTACGGCCATATGACCCAGCCTCATGCGCTGGGTCTGACGCTCACTGAGGGGTTTCTGGAACGTCAGTCGCTCGCTCGCCCGATCAAGTGTCGGCTGCCAGGCCTGCTTGGCCATACCCAGGCAAATGGCTGGAATGCTGATCGCTCGACCGACATTAAGAATGGTCAGCGCGTACCTGAGCCCTCGACCGACCTCACCGATGACATTGGCCGCCGGGATGCGGACGTCGGTGAAGGTCATGTAGGCATTCTCGATGCCTCGGCAGCCCTCGAACTGGCACCGTTGCCGGACCCGCACCCCGGGAGTTTCCATATCAAGGATGAAGGCGGTGTGAACCGGCGCGTCTGCGTCCTTCCCTTCCGGCACCGGAACCCACACTGTCTGGCCGTTGCGCAATTCACGTTTTGCCGGTACGCGAGCGATCAAGGTGAGATAGCGCGCAATGGAACCGTTCGTGCACCAGAGCTTCTCGCCGTTCACGACGAATGCCGTGCCGCTGGAATCCAACACCGCTTCCGTCCGAATATTAGCGGCATCAGATCCGGTGATCGATTCAGTGAGCGCGAAGGCCGACAGGGCTTCCCGGGCGACGATGGGCAAGTACATGCGTCTCTGTTCCTCCCTGCCGAACAGGAGCAGCGGCATGGCGATGCCGATTGACTGCGGCACCGCGACGGTCAGCGCCAGAATGTTGCTCCAACTTGCGATGAGCATGAGAGCGCGACCGTAGTTCATATAGGAGAAACCGAGGCCTCCATATTCCTTGGGGATTTTCATGCTGAACGCGCCGATGGCGAACAACCCCTTCAGTACGGAATCGGGAATCTTCGTCGTCCGTTCAATCTCATCAGGATCGACGTGCGTCTTGAGGAAGGTTTCCAGCTGCGGGCGAAAGCGCTCCCAAGCAGCGATCTGTTCCGGTGATTCTTCGGGCGAGAGCAGGAGCGAGAAGTCAGGCCTCCCGACGAAGAGACCTGCCATGAAACTATGACCGGTCATCCGCTCTCGGGCTTCTTCGATTCGTTCAAGGCCTTTGAACAGGGACGCCATAGGGTCCTCATATTAAGTTGCGGCTTCTTGTAGGGGGGGCCGTTCCTGAATCTCCTCAAATCGCGCCGTGAAGTGGCGCAACATTGGTGCTTCATAGGTCAAGCGGAGGCCATGGATCATCTTGCGCTGCCGGTACAGCTCGATGATTGATTCAGCGACATACGCGATCTGCATGTTCGTGTAGACCCGGCGCGGGATGGCCAACCGCACCATTTCGAGTTCCGGATGGATCGTGCGACCGGTTACCGGATCGTGCCTCCCGAACATCGCAGTCCCGATTTCTACTCCTCTGATCCCATGTTCCCGATAGAGGGCGACGACCAAGGATTGGGCGGGAAATTCAGCCTGCTGAATGTGCGGTAGAAACTCTTTGGCGTTGAGATAGACGGCGTGTCCACCGATTGGCTTGAGTATGGGCACGCCTGCTTGATCCAGCAACTCTCCCAGATACCGGACTTGCCCGACCCGGAAGCTGAGATAATCTTCGTCCAGGACTTCACGGAGCCCTCTGGCCATCGCTTCCAGATCCCGGCCGGCCAATCCGCCATAGGTCGGAAAACCTTCAACCAAGATGAGCATGTTGGTGATGTCCTGCGCCCACTGGTCATCATTTAGGCACAGAAATCCTCCGATGTTCACGAGGCCGTCCTTCTTGGCAGACATGGTGCAGCCGTCGCCGTAGCTGAACAGTTCCCGTGCGATGTCGAGAATCGACTGGCTTGCGTAACCCGGCTCCCGCTCTTTGATGAAAAAACAGTTCTCGGCAAAGCGGCAGGCATCGAAGAAGAAGGGAATGTGGTAGCGGTTCAGCAGCGTACGGGTCTGCCGGATGTTGTCAATCGACACCGGTTGTCCGCCGCCGCTGTTGTTGGTGATCGTCAGCATCACCAGCGGAATGCGGTCCCGCCCGACGCGATTGATCGTCTCCTCCAGCCTGGCCAGATCCATGTTCCCCTTGAACGGCGACTCGCAGTGCGGGTCATAGGCCTCTTTGACCACTACATCCAGCGCCTCGGCTCTCTGGTGTTCAATGTTCGCCCGCGTCGTGTCGAAATGAATATTGTTAGGAACGCACATGCCTGCCTTCACCACCGTGGAGAACAGAAGATTTTCCGCCATGCGGCCCTGATGTGTGGGGATCACATGCTTGTAGCCGAAGATGGATCGGACGGTCTCCTCGAAGTGATAGTAGTTCTTGCTGCCGGCATAGGACTCGTCCCCGAGCATCAAACCCGCCCACTGGTGATCGCTCATGGCCGACGTGCCGCTATCGGTCAAGAGGTCCACGTACACACTCTCGGCCGGCACCTGGAACAGGTTGTAACCAGCCTCGCGCAGAAGCCGGTCCCGCTCCTCGCGCGTCGTGCGACGAATGGGTTCCACCACTTTGATTTTGAACGGCTCGGAGGGGAATTTCATCGGACAGACCTTTTGAATCGAGCCAATTCCAGTTTGAAGGCTTGAGGGCCTCCATACTCAAACACGTACCGGGTCATGTCGAACAGCGGAGCGGGGTCGAGATCGCGGAGCAGATCCGGCTTCCATGTGATCTCCAATTGATTGATCATTGTGATGGGCGTCGGCTTGCCCACGACGCCGAGTTCCACTTGACCGTATAATTGGGAGAAAATGAGAATTTCGCGATCAAATATGGCTGCGTTGAGGTCTCTCGCCGCGCCCTGCCGGTTGTAATCCGCCTCAAAGCGTTGGAATGCTGGAGCCCGTTCCAGTTCTTCACGGAAGGCGTAGAAAATCTTGATTCCCACTCTGTGTTGATCGTCCATGACCTGGATGGCATCCGCCACGACCGAATCCTGTTGCATTTGCTCCCGGGTCAGGACCAGCAGACGACGAATGATCACACCCCGTTTGGCCGCAGCCTGGTTGGCCAGAAGGTAGTTCGGATACAAGGCCTCGCCTTTCTTCCAGATATTCCATCGCTCCATCAGCGCATCGATCGAGTGCTCGGCCGTTTGAACTAGCCGGACCGCCTCGGCGTTCGCCTCCGCGCCTTCATACGTCAGGGTCTGTGTTTCAAGCTGGCGAAGTTCGCGCCCGATCGCCTCGACCTTCCGTGGAATGTATTTGGGATTCTTCGGAACGTGGAGCATGACGTCGACGGCCGTCAGTGCGAGGGTCCAGTATTCTTTGGCAGAGGAGGGGGCCTTATCTTTTTGCGCGATCAGAAGGAGTTCCACGGGGTTCTTGTTGAGGAGCTTTGCCATCTTGATGCAGAGTTCTGGTTTCGGAATCTTGAGCCCTCGACGCATCAGATTGGCGTCCGGTTGGGCGATGCCGAGTTTCCCGGCCAGCGAGTAATCACTGCTGAGCTCGTAACGGTCCTTGATGGCCTCGAAATACTTAGAGATTTCGGACATGCAGCGCTCCTTCATCAAGCCGGCTGGAGTTTCTCATGGAAAGAAATGACCTCATGCCACCTGATGGTGGATGTCTCGGGCCTTCCGGTCGGGAGCCCTTCGGTGCTCCAAGCCGATCCAGAACCCTTCAAGATAGCCGAGTACAGCATCGACCCCTGATCGAAAGTCATCCTTTTCCTGATCGGACATGCCCTCGTTCGTGGCGCCCTGCACAGCTGCTACCGCATGCTCCATTGCTTCCTCATGGCTGGATTCGAGCTGCCGGTGAAATGTGAAGTAGGTGATGTCCATCCGTGGATAGCGGGTGGTCTTGAGGTGGGTGAGTCCGGGGATCAGGTGATCCCACATCGTAATGGCCATGTTCTCAAGGCCAAAGGATGCGCCCAGAGCTTTGGCGTGATTACCGTCGCTGTACAGGTCCTCCATGCCGGCGATATACGCGCGGGTCGAGGGGAGCATAGGAGAAGACATGGCTTCGTGCACATCGATGCCTATCGATCGCAAAAAGTCTCGATAGAGGAGCTCGTGGCGATGTCTGGTCTGTCCGTCTCCTAACTCGGAGTAGAGGACCTTGGTCAGTTCATCAGCCACCTGCTCATCCTCGGTATTCACCAGCTGG
>DATGEA010000099.1:0-12991 GCA_035310605.1 Nitrospira sp. | reverse complement strand
GTCACGGTGCAGCCGCCGCAAAGTCCGTCCGTGAATCTCGGCCCTCCCCTTCAGCTGCACAACCCTTCCATTCCAGGTCCCGCCACCCGTTGTTCCGGATCAGCCGCCGACACCCGCTTTCCATGAAAGGCCCGCTAGCGGAAACGCGACCTGTTGCGCGGGGTTTGAGGAGCATCGGCACAAGGGAAGAGCACCTCGGTTACTTCGGTGCCGTGAGGGCATCCTGGGACACGTGGCCGCTCATCGACTTTTCCGTAATGTTGTGTTGAATTTCCAGGGCAATGACGCGCGCGAGTTGATCTGCCGACAGTGCCCCCATGGGTAACCCCTTAGTGTCCGCGTAAAACGGGTCATCCGGGGCGGCTGTCCGATAGGTATTCACCAAAATCTGGGCCGGTTGAATGATGCGGCCGCCTTGCCCGACCGCCACGGCTTTCTCTTCCGGGAGCACTCGCGTCCGCGTGGCCCAATCCCGCTGATCGATCTTGACGAACGACACACTCCAGATGTTTCCATTGAGCAGACTTCGGACTGCTTTCGGAGTGTGTTCCCTGAAATACGACTCCCCCACGATCTTCTGCAGGGCCTCGCGAATCCGAATCTCGTAGAGCTTGGTCGTGGAATCCGGCTGCGTCGGCGAAACCAACGTGGTGGTGCCGGTCTCGTAATGCGGTTGCCCCTCCAGGCTCCTCTGGTCATCCACGGTTCGCAGATAGGTGTCGAACAGTTTCTGAATCGCTTGCGAACGCTCGTCCCCTGACAGGGCCAGAATTTCCTGGTCCGGTCGTATCGGAGCATGCTTGAGATCCCGTTCCCCCAAAACGGATCGAGGTTTTGGGGAGGTATCCGATTTACTGACGACCCATTGGAATTCTCTGGCCAACACCGGAACAAGTCGTTCGGGCTGGTTCAGGTACCCCTTGTCCTTCAGCGACGAGGCACTGATCAGCAGATTGACCCGCCCCGGGTCCTTCGTTCGGGCGACCAGGAACGGAAATTCCTTCCCCTCGTGATTGACGACCTTGGGTTCGATGATGACACGGTGGAGCGCATCTTTCTTGAGGGTTTCATCGAATCGCGGATAGTCGGTCCGATGTTGCAGCATAAAGGTGAAAACATCGATGACAGTTCGGACAGCCGCCTCGGCGTGGGTCTGGTCGATTCCCCCGCCGCCCGCCGTGGCTTTCCCTTGATTCAGAAAGACCTGAAAGGATGCCCCAGGCACCACATGCCCTGTTCCACTTAACTCATGTACGTCTTCACCTGCATGACTGTCATGCCCTTGATGACTCGCACTCGCATCGGACGGGAGGAAGGTTGAGAAACCGATTACCGATACGCCGATCACCACGACAGCACACACCAGGCTTCTCACCCCAACTTCGACGTCTGGCCGCTTTCCCTCTTGGCAATTTCTTGAGCGCTTCTGCCTATGATTTGATGAATGAACCATGCTCTCCTCCTTCGACGAAAAGACGGATCGCCAAAGAAAGACCGATGAGTCTTTCGGTGTAATCTTACTCGTTTTCATCGTGTTTTGGGGTAAGACCGTAAAGGGAGTGGACAAATGACGGGGCCAGGCGCCGACTCAGTCGGAAATAGCTCCCGAGACTAACATCCCCTTCGGCCCGAGAATGAAGACACAGAAACCCGCACGAGAATCCCGAAAATGATTGCAGCTCCATACAGTCAGTGCTTATTCTTCATCACGGAAAACCCTGCGCCCGGGCGGCAAGTTCGTCAAGAATTCGCACTAGGATGAGACGGCGAGGAACACCCTTACAGCGGCCGTTCTGAACCCAATGATTCCTGATACTCTTCGTTTATCTTGCCCCTCCCGAGAATTCCGCTTCTTATTTGCTCGGAGTAGACCTAAAATACTTCCTACGAAAAGAGGGAAGTCATGTCTCTGCGACTTGTCGCCATAGGACTTCTGTCAGCTCTGGTCTGCGTTTCCGATGCCGCCGCCTCCCCAAAGACTGCTCGAGACAAGAATGACCTGCTCGGTCCAGTTCGGGCCGTGATTACAAAGGCAGGAGGCGGTTTACAGACTGAGATCTATGACCTCACAGGCAGGCTTATTGAAGCGGTCGTCCATCGAGAGCACGACAACACCTCAAGTCGCTATGTATTTACCTACGACCAGCAGGGAGCGCTTCAAGAAGAGACCGCTTACGAGGCTGATCGAACGCCCATTTATCGCAAACTGTTCGCCTATGCGCACGACCCGGCCGGCCGACAAACGGCAGTGGTCGCCGCCTTCCAAGACGGCGCTTTTCATCATGCTGAATTCTCAACCTACGACCGATCTGAAAACATATCCGAAACGATTCAGACCGACGGCACAATGACGAGCAGAAATCTGTTCGATGTCCTGGGACGCATCCTCTATTCAAGCAGATTCAGAGACGGGCAATTGGTCAGCGAGTTAAAACGCACCTATGACAGCGGAGGAAGATTGATCGAGCTTATCAGCTATAGCTCGGGAGGCGCAGTGACAGGGAAAGTCGTCCACGAGTATGACGATTCAGGAAAGCGTATCCGATCCACGACCGAAACATTCCAGCCGAATGCGACGGGCCGATGGATCACAACCTATGAAAACGATCGCAACGGGAATTGGATCAAAGAATCAACGTGGAAAGAAACGGGCGGTGCGCCAGAAACCGACACAGGACCAAGCCAGGCTGCGCAAGAGCGCATCATTGATTATTATGAAGTACGCTGACCTCCACCGTCCATAGCCGGGCCGGACGCGGAGAATGGACTGAGATGTCCGTCATTCGTGAAGCTCGCCAGTTCTCAACGAGAGGCGGACAACGATCGACGAGGCACGAACTCGGGTGGAGTGGCGCCTGACAGGGCAGCGGTGTCACATTTCATCTCCCTACCCTCTCCGCTATTAAGCTCTTTTCTCCCCCTGCCTAAGCCAAGATCATTTTCTCTAGCAGGTAGCGCCGACCTGGAAACCTAGCCGCTGTTGCCCGGCCTCATCTCGTCCAGCGTACCGATGGTCCTGCTCGCGACTCTCGTGAAGGCGAGCGACCGCACGTTGCGCGTGCAAAGGAAACCGGTCAGGCTGCCCTGCCCGTCTCTCTGGAATTTCTCCATTTCTCTCTGGAATTCCACCCCAACTACAGCCCCGACATGTGGAATTAATAACTCATCGCTCAAGTTAGTTATTACACATAAGTAGCTGTGAATTAAGAGCAGTACGTTCATGCATTATCTACTATATTCTTCGGCACATTCCCTGCTGATATCTCCGACCGATGTCGACCCATCCCTCCATCTTATTGATCGACGATAGCCCCGGCGAATGTGAACTCTTCCGCACGGCGCTGGCACAGACGCACCTCGACGTGGTCCTTTACAGCGAGCAGGACGCGGAAGCGGCGTTCCATTTTTTGATCGATCGTGCCGGCCATGAGCCGCTGCCGTCGATCATTCTTTTGGATTGGCATCTGCACAAGACACACGGCCACGAGTTTCTGAAACGGCTCCGAGCGGACTATCGGTTCACCGCGGTTCCAGTCGTTGTCTTCACCACCTCGGACGATGCTTCCGATCTGTCCACCAGCTATGCCCACGGCGCAAACGGCTATGTCGTCAAACCAGGCACCTTCGATCAGCTTGTGTCCTTCATCGCTGCCCTCTACCACTTCTGGCTGCAGTGGAACCGGACTCCCCACTTGGCTGAATCCCGATGCTGACGCGCGCCGCACTCAAGAACCCCTACGCCGTCTTCGCCGTCTGCATGATCGCGCTCGTGCTGGGAGCGGTCTCATACAAGAAAATGCGTGTGGACATCTTCCCTGAAATCAAACTTCCCTCCATCCTCGTCACCACCTTCTATCGCGGCATGAGCCCCGGCGAGATGGAAGGGGCAATCACCCTCAAGATGGAGCAGCGTTTTGTCGAGGCAAGCTACGTGGAACACATCGAATCGCAGTCGCTCGCCGGCATGAGCTATATCAAAGTCTTCTTTCAGCCGGAGTACAGCATCGACTCGGCGCAGTCAGAGCTGACGAGCCTCGCCTATAGCATCATCCGCCTCCTGCCGCCCGGCGTCTATCCTCCCTCGGTCTATAAGTTCGGCGTTGCCAGCTTACCGGTCGGACTGCTTTCGGTGAGCAGCGACACGCTCGGACCGAAAGAAATCCGAGACCTCGCCTACTTCACCGTGCGCCAGCAGATCGCGACGATTCCCGGCATTTCCTTCGGCCCCCCGCTGGGCGGCAAAGTCCGCCAGATCACCGTGTTCATGGACCCTTCCCGAATGCTGGCGCGCGGCGTTTCGCCATCGGATGTGGTCAAGGCGATCAATGCGCAGAGCGCAATTATTCCGGCCGGCGACATCAAGATCGGCGATCTGGACTACTACGTCTATTCCAACAGCCTCATCGACATGGTCGAGAAGATCAACGACATCCCGATCAAGGTGGTCAACGGCACGCCGATCCTCGTGCGCGACATCGCCACAGCAGCAGATAGCGCCGCGATTCAAACTTCGATCGTGCGGGTCAACGGCCGCGAGGCGACCTACATTCCAATCACCAGACAGGAAGGGGCCAACACGCTGGAGGTGACGGACGGTATCCGCGCCAAGCTGCCCAAATTGACGGAAATTCCCACCAACACGTCGGTTAAATTTATCTACGACCAGTCCCTGTACATCCGGCAGTCGATCGCAAATCTCCAGAAGGAAGGGTTGCTCGGAGCGGGCTTGGCCGGCTTGATGATCTTTCTGTTCCTGCGGAGTCTCAAAGCCGCGCTGGTGGTCGGTCTGGCGATTCCCCTGTCGTTGACCGCGTCGATGGTCGCGCTATATCTCACCGGTCAGACCGTCAACATCATGACGCTTGGAGGACTGGCTCTCGTCATCGGTACGCTCCTGGACAACAACATCGTGGTACAGGAGAACCTGCACCGGCATCTCGAAATGGGTAAGGACGGCCGCGCTGCTGCTGAAGACAGCGCGACCGAGCTGACGCTTCCCATTCTCGTGGCTACGATCTGCATCCTGATCGTCTACATGCCGATCGTGTTTTTCTCCGGCATCATCAAATACCTTTTCGTCCCGCTGGCGATGACGGTGGCTTTTGCCATGCTGGCGGACTACGCCGTCTCGATGTCGGTCACACCGGTCGTGCTGGCGCGGCTGTATCACCGGGGTCATGGCGACGGGGCACAGGAGGAGACCGATTCGAAGGACTGGTTCCGCTTCGTGCTGGCAATCTACGAACCGCTGCTCCGCATCGGGGTGCAGATCAAAGCCATCGTGATGATCTTCGCCTTGCTTGCGCTGGTCGGTACCGGGGCTCTCCTCCTGCCCCGGCTCCACACCGAATTCTTTCCCAAGGTCGATGCAGGCAACTTCACCATGATTGTAAGCGCACCGGAAGGCTCACGTATCGAGAAGACGACGGCGATTGTGGCCGAGATCGAGAAGCTGATTCAGGACACGATCCCGAAACACGACTTGGAAGAAGTCGTTTCGAACACCGGGCTCTACTTCGGCGACGCGGCACGCTTCGCGCCGAACACTGGGAACCATACGGCCTTTATCCTGGTCAACCTCGTCACCGGCCACGACGGACACACCGACGACTATATCACCCGGTTGCGCGCGAAAGTCCGACAGGCCCTTCCCGGCGTAGAAGTTAGCTTTCAAACAGGCGGCATCATCAGCGACGTGCTGAACTTCGGCCTGCGCGCACCGATCGACATTCAGGTGAAAGGGCCGAGGTTGGATCTCATCCGGCCTGTGGCGGAAGAAATCAGGATAAAAGTCTCGCAAGTCGCGGATACAAGCGATGTGCGGATCAAGCAGGGGAAAAGCTATCCGGAGCTGCACGTGAACGTGGACCGGACCAAAGCGGCCTACTACGGCATCACGCAGGATCGCGTGATCGTCGACGTCATCACCGGCATCAGTTCGAACATCGCCCTCAGCCCCAACTACTGGCTCGATCCCAAGACGGCCAACGGCTACTTTCTGCTGGCGCAATATCCGGAACAGTCACTGACGAAGACGGAGGACCTCTTGAACATCCCGATCATCGGGGCGGGGACGCCCTTGAACCCCACCGCCTCACTCGGCACAACGGGAGGTAGCGGAGCGACGGTCGCGCTCCAGAATACGCCCTTCGCCGGACGTAATCTCGAACTGTCGAACGGCTTCTACGGTTCAGCCGATGAACGGCGCGGCCCGCCGGTACTGCTGCGAGACGTGGCCTCACTCGATATGAAGACCGGACCTGATTCGGTTGACCACTACGACCTCTCTCGGTTGATCAACGTGTTGGTGACACCGGTGGGGAACGACCTGGGGCACGTGGCCGGTGAGATTGAAAAAGTCCTGGCCACGGTTCAACTGCCGAAGGACGTAACGATCGATATGAAAGGCGAAGTGGCCAACATGCGTGGCGCCTTCAACAATTTCGTCCTGGCCCTGCCCTTGGCCGTGCTCTTGATCTATCTGGTGATGGTCGGACTCTTTCGCTCCCTGATCGACCCGCTGATTATCCTGGTGGCGGTGCCGCTGGGCTGGATCGGCACGATCCTCACGCTGCATTTCACCAATACGTCGGTGAATGTCGAGTCGATGATCGGCACGCTCATGATGATGGGCATCGTCGTCTCGAACAGTATTTTGCTCGTCGACTTCGCCAATCGCATGGTGCAGGCAGGGGCCACGGCCGAGCAGGCGGTGATGGAAGCGGGCAAGCGGCGCATCCGCCCAATTCTGATGACGGCGCTCGCAACGATTCTCGGCTTGCTGCCGCTCGCGCTGGGATTCGGCGAAGGGAACGAAACGATGGTACCGCTGGCCCGCGCGGTGGTCGGAGGCTTGGCCGTGTCCACCGTGATGACGCTGCTGGTCGTGCCGGTCATGCATGCGCTGGTGCTTGGACGACGAATACCTGTCGTCGTTCAGCCGGACGCTTCTGATTCTCCACAGGAGATATAGCCAGATGTTGAGACCATCGATGTTCCCTCTCCTCGTGCTGCTAATTCAGGTCGCGTGCCGGCAGGAAGCGCCGCCCCAACAGGCAAAGCCGGCCGCTACTCCGATAAACGAGGCCTATGAAATCGGCGCCGCCACCACCGCTGCGGACAATCAACCGGTCGATGTGCAGGTGACCAAGCCGACGAGACAGACCCTGGTCTATACGATCACGCTGCCGGCGAACATCTCGCCTCTGTATCAGACCACGCTGTACGCGAAAGTCTCGGGATACTTGAAATGGATCGGCCCAGACAAGGGCGACCACGTCACAACAAACCAGGTGGTTGCGATCATCGATGCGCCCGAAGTGGAAGAGCAGTACCAACAGGCGGCCGCCGACTACAAAATCAAGAAAGTCACGTTCGAGCGATTGAACATGGTCTGGAAGGCATCACCCGATGTAATCGCCAAACAGGATGTCGACGTAGCAGAGGCGACATACGAGGGCGCCAAGAATCTGATGCAGCAGCGGGCCGTATTGCGGGACTACACCAAAGTGCGGGCTCCCTACGACGGCATCGTCACCGCTCGCTTCGCCGACCCGGGCGCCTTGATTCAGATTGCCACCTCGTCGGCCACCAACGCCTTGCCTCTCTTCACGATCATGGACCTGAACACTGTGCGGATCTATGCGAACGTGCCGCAGGACGATTCGCCCTGGATTACACCGGGAAAAACCAACGCCTCCTTGTACGTCAAGGAACTCCCGGATCGCTCGTTCAAGGGGACGATCACGCGGTCGACCCTGGCGCTCGATCCCTCGACCAGGAGCCTGCTTGTGGAGTTAGATCTGCCCAACCCTGATCATGCGCTCCGCCCCGGGACTTATGCGGAACTCGCGATCGGATTGCGCGAGATTCCCAACGCCCTCGTGCTGCCGCCGCAAGCGGTTATCAGCAGCCCGAACGGCAAGTCGGTGTTCATCGTGGAAGAGGGCAAAGCCAAGTCGGTGCCGGTCCAGACCGGTATTACCGACGGCAAGTGGATCGAGATCACCGGCGGACTGCAGGGCGAGGAAGAGGTTGTGGTGGTGGGCAAACGGAAACTTCTGGAGGGGTCGATGGTGCAGGCCTCGCCTTTCAAACTCCCCGAAGCGAAGCCTTCGCAGCAAAAGTTCGAACGGAGATCGGCGGGTCTACCGCAGTTGCAGCCAGGTTCAACAAGTGCGGAAGCGGCCAAACCATGAGGACCCGGGCATGTTCCCTCTTTCTCATGATCGCCGCATTGATGATCCCGATTCTTGCATGCGTCCAACCGGCCGGTTCATCCGAGGACACGGCCAAAGGACGGTTTCTCGGCCTGCAAACCGCTATCGAGGCGGGTTTGCAGAACCACCCGCTGATCCAGGAAGTGAACGGCGGCTTGATCGCCTCGAGCGCCCGAACCGACCAGACCAAGTCGCTCTACTACCCACAGGTCTACGCCAACGCCGATAGTGCCGCCTGGTCGTCACGCATCAATCCCCGCTTCGTTACGCCGGCCGGTGGGTTGCTTCAGCCCAATCTCAGCCAATATACCGCCGGCCTTCTGGCGAGCCAGCGCCTCTACGATTTCGGCTTCATGAAAAACCTCGTCACGTCGTCCCAGTACGGCGAGCTCGCCCAGGAGCAGGATGTGAACGCCAGGCGGACGCTGGTCATTGTGAATGTCCAGCTGAGCTATTTGAACAGCTTGAAGCGGCAGCGGCTCGTGCGGCAAGATTACGGCTTGTACCCTAAGGCGCGGAGTTTGGCTTCGGCCCCTTGACGGAGCATCTGCTGATCGGGCCGGTTCGGATGGAGGTCCAGAAAACGACGCAGCTCCCTGACGGCTTCCGCCCGTCCTCCGTCCGCTTCCAGCGCCTGTGCGAACTCGTAGCGTAGCAGGGAGTCCTGGGGAATCAGTTGTACCGCGATACGATATTCTGCGACCGCTCCTGCCGCATCGCCCTTTTTCATGAGCGCTTTCGCCAGATGGCGGTGCCCCGGCCCAAACTGGGGATTGATCCCGATCGCCTCGCGGTAATGTCCGATAGCCTCATCCACCTCTCCCTGGCCGAACAGGACTTCCCCCAGACCGACGTGAGCTTCCACGTGTTTGGGGTTGATGGTAAGCAATGTCCGGAATTGACGGAGCGCCGCATCCATGTCGCCGATTTTCATGAAAGTCAGTCCGGAATTGAGGCGTGCAGTCTGGTGCTGCGGGTCTCGATACAACGCTTCGCCGAACTTGCCAATCGCGTCTTCGTACCGGCCCCGCCGCGCGTAGAGGACGCCGAGATTGTTGCGGGCCCAGACGTGTTGAGGCGCCATCTCGATGACTGTCTCGTACTCCTTCATCGCTTCGTCGCTGTCCCCATAAGACTCCAACGCGAAGGCGAGGCGAAACCGTAATTCGGCATCGTCGGGGTTCCGGGCCAGTGCCGCCCGAGCCTCCTCGATGATCCGTTGCAGATCCACCGCCTCCTCCCGCGTCTGTTCGGCCTGAGCGGAAACGGCGGACGGCGCTTCCTCTACTTTGACCGATGCACAAGCGCAGGAGAAAATCGCAGCGCCGGCGAGGAATGCACGCAGGCAGACGATAGTTTCCGAAAAAGCTGCCGACGAGTGCGAAGATCTCATACTCTCACGCATCACGAGTGAACGGATGGCTGAGCCGGCCTTACCGGATCGAGGCGGTAGCGACGGGGGGCTGCATGATGACACCGATGTCGATGACCAATTCATCCTTGGTATTGGCAAACAACGTATCCCAGAAGCTGCTGCGCTGTTTGATCACAGCTTCAGCCGGTTGAAAGAACAAATCGAACCCTTTCGCTGCAGTGGGCCGCATCGGGTAACGCCGGTCGTAAATCATGCCGTAGGTTGGAATGCCGTAGACGAACTGCCAGTTACCCAAGATCACGTGAAGTTCCTGGCCTCGAAAATACATCCCCCCCGACGTAATCAGGCGCTTGACCGAAGTCTGCGGCTGGCTGAGATAGAATGTCACCCGTTCGTTGTATGCGGCTCTCGCAAAGGCCTCTGCGATTTGAGGAGCCAGCAACGCGACCTCTTCGTCCTTGAATGCCGGCACCAGCGGGGCTTCACCCTGGATCCATTTCTGAATCCAGATGCGACGCTCTTGGACATTCATGCCTTTGAGAATGCGTGTGACCTCGTCGGCGTTGAAAACTTTTGGATGCGCATGGTGACCCGGAGGCCATTCGGGCAAGACCTCATCGTCGATCTCCAGCCGCACATAGTTGACGGGGTCTTCGTACACCGTGCGGAACGGCACCTGGGGAATGGCGCAGCCGGACAGCAACAAGGCTGAGGTTAAGGTCAAGGGTAAGACCTGGCAAATGGTTCTCAGTGACTTCCTCAACTCCACCTCAACCTAAACCTTAACCCTCCGAGATCGTGACCGTCATCTCGACGCGCTCGAGCGGATTGTCGCGGCCGTCGCGCTTCATACTGACGACTTTATCGGCGACGTCCATCCCGCTCTCCACTTCACCGAAGGCGGTATATTGCCAGTCGAGAAAGTTGGCATCGGCGACACAGATAAAGAATTGGGAGCCGGCGCTGTCTGGATCGTTGGCCCGTGCCATGGAGAGCACCCCGCGTTTGTGCGGTTTGCTGTTGAACTCGGCCTTGATCTTGTATCCCGGACCGCCCATGCCGTGGGAGGCACGGTCCGCGCTCTTGCTGTTGGGGTCGCCACCCTGGATCATGAATCCCGGAATCACGCGATGAAACGTGGTGCCGTTATAGAATCCCTCTTTTGCCAGCTTGGTGAAATTCTTCACATGACCGGGCGCGACGTCGTGAAAGAATTTCAACACGATGTCGCCGATCGGCTGTCCCTTGCTGGTGACGGAAATGGTGGCTCTAGTCTTCTCATTCGGTTCAGACATACCTCAATCCTTTCTCGCTTATCGAAATAAAAAGGGCGGCGGAGCCATTCCTCCCTCCAAGCCCTGGTTGATCGCGGTCCAGCTCTTGCCATCGTCGTCGCTGCGGAAGGCCCCGGCATTGGTGCCGGCATAGAGTGATCCGCTGCCAGAATCGATGAGGACCTGTACCGCCATGCTCGTGAGGCCCTTATTCAGCGGCTCCCACTGACGCCCCTTGTCGGTGGATTTAAAAATCCCGTGCCCTGTCGCAACGAAAAGACCGCGGCTGTTGAACAGGATGCTGCGGATGGAATCGTTCGGCAACGCCCTGCTGATGGGCCTCCACGTGGATCCCCCATCCGCGCTCCGGAATACGCCGCCGTCGAAGGTCCCGGCGTAAATTCCGCCTTCCGGATCGATGGTCAGAACCCGGATAAAATTTTCGATCATCCCTTCGTGGTCTTTCAGCCCATGGTGCATACGCACCCAGCCGGTCGAATCGGCCTTGAATCGCAAAACGCCCTTCCCGGACGTGCCGGCGTAGAGCGTACCATCGGGGGACTGCACCAGGGCGTGCACCAGCACTTCATCGAGCCCGGTGGTGACGACCGTCCAGTGGTCGTCTGCGGCGTTGAGCCGATAGGCGCCGTCCGCGGTCCCTGCATAGATGACGTTCCCCACGGCCAGCAGCGTTTTGATTTCTTTCCGCTTCAACCCGCTGTTGATCGCCTGCCAGGTCTTTCCCTGGTCTTTGGATCGAAACACGCCCCCGCGGAACGTACCGACATAGACCGCACCGTCTTGACCGGTGACCAGCGATAAAATGAACGGATCGGTCACGCCCTGGCCGGACTTCGCCCAAGTCGCGCCGCGATCCTCGCTTCGAAACATCCCGAGACCGAAGGACCCCGCATAAATGAGATCAGGGCCCGCCATGGTGAGGGCCTGAATACTCGCCGCCTGCTGATCGAACGGGCCAGGTGTCGGCCCACCCTGTTGAGCGTGAGCCGCACCCAGCACTCCGCAGACCGACAGGAACAGCGCCATGATCATTTGAGCGTAGCGAGTCAAGTGTGAACCTTCCTGACGATCATCTTACCGGACTCGATGGCCCGCTGTCCCCATCGGCAGGTCGGGATCGAGCGGGAGCGTGACGTCCGTGGGGGTCTCGCGTCCAAAGATCCGCGCGCCGAGAATGCCGATTTCATAGAGTACCATCAACGGTATGGCCATCAGCATCATGGTAAAGAGCGTGGCGTCCGGCGTCACGATGGCGGAAATGATCAGGGCACTCATGATGGCGTGCTTGCGGTACTTCGCCAGCGTTCGCGCCGACACCACCCCGACGCGCGCCAGAATCGTGAGCACCAGCGGCAGTTCGAACGCGCAGCCAAACACCAGCAGGAACTTCACGTTGAAATCGATATAGGTGCCGACGCTCAGCTGCGGCGTAACGTCACGGTCCATGCCGAAGCTGACGAAAAAGTCGATGACGAGCGGGAGAATGACGAGATTACAAAAGATCAGGCCGAGCGCAAACAACGCGCCCGCGAGCAGGAAGATGGGAATGCCCCAGCGCTGCTCCTTGGGGAGCAGCGCTGGCTCCACAAATTTCCAGAACTGGTAGAACACGACCGGCGAACTTGCCAGGACCGCCGCGAGAAAGGACACTTTGATCGAGGCGAACAGGGCTTCGGTCGGGCCGTAGAACACCAACTGATTGGGGAAAGGGCGATTCAACCAGGCCACCATGTCGGCCGAAAAGGTAAACGCCACCATCAGCGACACCAGGATGGTGGCACCGATAATGATCAGACGCTTCTTGATCGTCTGGATATGTGCGGCCAGTGGATTGGGAATCGGCGGCATTCCTGTTGCCCCGGGTGCTGCAGGCAGTCTGAGCCACAGCCACCCTCCTCAATGTGCGGCGGTCTGCAATCCGTGGTCGCGATAGACCCGGATCAGTTCCGCCATCTTGTCTTTCTTTGCCAGCTTTTCTTTCTGTAACTGTTTCTTGGTCAATTCTTCCGCCGGGGTCAGCACGTGGCGCTTCTGCAACTCGTTCAATTCCAGGTCAAGACGATGGTGCGACTCCTCAAGTTCGCGGAATTCTGTGTTGGATT
>DATGEA010000098.1:0-2810 GCA_035310605.1 Nitrospira sp. | reverse complement strand
GCACGGCCAACAGGGACGGGACATCGCGATGAACCGCCAGGACCTCCGTCAGGATGTCCGGGAGATGCGGTCGGACTTCCGTGACCTGTCCAAGGATCTCAAGGATGTGCGGCAGGATGTGAAAAGCCTGAACCAGGACCTCGTCGCTAATGCCGACCCCGCAACGATCGCAGCCGATATGAAGACCTTGACCGCCGATTTGAAAGCGGCGGGGAGGGATCGGGCGGATGTGCGGGGAGACATCCGAGACCTTCGATCAGACTTAAGAGGTTCGCACAACCATGACCTCAAATTCGACCTGAAGGATATGAGGTCCGACCTCAGAGATGTGAGCAAGGATCTCAGAGATTTGAGGCAGGATGCGGCAAAACTCAATGCGGATTATACCGCCAAGGCCGATGCGGCGACGATTGCAGCCGATCGCCAGGCTCTGGCAGCAGATGTGAAAAATTTGGCCAGAGATCAGCGAGACATGCGAGCTGATGTCCGAGACGTGAAAACGGACGTCAGAGATCTCAAAGGCGGCAGCTTCGATAAACCGGAACGGAGCCATCGCCGCTAGGTGATTCGCCAACCCTGTCAGGCTTACTCAGGGTTAGCAAGCATCATGGCGCGGACAGAGACTATCTACACTCTGTCCGTGCCTGCTTGCCGTAGCAGAATGTCTATCCAAAACAATGCTGCTGCGATTACTCAATCGACGAGGGAAATGTGAGGTGGCCTTTTTATGACTCGATGATCTGAGCGGCGGACTCAGAAAGGCTTACTACGGATACGGAACGATCTTATGCTATCGAGACTCTTGCTGAAGAATCTGTGCGCCGGTTCGGTCCTGGTTGTGGTGTGTTGTCTCCAGTTCGGCTGCGGGGTTGTGTATTCGTATAAACACAACGAAACCAGGCTTTCGCAACCGCTTTCGGTGCTGATGACCAAGAACGATGTGGATCAAGTACTGGGCGAGCCAGGCAAGGTTGTGAAGGATAACGGAAGAATCCTGGTACTGGAATACCGTCTATATTCTCACTATCATTGGATGAAAGAACTCGTGGCCTGCCCGTTCACGGCTTGGCTTGGGGGATGCTTGTTCTATCCGGCAATCGGAGCGGGAGATCCCAACTATCCAAAACCGTTCTATGTCATTTTTTATGAAGATCAACTGTGCCTCTGGGGAACCCTGGACATGGTCAGCGAGAGCACAACCTGTCACGCTCCCATTAACGCATCATCAGAAGACCGTCGCAGCAAAACATAAGATGATGAAGAACCAAGATCAGCTCTGTAAGGGACAAGCGTGCGATTAGCCACTTGTGGAATTGACAGCAGCCTATGCTAAACGAGCATAAACGGCGAGTTCTTGTCAGAAGAATTGCGCCATCTCATGCCTTTCCTTCGACTAGGGTCGCCAAGATTCTGCTCGGGGGAATAGTCTGGCTGTTGGCGACGGTCACAGGCCTCTCTCTACATGTCGAAGCGCAAGAACGGGTACCAGGCGAGGGATTTAAGTTGTACGGAACTGAGGATCAGGGTCCTAAACCCAGTTGGCGAGTCGGTGGAAGCGCATTCTTCACCACCGGCAAGTATGGAACAGATAGCCGCACCGACACACTCTACGTTCCTCTGAGCATGCGCCGGATGTTCGAGAACGGTTACGTTAATCTGGTGATTCCCTATGTTACCGTTACGAGCAATTGCGGGGTCACTGTGGTCAGCGGCGAACCCCTTCGAACAGGCGGCCTCTGCTCCAACACCCCATCGGGAACGCGCGCGGGGCGGGTGACTGCCAGCGGTCTCGGTGATGTGCTCCTTATCGGGCGCTACTTCCTGTATACGGAGCGTGAGGGGGGGCTGATGCCCAGCATTACGGTTAGTGGTCGGATCAAAGCCCCGACAGCTGATCGCAATCAGGGGCTCGGGACAGGGGAATGGGATGAAGGAGCAGGTCTTGGGTTGATGAAGGCCATCTCAGACAAGCTCGTCGGTCTCGCCGATGTCGGGTATTCCATCATAGGAAAACCCGATGGAGTCAACCTGCGAAATCAATGGTCTTATGACGTCGGATTCGCATATTACTTTGTCCCGTCTGTCTTTGCTTCCGTGTATTATGAAGAAGCGCGTGCACTGATATCCGGTCTCAAAAACCCCCGGGATATTTTCGCCGGCCTCACGTGGAAAATTACACAAGACTTCAGGCTCAACGCGGGTGTTGAAAAAGGATTGACAAGCGGCGCACCGGAGTTTGGAGGTACCGTGGGGGCCAGCCTACAATTTTAGGGTTGAACTTCTTACAGGAGAACGATGCCGACCCATCAGGCCAGCGTCTATCGCCAAACAGGTTCCATTGTGTTGTGTCTCCTGCTCACGGCCTGCGGACACGACTTCTACAAGCAGCGTGCGGATATGATTCGAGCTCATGTTGAGGCGTTCCAAACCCACCTCAAGGCCAATCGTATCGAAGCCGCTATTTATGAGAATGAAGAAATCGAAGCCACCGCAAGTGAGGTGGCAAATGCGATCAGAAAACGCGATCAGCCATTGGCGAACGGTCAGGTGGACCACGAATGGAAGTTACTGAAAGCCGCGATCGACGCGGCCGCCACCAACTGGCTGGCCCTTGGCCGGCGGTTGACGAGCAATAAGCAGTACGATCAGGCCCGGGCCGCGTACCAACGGGTCATCGATACATATAGCGGCGAGGCGGAGCAGCCGTATCGTGAGCGGGCGGCTCGAGCTAAACGAGACCTCGACATCCTCAATCCACCGGTTCCCGTGTCCGCTCCAAGGTTGTGACCGCCGATGCCTTCTCTTCGCAA
>DATGEA010000097.1:0-1933 GCA_035310605.1 Nitrospira sp. | reverse complement strand
TTCAGGGGCAAGCAGGACCGGCGAAACGAGAGGGACGCATATCGTGTCACTCCTCTACGCACCCCTGGGGGCCCAGATGAGTTCCCAACTGCGCGCGTCCAACGAGGCTCTTCTCAGACCGCCCGTTGCGCGAGCACGGGGAACTCATCGGGCCAATCCCCCTCAATATCCCCGGCCCGTGCTGCCGCCCCGTCCCATCCGGTCCAACGGCAACGCGTCATACCGTGTCTTCAAATCCGGATGCTCGCCGAGGAAGCGCTTCACCGCCGCGTCATCGGCGAATATGTCTTTGCTGCGATTGCGGTATTCCTCAACCGTCAGGTTGTGCTTCTCCAGCAGCTTGGCGAGCTTCGCATTGATATCCGCGCCCATTTCCTTCATCTTCTCGGGTGACGGCCGCTGCCCTTCTCCGAATCGCTCCCCGCCCTTGAAATAGTTCGTCATCATTTCGCCGATCTCGATGCGGGCTTTGACGAACCGTTCCACGTCGGCCGGTTCTGCCGCCAGGCCCGTCCCGGCGAACAGCATGAGACCCAAAGAGACGCCGATGATGCGATGCCACCGATGTTCAACCATGATTCCCTCTCTTGTGTATGGAGAAAAGTTGCGAATTGCTGATCAATGCCAATCATCATACCATCAGGCCGAACGACGTGCACGGCAGCTGCCCGCTCGTCTCATGTGCGGCCTATCAAGTTCGATCACGATCCCTCGGCATCGCACATCATCTGCGATGCCGGTGGGATTCCACTGTCACAAACCGTTGCGGCTTCACGGTCGGGGAGCAGCAGGCTGGGACGGCGCCACGGTCAACAGGAAGACGGCATCCTCCGGCGCGTCCACCGCGTGAGGAAGTCCGGCCTGAAGGCTCAGCATCTGCCCTTCCGCGAGAGTCACGGTCTGCGATTCCGCGGTGAACGCGATGCGCCCTTCAATAACCTGTACCGTAATAGGCCCGTCCGCCTGATGGGAGGAGAGCTTCATTCCTGCAGGCAGCGCGACGAGCATCACCCGCATCCGTTCTGTCTTGAAGAGCGGCATCGTCGAGCGTTCGCCCTTGCGCCAGGCAGGTTCGTTCTTGATCTGCTGCACCAGACCCCGCAGATCGAACGTCAGCAGCGGCGCGTCGAGGGACAGCACGTTCAGAGGCTTGGACGGTTGGTCGGTCATGGTGACTCCTCCTGTGGACTGGAGAGCCCGTTCGCGGAGCTGATATCCCGCCCTTTCCAATGTACGGCGAACGGCCTGCATCACCGCAGCACTGTCGGAGTACGGCATTACGGTTACCTCCGGAGCGGTACGGAGGGCGGCCATGATCGTTTCTGCTTCCGGGCCTACCACCGCGTCGCAGGTTTCGTATAAGCCGGCGGCTCCCTCTTCCGACGCATTGTGCTTCGCGAGAATATCCTGGATCGTTTCCAGAATCGCTGCCGTCGGCGTCGGCATGAGCAGCGCGGCAAGAGCTCCGTGATCGAGCCGGAGTTTAGCGGCCATGGAAAGCGGCTCCGCGCCTCGCAGTCGCTGGACAGCAGGCAGAAGAATTTTCTCCTCCATGCCGATATGGCGAAGCAGCCCTGCACGGAATTGCCCGTAGACGATCTCGTCGACCTTGCCGGGGTGAGCCAGAGCCACTTGCAGCAGGGTATCCAGCCGCCGGTGGTCTTCGGCAAGAAATTCCGCGAGCGGTCCCCTGTTCCCGAGTTCCGGTTGTCCCATCAGACGGCTCCAACGATGCCCGACTTCAGGCTCGGGTTACCATGATAAAGATCATGTTCACATTGCGCCAGCTGGGCTGTCCCTGCTCAAGGACGACCGATTTGTTTGATGTTCCGCCCCGTCAACCCAGACAAATGAAAGAATCGAGACGAGCTAAACGAACAAGCCAAACCAAACAGACAAAACAAACACATCTTCTCTCGACTCAGAATCTCTT
>DATGEA010000096.1:0-3230 GCA_035310605.1 Nitrospira sp. | reverse complement strand
CATGTCACGCAACGTCGAGACCGCGACGCCGACTCTCCACACTTCCCCGCTGACGAGAGGATCATCGCTGTCGTACCCGATTTGCGTGGGGAGATCGAAGGCGACGGACAGGCCGGTCGAGCCTTGCTGCAGCAAGTACCGGTATCGTTGATTGGTTTCCTCGGCCGTTCCAAACCCGGCATATTGACGCATCGTCCAGAGCCGCCCCCGGTACATGGTCGCCTGAACGCCGCGGGTAAAGGGATACTGGCCCGGAAAGCCGACTCGCTCGAGATAGGTTTCATCAGAAGGAGCCTGAGGGAGGTAGAGAGGCTCCAATGGCGATCCTGATCCCGTCGTGAAGGGACGGTTGGATTCAGGGATGCGCTTGAGTGCCGGGGCGAGGACGCGGGTCTCCCACTCTTTCTTGGCTTTTTCAAGACGACTGTTGGGTCCGCGATCCGGCTCAGCCATGATGGTCGTTGGCCTCCCGTGTGCCGGTGAGTTTGTGGATCAGTTCATCGACAAACCCTGTGACGGTGACTTCTCCTCGCAAGATCCGGTTGAGATCTTGGGTTGCGAGCGGGCCGGCTCCGAGGACCCGGGACAGACGTTGTCTCGCCTCTTCGAGCACCGCCTCTTTGACTTCATTGACCATCGTCTGTCTTCGGCGAGCGCGCCAGGCTTCTGCCGAGTCGGTCGCGCGTTTCTCACAGAGATCAACAAGCTCCTCCACCCCTCGGCCGTGCAAGGCACTCACTAAACAGGTCTCGGGCATGCCCCTGTGCTGTCCGTTCGCGTTGAGCCGGAGCACGGCGAGCAACTGTGCATAGAGTTGCGCCGCCCCGTCGCAGTCAGCCTTGTTCACCACGAAAATGTCCCCCGCTTCCATCAATCCGCACTTGAGGAGCTGGATGGCATCGCCATGCCCCGGCGCGATCGCCACCACCACCAGGTCGGCCACATCCACAATTTCTGTCTCATTTTGCCCGACGCCGACGGTTTCAATCAGGACCGTCCGGCATCCCGCCAGGCCGAGTACCCGGATAAACGCCTTGACGCCTAACACCAGGCCGCCGATATGTCCCCTTGTGGCGGCTGAGCGAATAAAGACATTCGGATCACAGGCATGCCGCATCATCCGCAAACGGTCGCCGAGGAACGCCCCGCCTGTAAAAGGCGAGGAGGGGTCTACCGCAATCACCCCGATGCAACTGTCCGGACTCCGTGTCCGTAAAGCGGTAATCAACCGGTCTGCCAACACACTCTTCCCGCAACCCGGGGGACCGGTGAGCCCAATGACCATACGCGCTTCCGGCCAATCAGCCGCACCGACGAGAAATTCAGGGATGCGTTCCGGGAAGTTTTCAATCAGGCTCATCAATCGAGCGGTGGCTCGTACCCGCTGGCTCGTCCCTCCGCGGACTTGCTCTACCAAGTCTTTCGTGTCATTCGTCATGCCGCCTGTCGACGGGCTTTCAACACCGAGGCGATGGCTTCGAGAATCGATTGGGATGAGACTCCTGGAGTGAACACCTCAGCGATGCCCATGGCTTTCAGGATAGGGATATCGGAAGACGGAATGGATCCTCCGGCGACCACCACAATATCAGCGGCGTCCCGCTCCTTGAGAAGATCCATGACCTGTTTCACCAACCGCTTATGTCCGCCCGACAGAAGAGATAACCCGATCACGGCCACATCTTCCTGTATCGCCGTCTCGACGATCTGTTTCGGGGTGCGCCGAATCCCCGTATAGATGACCTCGTAGCCGGCATCGCGCAGGATGTGCGCGACATACTTGGCACCCCGATCGTGGCCGTCGAGGCCGACTTTGCCAATGAGCACGCGCTCCGGGATTCGCTTCGTCTCGTCCTGTTCAGACACGGCCGGTCTCCCTTCTCGTGGCCTCCAATAGTATCCGCAGATCGCCGGCATTGATGGTTCACTCTTCCGGATAGATGCCCGCTCCGACGATGTAGGTATCCTGACCCGACTGAACCTTCCGCACGAACGTCTGTTTCCGCGCAGGCGTATTCTGTCCCGGCTTATACCAATAGAGGTCCAACCAGCCGCTGCCCTCTTTCATGGCCAGGGCGATTTCGTCTTTCACCACCGTCTTGCCCTTGATATCGGTCACATTGATAAGATTCTTTCCTTCCAGGCTGGGTTGAGCCGGATTCACCAGTTCGGTGCCATCCGGGGCCTCGACGAACACGTAGCTGTCCATGAAGACGAAGGGACCTTTTCGGTCGCGCAACTGGCCGAAGGCGTCCTTCCCCTGTTTCTCAATCAGGCCCGCAGCACGATTGACGAGATCCGTGATGAAGGCCTTGTCCCGCTGCATGTTGTAGATCCCGCAGCCGATGATGTGCTCTTTGCCCGAAGGGAACGTCACCCGCTTGATGAAACTGGATTTCCACATTGGGAAGATCCCGCCGGGCTCGGGATACATATAATGGATCCAGCCCTCGCCTGAGGGGCTCCCACCTGCATCGAGGAACATCTTGCCAAAGGGCCGTCCTTGAATGTCCTTGAGGTCACGCTCATTCCGCCCCTCCAGGCCTGGATCCGCGGCATGGAAGACTCTGGTCGCGTCCATCGTCCAGACAAAGAAATAGATGTCGTCACGGAACCACTTGGACCCCGGCTTGCGAAATTCATCGTATGCCGCCTCGCCGCGCTGCTCGAAGACAGCTGCTGCCTCCCGGACCAGCGTCATCAATTCCGGAGCGGTCATCTTGTTGGCGACCGGAGCGGCTTTGGGAGCATCCCCCAGGTAGACCCCGCTCCCCACCAGGACCCATTGGTTTCCCATCTTCGCCCTGCTCACATACGCAAACTTCTGCGTGGAGACACTTTCTCCCGGCTTCGGCCACATGTAGTTGACCCAACCGGACCCGCTGGTTTGGACCACTTTGAACATTTCACGGATCAACGGCTTGCCGTGGGCGTCCTTCAGGTCTAGCAGATTGCGACCTTCCAGATTGGGAAAGGCCGGATTGACGAGATCGATGCCCTTATGATCGAACACGAAAATATACGCATCCTTGGCGATGAAGGGACCCGTCGGATCGTGGAAGAGCGGAAACGCTGCCGTGCCATGCTGCTCGATCTGTCCGACGGCATCTTTCACCGCATCCACGACAAAGGGCGGTTCCATGCGATCGTTATACATGCCGCTCCCGACCACGTAGCGGTTGCCGGACGGCGTGGTCACGAGCCGGACATAGCTGCTTTTCCATCGGGGC
>DATGEA010000095.1:0-3744 GCA_035310605.1 Nitrospira sp. | reverse complement strand
AGGAGCACTTCGTGAATCACATCCACGGTTCGATCGATATCGGCATCGGAATGAGAGTAGCTCACAACAAATGATGGAGCAAGGATCCCCCGCTTTATGGATTCTTGGAGGAATAAGGTCCGCAGTGACTGCGACGGCTGTTTCTCGGTATCCCGCGTGGCATATACCAGGCAACAGGGACGGCCGATCGTCTGGAAGTATCCTTCCAGACGGTGCTCCCGGATCGATTGTTCGACCCCTTTGGCAAGACGCTCTCCTTGTCTCCAAAGATGCTCGATGACCGGCTCCTGTCTATAGATTCGCATTGTTTCCAACGCGGCTGCGAGGCCATGGCGTTCTGCGCCATGGGTCGTCGAGAGGAGAAAGACCCGCTCTTTCTCATGATCGATGCCGCCAAGTCTCATCAGATCACGCTTCCCTGCAAGAGCTGAGACGGCGAATCCGTTTCCCATCGCCTTTCCGAAACATGACAGATCGGGAACGATGTTGTAGTAGCTCTGGCCTCCACCATTGTGCCACCGGAACCCGTTGATCATTTCATCGAGGATAAACACCGCCCCCTGTTCGCGGCAAATTCGTTGCGCCTCCTGGAGGAATTTCTCACGCGGTTGTACATCTTTCTCAGGCTCCATCATGAGGCAGGCAATTTGATCAGGGTATTGCCGGAACAGCGCCTCGATGCTGGACAGGTCGTTGTAGTGGAACTTGAGCGTAAGATCCCTGACGGGCTGAGGAATCCCCGCTGCCATCGGCGTGGTCCCGATGAACCAGTCATCGACAGAAAAGAACGGATGGTCAGCGCAAATCGCGACATAATTTCTTCCCGTATATGCGCGCGATAACCGAACTGCGGCGCTGGTCACATCGGACCCGTTCTTGGCAAACTTCACCATCTCTGCACCCCGCACGAGCCCTAACAACTCTTCCGCACACTCGAGCTCGATCGGAGACGGCCGGACAAAATTCGAACCGTTTGCCATTTCCCGGGATGCGGCATCGATGACCGCCGGGTAGGCATGTCCCAGGGCGACGGCACGCAATCCCATGCCGTATTCGATATACTCGTTCCCGTCCACGTCCCAGACATGGGAACCATTCCCTCTCACAAGATAAGGCGCAGTCATTTCCGGGAACTGATCGTCGCCTTTCGCGTAGGTATGGCTTCCGCCCGGTATGGCGGCGTGAAATCGGGAGCGGAAGTCCAACGAGCGTTGGAACGATCTCTCCTTCATGGGTTCCGGCTTCATCCTAAACGGTCCTTCACTAGTGCAGCCTCTCGACCGCGCCAGGCTTCCCGGGAGTCCGGTCCGACGGCCGGAGTTCCGGCTTCCTCCACAGTTCCCATGGGGCGTGGCCCTGATTGAACATGTCCGTGAGCTCCTGCTGCTCCTTAAACGTGTCCATGCACCAAAACCGGTCGTATTTGTAGCCGAGGAGGAGATCCTCTTGGATCAACCGCTGGAAAGGTTGAATCACTAAATCTTCTCCTTCACCGATGTAATTAAATATCTCCTTGCGCAACACAAAGTATCCGCCGTTTATCAGTATTCCGGCATCGCGGACATATTGGATGTTCTCGACCGATCCGTTCTCTTTGAGCGTCACGACGTGAAAACTCTGGGACGGACGGGCGCATACAAATGCGGCGACTTTCCGACTGGCTTGGAACTCTTCTATCATTTTGTCCAATGGCAAATCGGTCAGGCCATCCGTATAGTTCGCCAAAAACAGTTCCT
Organism: Nitrospira sp.; assembly: GCA_035310605.1. GTDB lineage: Bacteria > Nitrospirota > Nitrospiria > Nitrospirales > Nitrospiraceae > Nitrospira_C. Next base: position 2,008 of record DATGEA010000095.1, on the reverse strand, counting down.
CCCCGTCAAGATACGGCTCAACCTGTTTGAGTCTCTGACCGATGTTTGACGTCAATCCAGTGTCTACGAAGGTAATCCGCCAGTCATGAATATCGCTTTTCATTAACTGGATCTCTCTCCCTCCGTTCATCATCGTAAAATCATTCGAAAGATATTCCTTATAGGTCAGGAAATATTCTTTGACCTTGTCGGCCATGTACCCGAGGCAAAGGATAAAGTCCTTGTGCCCGAAGTGGGCATAGTACTTCATCACATGCCAGAGAATGGGGCGATACCCGATCGGAACCAACGGTTTGGGAACGTTCTCCGAATAATCCCGAAGTCTCGTTCCCAGTCCTCCGCAAAACAATACGACCTTCATCGCGTCACCTTTTTCCGCTCAACCTGCCCGGTTCTCATTCGCATTTCCCTTTCTCCTCCTTACCCTGAGGATACCTCCGATCGAGGTGCATCAATTCAGAGGAGCTCTTCCAGCAATCCGCAAGTCGTTAATGCATCGGCTGCTTCACGCACATGGTCGAATTGGATCCCGGCGCGTTCGGCAATGTCGAGCAGGGTGTGATCACCGTCGGAAAGGTTGAGCACCCAGAGCATGGCCAATTCCTGAAGCGGTTGGTCGATCTGCCCCCCCACAGTTCGATAGAGTCCCCGCTTTCCGAGCCGCACCTCGCACTTGGGATTCAGATTCCTATACCGCCTGTTGCCTTCCAGTACGCGCAACACGGCCACATAGGCCAGAAGCGAGTCGGTCAAGGACTGCAATGAAATGAAGTCCAGATCATCCGCCGACGTATGATACTGCGGGTATTGTCCGTGCGGCGTGCGCGTCAGAGATCCCACCGGCAGATTGAATCCCGGAGAACAATATTGACGTTCGTCGTATCCATAGGGAGAGAAGTCGCGAATGTGATAGGGCTGACCGGAATGCTTCAGCACATGTTCCACCGCTCGGTCGATCTCCGCCGCCCCTCGACGGCTTTTCTTATAATGGAGAGGTCCCGAATCGCCCACCCCCGTCACGACCAGTCCATGCTTGATCCGGGTCGCTCTGGATTCGTTCTGCGCCAACCAGGTGATCGATCCGATCGCTCCGGGAATGAAGAGAAAGCGGTAAGAATACCGCAATGTCAGCGGAGTCAGCAACTTGGCCAACATCGACGTGAGTGCAATACCTGAGAGGTTGTCGTTACAGAGGGAGGGATGACAGCAGTGGCAGGAGAGCAGCACCTCATCATCGCTTTCACCCGCAATGAAATACTCGCCATATGTAAGATGTCCGTCCGACAGCGACGAATCAATGACCACTTCATACTCGCCCTCTTCCAAGCTATCCAACTGCTTCTGGCTCAGGCAGAACCCCCAGTTCTCCTTATAGTAGGAAGTCCGGTAGGGGATCCAATCCGGATGATCCGGCAGGGAATACAGATGGTTCTTGAGTTCTGAGAGCGGCATCTTCCGGTTTATCGGGTGGCTATATTGAAGAATGTGCAGATTATGCCGGTGAAAGTCGATAACCTTCTTCCCGTTGGGGCCGTTGACATAGGCCTCCCGTACGTTCCATTCTTTCGGCACTATCCAATCGAATACCTCTGTCCCGCTGGGAACTTCATGAACTGTGAGCGGAATAATCTCTTGGATCCGCTCCATCGTTTGGCGATATCCATCGCCCGTGATACTCCTGCAGATCGGATACAGATCGGCAATCAACCGGGACATGTGACTGCTATTGTCCCTGAGTGAATCCGGTTGGATCTGGTTCAATCTCGTCATAACCCCCGAAGCGTTAGATGCCTACGAACGCGGAATCCAGATTCGGGCATTCGCGATCTGTTGTGGATATGGTTCGATCTGCAACGGGCCAGACGATTCCCACGCTCGGATCGTTCCACCGGATACCCCGCGCCGCATCCTGGGCATAAAAATCCGACATCTGGTAGACGATTTCCGTAGCATCATCAAGAGTCTGAAATCCATGTGCGAAGCGCTTTGGGACATACAGCATTCGGTA
>DATGEA010000094.1:0-3504 GCA_035310605.1 Nitrospira sp. | reverse complement strand
GGCATTACGCGAACGATCGCCGTCAAAATAACGATACCAAGCGAGACAAGAACGGAAGCATCTGGTATCCGAGAGCCGGCACGCTCGGTGGCTGCACCGCTCACAATGCCATGATCACGGTGTACCCGCATGAAAGTGACTGGGACCGCATCGCCACACTGACCGGCGATGACTCCTGGTCGTCGGACAAGATGCGCAAGTACTTTCAGCTGGTCGAGCGTTGCCAATATTCTTCGAAGACATGGGACTTGGTGACCGGAGGCCGTCACGGGTTCCAAGGATGGCTTCCCACTGAGCGGCCCAGGCAAGAGACACTGGAAGAGTTTGTCAAAAAAGACCCGCAGCTCCAGAACATTCTCGCAGCCGTGGCGCTCACCACATTGGAAGATCTTCCCGGGTCCGTCCCGGACGCCATTCTCCATCGAGCCATTCCGAAGCTCTTCAGTGCCGCCTTGAAAAAAGACATTAATCATATGGATTCGATTAAACACCGTCCGGAAGGTTTGTATCTCACACCACTGGCGACCAACGGTGGCAGGCGCGCCAGCGTGCGCGATCGCATTCGGGATGTGCAAAAGAGCTGTCCCAAGCAGTTGGTCGTCAAAACCAATGTGTTAGTCACAAAGATATTGTTGGAGAAGGTCAGCGGAATTCCGGTGGACACGTGGCGTGCCGTGGGAGTCGAGTGCCGTGAAGAAGCGCATTTATATCGAGCCGATCCCAAGGCCGCAGGAACCACGACGTCACCCAAACAATACCGCGCGAAGAGAGAAGTCATTCTCTCGGCCGGGGCATTCAATACGCCTCAGCTCCTGATGCTGTCGGGCATCGGTCCGGGGGAGGAACTCGCACGACAGAGTATTCCGATCAACATCGAACTGCCCGGGGTAGGCAAGAACCTGCAGGACCGCTATGAAGTCGGAATTGTCTATAAATTGAAGGAAGACCTTTCGACATTGAAGAATGCGAAATTTGAAGCCGACGAAAAGAGAGATCCTGTCTATAAGGAGTGGAATGAGGCGACGCCGGACGAACGAAGAGAAGGCAAGGGTTTCTTGTACTCCAGTAACGGCGTGATCATCGCGATTCTGAAGCGCTCATCGATTGCGAAAAATGCACAGCAAGATCCGGATCTCTTTATCTTCGGCCTACCGTCCGACTTCAGAGGCTATGAGCAAGGCTATACGAAAAGCATCACGATAAAGGATCACTTCACCTGGCTCGTCTTGAAAGCCCACACCCGAAACAGCGGCGGAGAAGTCTTGCTGCGCTCGAACGACCCTCTCGATACGCCTCAGGTCAATTTTAAATATTTCGAGGAAGGGAACGATCCAAACAAGGGCAGAGAAGATTTAGACGCCATGGTCGAGGCGGCCGCGTTCATTCGAAACGTCATGAAACACCTGACTGCCGAAGGGCAAGCCGAGGAAATTTGGCCGGGACCACAAGTTACCGATGCCGCCTTGCGTGAATGGATCATGAACGAAGCGTGGGGTCACCATGCCTCCTGCTCATGCAAACTCGGAGAAATACACGACAGCACGGCCGTGTTGGATAAGGACTTCCGTGTCCGCGGCACGACAAATCTGCGCGTCGTCGATGCGTCAGTGTTTCCCTATATTCCTGGATTTTTCATCGTGACGCCGATCTACATGATCGCCGAGAAGGCAAGCGATGTGATTTTAGCGGACGCGAAGCAAGTATCCGGTTGAAGGTAAGGGGTGAGAGAGAGCGCGACAAGCGTTCAACTGAATGTGGAATTTCAAATGGAAACAAGGAAGCTCTGAGTCATCCGCCTCAAGCATAACGCATAACGTCCCGGTCAAAGAAGATACGTCAATCCTGTCACTCCGCCGGCTGACCCCGGCCGGGTTCCTCACGCAACGATTTGCGGAAGGTGAAGCAAGCGGATGCCGATCCTAAGAAGAATAGTTCAGAGTTATGAGTTCTGAGTTTGAGATGGGCAAGACTGGCGGAAGGAGCGAGCATAGCGTGACGGCAGACTTCGCGCATTTCGCGCGACTCTCGCCTTTCTCGCGCATCGCACCCGCATCACCCATCACGCATCACGTTTCACGTTGTACGTCTTGCCCGTCACGTCTGTGTGCTGCCGTTTGCGGCTACATCCCTCTCTCCTGCCAGAAGATTGACAAGATGTTGACGAACCAGTAGCCTCTCATCGAGAAACATTGAGCAGACACGCGGCTTGTCGCGCACCAGGAGAGGTGTTGCATGGACCTCGAACCAACGATCCGTCACATTCAGGCATCCGTGCCTGACGTCATTGCCATCTACAGCTTCGGTTCGCAGTCTCGGGGCGTCGCTCGCCCCGAGAGCGACGTGGACCTCGCCGTGCTTGCCTTTGCTCCGATCCCCGAATTGCGCCGGTTCGCACTCGCGCAGGAATTGGCCACAGCGCTGCACCGCGATGTGGATCTTGTGGACCTGCGCAACGCGTCCACGGTAATGCGGATACAAGTCCTCTCGACCGGAACATGTCTCTCGGCTCCCGACGAACAGGCGCGTCGGCAATTCGAGATGTACACCTATGCCGACTACGCGCGCCTGAACGAAGAACGGCGAGACGTGCTGAAGGGCGTCGCTCAACGGGGTCTGGTTTATGGTTGACGACGTCATCCTCAACAAAGCCGCAACCATCGAGCGATGCCTTCAGCGGATCGTTGAGGAGTACGCCGGAAACGACAAGAATCTGACTGAGAATCGGACCAAGCAGGACTCGATCATCCTCAACCTTCAACGAGCCTGTGAGACCTCTATCGACCTGGCCATGTATGTCATCAGCCGTCGGCGGCTCGGCCTCCCGCAAGACAGCCGGGATGCCTTTAGCCTCCTGCACACTGCCGGGATTCATCCGCCGGGACTCACCACCCGCATGCAACATATGGTCGGCTTTCGTAATGTCGCTGTTCACGAATATACACGCCTGAACCTCGACGTAGTCCGCACCATCGTTACCAAACATCTGGATGATTTCCGCCTCTACTCTTCGACAATCGTAAAGACGCTCGCCTAAACCGTTCTGAGTTATGAGTTTGAGATCGGCGGGACTGGCGGGAAGGAGCGAACAGAGCGTGACGGCAAACTTCGCGCATCTCGCGCGACTCTCGCCTTTTTTGCGCATCGCACCCGCATCACCCCTCACGCATAACGTTTGACGTTTTTACACTTAACCTGTCACGCATCACTCGTCACCTATTCCCCGTCACGCGCCACCCTCGGTAAATCAAAAAGGGATTCACCATCTGAATCTGTTTTGATTCATGGCGATCGTCTACATTCCTCACGTTTAAGCTTCCCTGCGGGAAGATATCTACCGAACATCGCGTAATCGTAGAGGACCTCCTATCGCTGATGTGAATGTCACACAAGGTATGCCCCTTGCTCAATTTCTCTGCGAGCTTAGATCGGTTTCATTGAACAAACCCTTCTCGGTCATGAGGGCTCAAAGCAGTTTGTGAGGAAAGGAAGGAGCCCGGCAGGTAT
>DATGEA010000093.1:0-11803 GCA_035310605.1 Nitrospira sp. | reverse complement strand
ATTCCATTCGCAAAAATAGAAGCAAAGGAAGCGAATTGGACGTCGTCATCGTCGGGGCAGGGCCGGCCGGGATTGCTGCTTCGCTGGCGGCCAAGGAAGCCGGGTCGCGCTTCGTCACGATTGAATAGGAGGACGGTCTCGGCGGGTCCGTGTACCACTTCCCCCGTCGCAAGCTTACGATGACGGCACCCATGAAGCTGCCGATCGTCGGCAAGTTCAATAAGCACCAGATCAGCAAAGAAGAACTACTCGAGTTCTGGAACAGTGTCGTACGCCAAACCAAGCTGACGATTCAGTTTATGGAACGGATGGAAACGGTCACGAAGTCGGGGAACGGTTTTGTGGTGAAGACGTCCAAGAGCCACTACCAGACAAGGAACGTGCTGCTCGCGATCGGCCGGCGCGGGACCCCGCGAAAGCTGGGTGTACCGGGGAAGAGCAACCAAAAGTCGTCTACAGTCTGATCGACTCCGAGCAGTACCGAGGACAGCATGTGCTGGTGGTCGGTGGCGGAGACAGGGCGGCGGAGGCGGCCCTTGCTGTTGCTGCCGAGCAGGGCACGACCGTCACGGTGTCTTGTCGGGGCGATGACATCTATACGAGACCAAAAGAGAAGAACCGGAAGCAGCTGCGAGCGTTCGCAGACCAGGGGAAAGTGAAGGTGCTGCTGAACGCGAACGTGAAGCAGATCGGAACCAATACGATAACCATCGACCATGAAGGAAAGATCGTCGAATTCAGGAACGATGCGCTGATTGTTTGTGCGGGCGGAACCCTCCCCACCCCCATGCTCAAAGAAATCGGCATAATGGTACAGACCTACTACGGAACCGCTGTTGCCCGCTGACCTTACTCGCCACCCGATCTTCGCGCGCCGGTCCAATTGACCCCGCTTCCCGTCCATGTTCCTTTGAGAGAGACCTTGTTCCCGACAACAAGGCCCTTGAAGAACGCCGTGCGTCCGATCACGCTCCCGTCGCTTCCTGTAAAGCCGTTGTTCGGGATACCGGACGTATCGATCGAGACTCCGGCGATGATCAGAACAGGTTCCAGAACCGACCGCACAGGCCCCTGTAACTTGATCCCTGCAGCAGGGGCGCCTCGCTCGAGTTCTTCTGCCAGGAGACCGTCGCTGCCGGCAGGTCGTCCGTCAATCTTGAGATGATCGCCGACGCGGATATCTTCAAATCGACGAAGATCCCCCTCTCCGTCGATGGCGGTTTCGTTGTTGATATGGACGGTCATCCCTGAAAGCCCGACCAGCGTCAGTGTCTGTGAAGCAATATCGATCGTGGCGACATTGGATTCGAATTCGAAATTGCCCTCGAAGGAGATGTGCACAGCCTGCAGAGTGCCGCCAACGGCCTGACCGTGGATTTCCACATGGGCGCCGACGATGAGGTCGTCGATGGTGCCCCTTCGAACTTGGTTGACGCAGTCGTCTGAACATGGAGATTGTCGACAACGAAATCCCCCGGCCCGTTGGCCTGGATAATGAATCCTTCCACTTCCGCATCCGACATGTCTTCGACACCAAGCCCGATCGCCTTCACCTGCGTCGCGGTCAATTTCGCTCCGTAGGGGACGGGACCTCCCTGGCTCCATTGGTCACCACGCACATGTACGATAATGCCATTCCAGGTTGAAGAAGCGGGAGACGGCAGCTCCCCGACGTCCGCAGAAGAATAGTCCACAATCAGGGCGCCGATTTCGAACGTCTTCGCCATCACGTCGTGATGCTTGACGGATCCCTGGATCTCATAGTGGGGAGTCCCGTCCTATTTATGATCAGCGCCGCGAGAACGTGGCCGTCACCAACCACAAAGCCGCTGACCTCGATCAGGTCGGCACCAGGCACCAGATTGCCGACTGATTGTCCGGAGATACTGGGGTCGATGATGGTACGTTGGTCGATGTGGATAATCTGTCCGAGAACCACCAGACTCGAGCCGTCAGACGCCACCGACTGGACGATCCCTTCAACGGTTTCTTCGTATTCGATCCTGTCGGCGACACGTGTCCCGGGCTGGCCGGTCGAATATTCCTCGGTCAACCTGCCGTTGACGAGCACCACCATACCGATCTTGAGCTTGTTCTGAGCGCTGCAAGGTTCATCGTCAATACAATAGAGCGACCCGCTATTGTCAAACTCCGTTCCGGAGACGAAGACACTCCCGAATTTGGTCACGGAACCCGAGGCGACGGTCGCCACAGACCCGGTCCCTCCGATCCCGCCCCCTACCTGAGGGTTCGGGCTGCACGACAGAAGGCCAAGGGCCAGGCAACTACCCAGAAGGAGGGACAGTCTCTGAACCTTGCAGCCATACTTATTTAGAGCGCTTCCTCGTCTCGGAGGATTCATCCTCCAGCCGTTCTTCGAAGTGGTATAGGCCTACCCCTAATCGGACCCGTCCGGTCCCTCTGGTTGAGGGATTGACGTCCCGGTCGCGGTGAGACAGCCATCGATCCAGATCCTCCAGGAGTTCCTGGCCGCGAGCCGCGACAATGGCTTGAAACTCCTGCGCGGCTTCGACGGGCACGTTGTCATACATCACTTTGCGCTGGAAGCGAGGGTGCTTGGGATTGACATAGATGTTGTGATCGATCGTAGCAATAAGATCAGCAGTATCGGTGCCAAGGATACTGAGCTTTTCTGGGGTGTTTTTCTGGGGGATATAGCCCCGTGAGCGTAGGCAAATGCGGTCATCCTTCATCACTTGAACGGCTCCGATATGGAGTAATTCGTCCAACATGGCACGGACCGGAATGTCACCGCTGTAGATCTTGACGAGAGCGGCGAATGACCCTCGCTTGCCTCCCAGGGGAAGAGGGGCAGGGTGGCCACGACCGTCGCCGAATCGAGGGTCCTTGAGCCAGCCCGCAATAACCCGGGCAGCGCGGTTGTATTCCTCCTCCATCGAGCCATCACCGGGCCGGCGTTCTGCCAACAATGCTTTCACCTCTTTGCGCGTCAAGCCCGTCAGGATCGCGATTCGGGATACCGTCGCCTTCTTGCCGCCGATGCCGAACTCTTCTTTTGCGAGTTGCACATAAACCTGTTTGACCAGGTCATACAGCGACCTCGCGCCCTTCCCGTTACGGAGGAACATCCTGACCAAGGGGTACAAGAGCCTGCTGGTGGCCGAGGAAAGCGAGTGAGTGTGGGAGGACTTTATTTCATTGGGAAGTTGTTCCCACCGGCTTGTCCCTGTCAAGCCGCGTTGAAGGCTCCAAGGAGACGGCGAGCGATCGACGGGGGGAAGACCCGCAGTCAGCGGAAGTCGACGACCGGATCAGTTCGAGCGAGGGATCCCGGACGATGTCGGATTTCTTCTCCGACGATACGGAGGTGGGCAGACTGGGATCTTCACTGAACTGCTGGCGACGGGTTGTAGAAAACTGAAAGACGTCGTCCGTATACGTCATCCGGCTCCCGGCAATCGCGGACCACTCCGCTGAAGCGGATGCCGGCGAGAAGGCATGAAGAATCAGCCTCGCGAGCCACGGGAGGATCAGGGGATATCGCCTGTCGGGAACAGTCATGACTCACTGCCGGCCGAACGATCGGACGTAGAGCAGGATGTGCCAGGCTTCTTCTTCAGTGAGGACAAGCGGGACGAACGAGGCCATATCCGTCCCCGGGCTGCCGTTTTTGAGAATCCACAAGAGTTCGCCGTCGGTTCTCGCCGCCTGCCACGCCTTGTCGGTAAAATTGCGCGGGAGCTTCCCGACGAGCCCGGGAATATCGCCCAACCCCTTGCCGTCGCGCCCGTGGCAGGTCACACAAAAGGCTTTCCCGTGAAAAAGCGCTTTCCCCTGCTCGATATTCTCTTCTGTAGCCGGAAAAGGATTCGTCCAGGTCCGGGCTTCTTCGATCTTGTCGATCGGCACACGGGGCTTGAGGACGGCTTCATCGGCCCCGAAGGTCGGACCCATCCACTGACCCAACACAGCCGTTACAGTCAGAGCAAGAGCAAATCGATATCGATTGGGCCATGCCATATCACTCCCTCGTTTTCAGGGGCTTCTTTCCCCGAGCCGGATCCAGGAAGAGCCGGCCGCACCTGTAAGGGCGGGCCGGCTCCTCGCGAATGGCCTACTTGTCCGAATGTCCGGGGAACTTGTGCCCGAGGGACTGCGGAAAACTCACCGTGCCATCCGGGAATTCCTGGCCTTGCTGCCACAAGTGATAGATCACTCCGTCTGTCCCTGCCGCGACTTCCGCCACCTTGGCAGCCTGCTCGGGCAGCATATCAAGGATTTGCACGCGACCCGTCGCGATCTCCACCTTATGATCGTGGAAATGCCGGTGCCATTGAATGGCGGGGAGCTTTCTGGTGAGATCTTTCGCCACGAAATATTCGATGGCCACGAGCTTAGCCTTGGGATCAGTGGAGTCAAACAGGAGGCACTGCAGAATCTTGTCCGAGATGCCTTTGCAATAGTGGTGGAACGGACCACCTGGCTCTCCGTTCGGCATCAGGTGCGGCGCCTGCACGTGAATGTCGAATCCTTCGACCGGAGATTTCGGCTCGCCGCTCGCCGCCTGTTGAGGAGAAACTCCGGCACAGCCGATCGCAACAATCGCCACAGCAGCTAGCAGTCCTTTTCTCATGACAAAAACCTCCTGTAGTTGGGTTTGATGGATTCACTGAACCGACCTCACCTCTTGGGCTCGAAATAGAACTCATGACCGTGAGAGCACGGGCCAAACAAAAAGATTCGCCTTTCCGGGATATCCCCATTTCTTTGAGACTTCAACGGCGACAGGGTAGCATAGCCGGTTTCGTGAGACGAAATTCCTTCGCCTGCGGTGAAATCGAGAGTGAGCCGCCTTCCTGCGGGCAGTCAGGTAGATCATATCGCTCTCCGGCACGCGGTGATTTCCAGACAACATAAACAACATAACATGTTGATAATGCAATACTTTCTCGGCTGAATCGCAAGAAGCGTTTGTGGTAGGCTAGTCACCAAGAAGGACGGAGTCCGATGTTAAGAATCCCTTCTCGAGTCGTACTTCCCTTTAATTACCGGATCTCGGTACGGCAACTGTCCGACTCGGAAATGGACCGCCGTGACCCCAACGCCGACGGGATTTGGGATGACGGCACCAAGACGATCTATCTCCGGAAGCGATTACCGGTCACCAGGCGGCGGTATATCCTTGCCCATGAGTTGGGTCATGCCTGGCTGGACTGGCAACACAGGCATTTGGACAACGGAAAGGCCAAAACTTAATCCGTTGTAAGGCCTCACATCACCCGGACCTCCCGCCAAACCGATTACCCCTCGCTGCTCCGAGCCAATTTCACAATAACAGCCCACTCGGATTCGGTTACCGGTTGAACCGACAGCCGCGATCCCTTTCGCAGCAGCACCATTTCCTTCAGCTTGGGCTCCCGCCGGAGCCGATCGAGGGACAGACTCGTGCGAAAAGTCTCCCTATACCTGATATCGACCATATCCCATCGTGGAGCAGCCGCAGTACTCGCCGGGTCATAGTGATGGCTCGTCCGATCAAACTGCGTGTCGTCAGGATAGGCCGTCCGTACGACCTCTGCAATGCCGACCACGGCCGGCGGGTCCGCATTACTATGATAGAAGAGCACCTGATCGCCGACCGACATCTCGCGCAGAAAATTTCTGGCCTGGTAATTCCGCACCCCGTCCCAACAGGTAGTCTGCCTGGGCGACTTGGCAAGATCGGCGATGGAAAACACGCTCGGTTCTGATTTCACAAGCCAATAACGATTTGGCTTCGGCATCTCGCTCTCCCCTCAGCTTGGCCATTCCAACGACTATCTGTATGCTGTCACCGACCGTCCGACTACATATGAGGTCATCCGATGGAACCGTCGCCATTCTTGTTTGGGCTCTATAAACTCGTCAAGTATGGACTGTACCCCCTGAACTGGGTCCTGCTCCTCATGGCCCTGACAACTCTGTTACTTTGCTTGCCGTCGCATCCTGGCCGTCTCAGGTTGGCCAGAATCGGAGCTGTCGGCTCGCTCATCCTCTTGCTGCTCATCTCAAATCCCGTTATAGCCGGCCAATTGCTCGGGAGTCTCGAAGCCCGCTATCCCATGCCTCCGCCACCTGGAGGGCAGCACCATGACGCGATCGTCGTCCTGGGAGGAGGCGTGCTTGACCGGGGGACACTCCGCCCCACCGTAGAGTTAACCTCCTACTCTCGAAACAGAACGACTTGCGGGGTGGATTTGTATCAGCAGGGATATGCTGAGAGATTAGTTTTGACCGGGGGAAACGGGCTCGTGTTCGCAACCAGTCCAAAAGACGCCGCGGAAATGAAGCGTTGGGCCTTGCGCCTCGGTGTTCCTGAACAGGCGATTCTTACAGAAGAAGATTCCCGGACGACCTACGAGAACGCCGTCGGCACCAAACGACTGCTGGGCCCCGCCTCTATTCTCCTGGTCAGTTCCGCCAGCCATCTTCCTCGAGCCACGGCGATATTCTCGAAGCAAGGGTTTCAGGTCACACCGGCTCCTTGCGACTTCATGATTCAAGACCGTCCCCAAGACAGCTGGAACCGGATAGATCCCTTCGACTTGTTTCCCAGTGACTTGGCCATTCAGAAGACGCAGGGAGCGGTAACGGAATTGGCCGGAATGGCGATTTACTGGATCACCGGCAAACTCTGACCGGCGGATCTACGGCGCAGGCACCGGCCTGGACGGAGCCAGCCGATAGAGCCCGCCTTTGTGATCGACCACATAGATTTCGCCGGCCTCATCTTCTCCGAAGGAAGAAATCCGGAACCCGGTCCGCATGAGCACCCGAGGCACAGTCGAGGTCCGGCGGTTCGCACTCGCGGAAATCGCGAACAGCTCACCGCTGCAGTAATCTCCGAAGAGATACGTGCCCCATAGCGCCGGGATCGAGAGCCCTCGATAGACATAGCCGCCCGTGATGGAACAGCGGCCCTGTTCGTGGCCATACTCGGCAACCGGAAAGATCAGCCCCTCGGGACTGCAGCCGTAATCGGGATTGTAGCAATGGAATCCCTCCATGACGCGCCAGCCGTAGTTGCCCCCGGCGATCACGAGGTCCACCTCTTCCCACTTGTTCTGGCCGACGTCGGCCAGCCAGAGCATGCCGCCGTCACGATCGAAGGAAAACCGCCAGGGGTTCCTGATTCCAAAGGCAAAGACTTCCGGGCGGCCGCCGCCGGCCGCAAAGGGGTTGTCCGCGGGAACGGCATAGGGCCGGTCGCGATCCACGTCGATGCGAAGAATCTTCCCGAGTAATTCGTGAGGATTCTGCGCACGATTCTGCGGATCACCGCGCGAGCCGCCGTCGCCGCGGCCGACATACAGATACCCGTCCGGTCCGAACGCGACCATCCCTCCGTTATGGTTGAGATAGGGTTGCGGCACGACCATCAGGATTCGCTCCGTGGCAGCTGAAACCTGGAGGCTTCGGTCCTGACGGGTCAGTTCCGCCAGAACCGTGGCCCCATCCTCGCGCCGGTTGTAATTCACCACTAGCCGGCCGTTGCGCCGGTGATCCGGGTGAAACGCCAGTCCCAACAGTCCCTGCTCATCCCCCTTCGTCGACACCCGATCGCGCAGATCGAGAAAGGGCGCTTCTTGGAGGACACCGCGATCGATGATGCGTATCGTCCCGGGCTGTTCGACGATGAAAAGCTGTCCGGACCCGTCGCCTGCATGGGTGAGAAAGAGCGGAGACTGCAAACCCTGCGTGATGATCGGCACTACATCGATGGCCCCGTCGGACAGCCGGGCTATCTTCTCCCCCGCGCCGACCATCCCGTCCATCCCAGGCACCGACAGCATCGCCACGACGGACAACACTCTGAACCCCGGCTGGTTGAACAGGGGTCTGGTCATCTGTTTTTCGCCTCCAGAAATGCGATCAAGGCCCGGTACGTCAGTTCGCGCACTCTGGCCTTGGAAGCGGGTCGCTCCCCGCCATTGCGATCCAGCCACACCTGATCGGTCACCTGTGCCCGCGCCTCGTTGCACAAACTCCACATCTCATGGAGAAAATCTTCCGGCAATCCGACTTGCAGTCCTTCAGACTCGATCCGATCATCCAGTATCGCCAACAGATCGGAAATGGCTTGATCCGGCCGGTAGGGTGTCGGCGAAAACCCGAAGGACTCGTGCGCGGCCGCTTCCTGCTCGGCCTGCGCGACCAAATCATGCATATATTCCTTGAGCAGCCCCACTAGGTGACCGGACAGTGCCATGACGCGGCATTATGCGGATGTGACAAGACAGGCGCAAGAGAGCGAACCACCCCGATGAACCGTCCCCACCCGTTGACCCCTTCCTCCAGGCTTCTCTATGATGCCATTCGATCATGGGCAAGCGACGCGAGGCGAGGGGCGAATGTTTGAACGATTCGAGATTGCACTGAACACGCCGGCCGGCCGCCTGACGACGGCTCTCGACGTGCCGACCGGATTCGTCCCGATCACCGCTATCGTTCCCGTGACACGCCGCCTCGGCGAAGAAGCCATGCAACTCGAAGAGCTGCAGGCCCGGGAGGCGGGCCGATCGATCTCCTGCCGGATGGGCTGTGCCGCCTGCTGCAGGATGATGGTGCCGGTTTCGCCGCCGGAAGCCTTCGCATTACGAGACTATCTCGAACAACTGCCGGCTGATCGCCGCGACCCGATCATGAGCCGTCTGGCTCAGACCACAGCTTCACTCAAGGAGCAGGGGCTCCTGGATCGCTTACAGGAGATCGCCGATGCTTCGATGCCACTTTCAGACGAAGAGCTGGACCCGGTCAACCGCGCCTATTACGACCTACGGATTCCCTGTCCGTTCCTCGAGAATGAGATGTGCTCGATCTATGAAGCCAGGCCTGCTGCCTGCCGGGAACTCCTCGTCACCTCGCCGGCAGAGCTCTGCAGCAACATCGTCGACAATCCCGTCCAACCCCTGCCTGTCCCGGTGAGGATCGGAACCGTCCTCGGGCTGGCGTGGGCCTCGCTCACAGAAACTTCCCCTCGCCTGATCCCGCTCCCGCTCGCCTTGGACTGGGCGGAACAACATCAGGCGGAGTCGATCAGGACCTGGACAGGGTCGACCCTGATCGACCAGATGCTCGACAAGATGTGGCGGTTTTTGAGCCAGGAGTTTATGAACAGGCAACGGGCGAGGGGCTAATATCATAGGCATGGGGTCAGAGGGGAGAGGCGTTCTTCCCTTTACCCCCGTGCCTCAGACCTCTCACCTATGACTATAGCCCAGCGCCCTTTTGCCACGAGCCTCGTGCTTGCAGACTTAAAAAGAAGGAGAAGATATGCAGAAGCCAGTCATTGCCTGTCTCGATCTCGAAGGAGTGCTGGTCCCGGAAATCTGGATCAACGTGGCGTTGAAGACCGGGATCGAGGAATTGAAGGTCACCACCAGAGAAATGCCGGACTATGATGCCTTGATGAAACGGCGTCTGGCGATTCTCGATCAGCATAAATTGACGATCACAGACATTCAATCCGTCATCGACAAGATGGGGCCGCTGGAGGGCGCGCGTGAGTTTGTCGCCTGGCTCCGGGAGCGCTGCCAGGTCATCATCCTGTCCGATACCTTCTATCAGTTTGCACTGCCGCTCATGCGCCAGCTGGGCTTTCCGACGCTCTTCTGCAATCAATTGGAGATCGATGGACAGGGCCGGATCGCGAACTACCACATGCGGATGCAGAACCAGAAGAAGCACTCCGTCGCAGCCTTCAAGACCCTTAATTTTTTCACCATGGCAGCCGGCGACGCCTACAACGACACGGCCATGCTGGGCGAAGCCGACGCCGGCTTTTTCTTCCGTCCTCCGGACCATCTACCGAAGGAGTTCCCGCAGTTTCCGGTGACGCAGACTTATCGGGAGCTTGAGGCAAAGTTTGCCCAGGCGGGGAATCTCCAATAGCTTTCAGCTGTCAGCCATCAGCTTTCAGCATATTCCTCCCCTTTGTAAGGGGAGCTCCCCATATGTCATTCCCCTCCTTCGTAAGAGGGGTAAATAAGCTGTAGGCTGATAGCCTCGTTATTCCCCGTTCACCAACGCCAGGACACGTCGGCCGTAGCGCTCGATCTTCACATCGCCGATACCGGGGATCTCCCGCAGCGCAGCAGGCGTGACCGGCCTGTGGCTGGCGATCGTCCGCAGCGTTTTGTCGTGAAATATCACGAATGGCGCGACGCCTTCTTCCTCGGCAAGCTCCGTACGAAGCCGGCGCAGCCGTTCAAAGAGCTGCGGATCTGCGGGAGGAAGTCGAGCGGGTGCCGCACCAATGGCTTCTCTGTCGGACGGCCCGGTGGCCGATGACGAAACCGGCCGTTTCCCGGTCTTTGCGATTGACACAGCACTGTTGCCTTGCAGCACTCCCCGCCCGGTTCCAGTCACGTGAAGGGTCGGATATTCGATGCCTTCTACAGAGAGATACCCCGCGTTGATCAGGCCCTTCACCAATCCTGTTACAGATCCTTTCGAGCGGTCCCGGTACTTTCCATAAGTCGGGCAATCCACGGCGCCAACGGCAAGCAGCGCCTTTGACCGGCTTCCTCGCAGGACCTCGACAATGCGACTCAGGCCAATGCGGCTTCCACACCACGAGACGGTCTCCAGAACGGCCTTTGCGCAGGCTGCATCATCATCGGGAGGAGCGCCGTCCGGCTGATGTGCTGTCCCGCACCGGTCGCAGAGGCCGCAGGGCCCCAGAGCCCGCTCGTCGTCGTCGCTGAAATATTCAAGGATCGCAAGCTGCCGGCAGGTCCGAGCCGAGACATAGGCGATCATGTCGTTGAGCAACATCTTCATGCGATCGACGCGAGCGCTGTTGCCTGGCTCGTGCGAGGCCTGCTGGATAAAATATTCCTGCGTGGCCAGGTCCCGCTCATGGAAGAGCAATACACAGGCGGAAGGCAGCCCGTCGCGACCGGCCCGCCCCGCTTCTTGATAGTAGGCCTCCACACTCCCAGGTACGTCGAAATGGACGACGAGCCGGACATCCGGCTTGTCGATGCCCATACCGAACGCATTCGTCGCCACCAGGATGCGAACGGCGCCTTTGCGAAATTCGTCATGCACGAGCCGCCGCTCGTGATCGGAGAGGCCGGCATGGTAGTAGCCCACCGACTGGTGGGACTGTCCGAGCCGGCCTGCCACCTCCTCGACGGCACGACGCGTCGCGCAATAGATCAGGATGGTGCCGGTCTCGCAGCCTGCAACCAGGCGGTCCAACGCCGCCAGCTTTTCGTAGCGGGTCGAACAGTGACGGACGGAGAGGGCGAGATTGCTCCGGCGAAATCCTGTGACCAGTCGCAGCGGATCGCGCAGCGCCAACCGATCGGAGCAATCCAGCTGCACGCGCTGCGTGGCCGTTGCGGTCAAGGCCAGGCAGGGAGGATTGTTGAGTTCGCGCCGCAGCCGGCCGATCTTCAGGTAATCCGGCCTGAAATCATGGCCCCATTGGGACAGACAGTGGGCTTCATCGACCACCAGCAGCGACACCAGGCGAGACCGCAGCAGCCGGAGAAATCCCTCGTGCTGCATCCGTTCCGGAGCCAGATAGAGCAGTTTCAGCCGCGCCAGATGCAGCGCGGAAATCACACGGTCCCGTTCCGGCTCGGAGAGGCCTGAGTGAAATGCGGCAGCCGCGATGTTCCGCTGCAGCAGACTCTCCACCTGATCCTGCATGAGGGCAATGAGCGGTGAGACAACCAGCGTGAGTCCCGGCAACAGCGTGGCCGGCAGCTGATAGCACAGAGATTTCCCCAGTCCGGTCGGCATCACGGCCAGGGCGTCGCGCCCGGCCAGC
>DATGEA010000092.1:0-4169 GCA_035310605.1 Nitrospira sp. | reverse complement strand
GATTGCCGGCGCGGCGGGTCCCTGCATTGAAATGGCGAAACTGTTCCAAACCGAGCTGGAGCATTACGAGAAGCTGGAAGGCATGCAGCTGTCCTGTGAAGGAAAAGCCAACAAGCTCGGCCAGATGGTGAAGGCAAACCTTCCCATGGTGTTCCAGGGGTTGGTCGTCATGCCGCTCTACGTGGGCTACGATCACAAGCGGACCGAGGGACGCATCTTCAAATACGACTTGGCCGGCGGTCGCTATGAAGAGTCGGACTACCATGCCATCGGCTCGGGCGGCAAGGACGCTCGCAATACGATGCGGGAACATTTTAGTCGCGGCTTGGCGGAACCGGATGCCTTGAGGCTGGCTCTCCTCGCCCTCTATAACGCCGCGGACGACGACGTCGGGACCGGAGGGCCGGACCTGGTTCGGGGAATCTATCCCACCGCGAAGATCGTCAATGCGGCCGGCATTACCGACGTGTCCGACCAACAGATCCGTAGCATTTACGACGGCGTGATTGAGAGTCGCCGTTCCAAGGAGCGTTAAACATGCCGATGCCCTATTACGTCTCGCCCGAGCAGATGATGCAGGACAAGGCGGAGTATGCCAAGAAGGGTATCGCCAAGGGTCGTTCCATCATCGCCATGGAATATGTGAACGGAATTCTCCTGGCTGCCGAGAACCCCAGCGCCTCGCTCCACAAGATTTCGGAAATCTACGACAATATAGCCTTTGCCGGAGCCGGCAAGTACAGCGAGTTCGAAAACCTCCGCAAGGCCGGCATCAGGCATGCAGACCTCAAGGGGTTCATGTACAGCCGGGAAGACGTCACCGCCCGCTCGCTGGCGAACGGCTACTCCCAAAGCGTGGGGACGATCTTCAGTCAGGAGATGAAACCGCTCGAAGTCGAGATCCTGGTTGTGCAGATCGGACACAATGGCCATACCAACGAGATGTACAGAATCTCATTCGACGGCAGCATCATCGATGAGCGGCAGTTTGCCGTTATCGGCGGAAAGTCCGAAGCGGTACAGGCCGCGCTGAAGGAAAAAGTCCCCCCACAGCTGCCTGATCTGAAGACCGCCCTCACCCTCTGTATAAAGGCGCTGGAGCAAACGGGGAACCAAAAGCTGTCTCTCGAAAGCCTCGAAGTGGCTGTGCTCGATCGCACCAGGGAGAACCGGAAGTTCCGTCGATATACCCCTGCCGACACCAAGCAGATTCTCGCGTAGGTCCCGGGTCCTGGAGGATCCTACCCTTCTGTTGAAGAAGGGCCATCCGCCGTGTATTCTGTTCATAGTCCCTTATGATATCCCCCGGTCCTATGAGACAGCGGATTTTCGGCCTGGAGAACGAGTACGGCCTTATCTTCTCTCCGAACGGGCGGATCTATCTGCCGATGGAGAAGGTGCTGGGCTATATCTTCGAAGGACTGATCCCGAACAGCTGGCCTTCCAACGCCTTTCTCGTGAACGGCGCGCGATTCTATCAGGACACCGGCTGCCATCCTGAATATTCCACGCCCGAGTGCGACAACATTCTCGATCTGGTCGTGCACGACAAGGCGGGTGAACGTCTGCTCGAAGCCTGTCTGCCGGCGGCGGAAGAACGGTTGCGCGAAGAGGGGCTCTCCGGAGAAATCTATATCTTCAAGAACAACACGGACTCGCTTGGCAACACATACGGATGTCATGAAAACTTCCTCATGCGGCGCGACGTCGACTTTTGGAAGGTGACGGAACAGCTGATTCCGTTCTTCGTGACGAGGCAGATCTACAGCGGGGCCGGTAAGGTGCTGAAGGTTTCAGGGAAACCGCAGTATTTCATCTCGCAGCGGGCCCAACACATTCATGAAAAGACCTCCTCCTCGACGACCTCCTCCCGCAGCATCATCAACACCCGTGATGAACCCCACGCGGATGCCGAGCGTTACCGACGGTTGCACATTATCGTCGGCGATTCCAACATGTCCGAGTTGGTCACCTACCTCAAGGTCGGGACGGCAACACTGGTGCTTTCGATGATCGAAGAGGGCTATTCGGTTCACGGGATGGAATTGGAGGATCCCGTGAAGGCCATCAGGGAGATTTCACGTGATCCCACGGTGAAGCGCAAGGTGAAGCTGGATGATGGCCGTCAAATGACGGCGGTCGAGATTCAACGAATCTACCTCGATCGGGCGCAGGAATACCTGGCGCAACAGGATCACGATCCGATCCTCGACGACGTCTGGCAACGCTGGGCCATGATTCTTGACAAACTCGAAGAAGACCCGATGCAACTGGTGCGTGAGATCGACTGGGTCATGAAGCGCCATCTGATTCAATCTTACGTCGATAAGAAGGGGTGCGGTTGGGACGATCCCCGCGTGTTTCTCCTTGATCTCCAGTTTCATGATGTGAAGCGTACCAGAGGGTTATATTATCTGATGGAGTCCCGCGGTTTGGTCGAGCGGGTGGCGGAAGAAGACGCCGTGCAGCGGGCCATGTCGACGCCGCCCCAGACCACCAGAGCCAAAGTGCGCGGTGACTTCATTCGCTTTGCCCGTGCGAAGAACCGGTCGTATACAGTGGACTGGACTTATCTGAAGCTCAACGGCTACTGGGAGGAAACGATTCTGTGCATGGACCCGTTCAGCGCCGTGAATCGGCGTGTGGACGAGCTGGTTTCCCAGGTGTCGGGGTTGCGGTTTTATCGATGATTATTCCTGCACTCAAACAGGCTCATCTGCGCATCTCTCAGCTCGATCGCGCCCTGATTACGGCGATCGTCCTCCTCACCAGCATGTTTCCCGTCGAGCTGTTCCCGAATACCCCGCCTGCACCCAAGGGGATCGACGGACAGTATAGCGGCAAGCAAGGCCAGGTGCTGGTCGTGAAGGTCCCGGAAGCCGAAGACGTGACGGAAATTAAGGGGACGTTTCTGAATCGGACGATTCTTTTTTTTCGTGAACACCGAACCGGAGAGCCGCCAGGCTATGTGGGACTCCTCGGAATCGACATGCAGGACGATCCCGGAACGTACGAACTGGTAGTGGGCGTCAAGCGGGGGGAGCAGACAAAGCATCTGAGCTACAACGTGCTGGTCGCAAAAGAAAAGTTTGCCGTTGAATATCTGAAGTTGCCGAAAGATAAAGTCGATCTGGATGAAAAGAGCGTGGCGCGCTGGAAGGCCGAGCAGGAACAGGTGAAACAGGCTCTGGCGGAGAACTCAGCGTTGCGTTTGTGGCGAAGCAAGTTTGTCGAACCGGTAAACGGAAAACGCACCGGCATTTTCGGGAGCGTCCGAATCATGAACGGCCAGCCGCGTAACCCGCATAATGGGGAAGATATCGGCGCGCCGATGGGAACCGAGGTGGCCTCGACCAACGACGGGGTGGTGCGCCTCACGGTCGATCACATTTTCTCCGGCAGGGGGATTTTTGTGGATCACGGCCTGGGGTTCTACAGCATGTATTTCCACCTGTCCGAGATTCTGGTCAAAGATGGTGATCTCGTGAAAGCCGGACAGATCATCGGCAAGGTGGGGGCGACCGGCCGTGCCACAGGCCCGCATCTGCACTGGGGTGTGAAACTCAACGGCGCCCGCGTGAATCCGTACACTCTCCTCGACCTTCCATTCAAGAACGGCTCTTCTCCGGCGAGTATGGTTCCGACCCCCAGAGCTGAATCCGTTCCGGATCTGCAGGCGGCCCCAGTCAAAGAATAGAGAAGCGGGAATTAAGCGAAGTACTGAGAACGATCGGTCACGGCCGAAGAACCTCCAGAAGGATGCCCCTGGGACCGAGTCCGGGAGAGGCGCTTTCGGGGATCGAGAAACTGTAGGAGTAATCCGGTGAGCTCCCGTGATTTCTTATCGATCCATCCCACCGAGTCCCCCAAGCAGAGCCATTAGCGCGTCTTGACCAGGGCCTATCCCGTTCTTCATATCAGCACTGATTTCATCGAACAAGCGATCGGCTTCCGGGCCAAGAGAACGGATTGTCTGTTCGAGGTTGCCTGACATGAGTTGTTGCTGAATCTGCGCATCGCTGAGTCTGCCTGCCTTGATGTGTTGATCAATCAACTGTGACAGCTGCATCAGTTTCCTGTACAGATCCGGCGGGAGGGAGTTCAGGATGCCGGCGGCGTTGGCTGGCGGGTGGCTTCCCGTTGATTGGGCTGACGCGAGCGAGGCCGTG
>DATGEA010000091.1:0-18538 GCA_035310605.1 Nitrospira sp. | reverse complement strand
TTTCCATTCGTCCCGCTTCCGCACTTTCCCAGGCAATGCCTGCGCTAATTTGGTTCTTGCACCCGACTGACTAAGGGGCGGAGTGTAGCATAGGCCCCTCAGATCCTCAAGGTATTGCGAGACCTGATGAATTCTCGGTTCCATGGCTTTTCTAAGCCTATGATTTGGCTGCACTTTCAGATTCTCTTCGGCTGTGTGCAGACCCGCCTCGCCCGCCGCAACGGCGACGAGCAGTCCGACCTTCAGATCGGACTGAACTCGCGGTTTGACGCCGGTCGAACAGGCATGAAGCAGGGCTCCGGCCTCCGCCGATCGCTCGGCGATTTCGAGCGGGATTTCCGTCGCCACATGCAGGGCGGATGACAGAGCCGTCGGACGATCGGGGTCTGTCTTCGGCAGTCTTGTCGCTTCAATGAAGGTTCGATATGCCTCCCCGTCGGCTTGCAGGAGCTCACTCAACCGCCGGCTGATCTCACCCAGTCGATGTTCGGTGACAGGCTGCCGGCTGAGTCGTGCGCCCATGATGCCCAGTGAGGCGGACAGCGCTCCCACGAGCGCAGCCACCGCACCGCCGGCTGGAATGGGCGCAGGAGCTGCAATCGCGTCCAACAATTGGGAAACGGACAGCCGGCGCAGGTCCTCCGGGCCGTCCTGTACTCCTCCCGCACGACCGACCCCTGCCGATAACAGCGCCGCCTCTATTTTCGTTTCGAGCACCTGTCCGGGATCGAAGTGGTCCAGCCTCAGGGCATCCGCGGCCGCGTCAACCAACGCCGCCTGCGGCACAAGCCCGATGACTTCGCTCCCGGCTATCTCCACGCTGCGCAATGCGGCCTGGGCCCGGACGGCTTCGAACGCAACATGGAGAGGTGTGACATGGTAGTCGGTCAGGTTCATAGCGACCTGCACCATGCGACGGCTCGCCAGTTTCACCCCGATCGCCTTCAGACGAGGCAGGCCCCCGTTCGATTCACGAATGGTCCTGGCAATCGATCGCACCACTTCAAGATCCGTTGAGCGAAGATTCACATTGAACGCGATCAAGGGTGGCCGAGCCCCGATCACCACGGCCCCGGCCGTCCTGTGCAAATGAGCCGGACCGAAATCGGGGGTCCAGTCCGGATCGGAGGCCATGCGGAAGGCCAGGCCTTCCAAACCGCCGCGACGGACCGATTCCAGCGGGGCATGGTCTCGATGCGAGGCGGCTTGCTCGTACAAGAATACCGGAATGTCGAGTTCCTGCCCGACGCGTTGCCCGAGGCGCTTGGCCAGCTGCACACAATCCGACATTGTCGTCCCTCGAACGGGAACAAACGGAACCACGTCGGTGGCTCCCACACGGGGATGGACACCGGCGTGTTTGCGCAGGTCGATCAGATCGGTGGCCACGCGGATCGCGCGAAAGGCCGCCTCGATCATGGCCTCCGGTTCGCCGATAAACGTCAGGACGGAGCGATGATGGTCATGGTCCGTGGTATGGTCCAGCACCCGTACGCCCGTCACCGAGACCACGGCGTCGATCAAGGCCTGAACCGTCTCGCGATTCCGGCCTTCACTGAAGTTCGGCACACATTCCACGATGCGATCCATCGGCCCCTTCTATTCAAACGACGAAGCCGGAGGGATGACGGCCATGCCTCCGGCTTCTCTGTTGTCTCCGCCTAAACTGTCTGGGCGGCGCTATTTGGTTTTTTTCACAAATGCTTTATAGATACGCCCCGACTGGGCCTGTTCTTCTTCGAGTCCCACCATTTGATGCCCGGTGGTCTCGCACCAGGCCGGCATGTCTTTTTTGATGCCTTCGTCATCCGAGATGACTTCAAGGACCTGGCCCAACGTCAGTTCCTTGATCTTTTTCGACGTCATAATGATCGGCATCGGGCAGAAATACCCGAGCGTATCGAGCTTTACATCGGCTTGCATCATCAAGAACACCCCCCGGCAGGCGACCGGAGGTAAGGGGCTGGAGGGAGAATCCGACCCCTCGCCCGTCGCCCCGCACCTCTCGCCATTCAAATAAACAAATTGACGTTGCCTTGCTTGGCTTCCGCAAGATACGTCGTGACACCGGCGAACTGATCGATCCGCTCGATGAGCGTATCCTTGGTAATGCCCATCAACCCCATGGTTGTCGTGCAGGCAATGAAGCGCACGCCGAGATCCAGCGCCATCTCCATCAGCTCCGGCACGCCGGGCATCCGGTTCTGCTTCATGACCTTCTGCATCATCTTGGTGCCGAGCCCGCCGAAGTGGAATCGCGAGAGCGGGAGGCTGTCGGCGCCTCCTTTGTTCAGCACGCCGAACATGCGACGGAGCCAATCTTTCGCCGAACTCGTGGCGCCTTTCCGGCGGATGGTGTTCAACCCCCAAAAAGTGAAGAACATCGTCACTTGCATGCCCATCGCCGCTGCACCGGTGGCGATGATGAACGCCGCCATGGCCCGGTCCAAATCACCGCTGAGCAAAACGATCGTCACCTTGTCGGGTTTGGATGCCTGAAGGTCGGCCAAAGCGACCGCCGGATCCATCTGCGTAGTCGTCATGATGCCCTCTCATCGGTCAACGGCGCGGGAATTCCGCTGTTTGAGCAGATTTTGACTATAGTCTCCGCATCTTTTTCCTGTCAAGGAAGGGGGATCGCCAGGCAGCCTGGCTTCGAGAAGAGAGATGAACGACGACAATGCCGCCCGCTTGACGTTCCATGACCCAGCCGTTATAGTCACGACAGAGCTGCATCCGCAGTTCAGGCCGGTCCGCTCACGTACTTCCTTCCCCGTCGATGAACTCAGACCTGATTACCGAAATTAAGCCCTCGAAGAACGCTCCGCTACTCGGCTTTTGGTACCCGGCTTGCCCGAGTTCGGAACTCGGCCCCGGCAGCCTGAAGGGCACGGTCATGCTGGGCCTCCCGATCCTGGTGTGCAAGACGTCACAGGGCGCCGT
Organism: Nitrospira sp.; assembly: GCA_035310605.1. Taxonomy (GTDB): domain Bacteria; phylum Nitrospirota; class Nitrospiria; order Nitrospirales; family Nitrospiraceae; genus Nitrospira_C. Next base: position 15,595 of record DATGEA010000091.1, on the reverse strand, counting down.
CGGGGCGATGCGCGATATTTGCCCGCATCGCGGCATGCCGCTCTCGTTCGGGCAAATGCGCGACGATTGCGTCGAGTGCGCCTATCACGGCTGGCGCTTCGACAACAAAGGTCGCTGCCAGGGGATTCCCGCCTTGGTCGAGAACTCTCCGATTCAACCGGACAAGATCGCCGTAACCACCTATCCATGCCGCGAACGGGACGGTTACGTATGGGTCTTCATCGCCGATCCGCAACAACCGGATCAAGCCATCCCGGAGGTGCCTCCACTCCCGCTTCCCTCTTCTCCTTACCGGATGATTCAGATCTCTGCGGTGTTGGATTGCACGATCGACGACGGCATCGTCGGCTTGATGGACCCAGCCCACGGCCCCTTCGTCCATCAAAGTTCCTGGTGGCGCACGCAGGCCAGCATGCACGAGAAGGCCAAAACCTTCGAGCCGATCCCGAACGGCTTCCGCATGGTCCCTCACGCCCCGTCCAAGAACAGCGGACCCTACAAGTTGTTGAACCTGTTCTACGGCGGGCCGCTGACGACGACGATCGACTTCGTGCTCCCGAATCAGCGCTTCGAGTTCGTCCAATGCGGCAGCATGTTCGTCTCGACCAGAGCGACCGTCACTCCGACTACGGATCAGCAATGCCGGATCGATTTCTGCGCGGCCTGGAATGCGCTGGGGTGGCTTCCTCTCTCCAAGACCCTCTTCCGCTATTTCGCCAATATTTTCATGGAGCAGGATAAGCAGGCGATGGAACGGCAGGCGGTGGGACTGCGCTACAAACCGGCGCTGATGCTGATCGACGATGCGGATACGCCGGCCAAGTGGTATTACAAACTGAAGGCGGCCCACCTGGCATCGATACAGACCGGACAGCCCCTCGACCATCCGCTGAAAGGGCGGGTCACGCTCCGTTGGAAGAGTTAGCTCCGCACCGGTTCGAATCTCCGTTTCTAATCGCCCGACAGCAATAGACTCATCGCGCGCCGGATCTGTTCCCTCGACCCGAGCAACACGACGATATCGCCGGCCATCAGCCGAGTCTTGTGCGAGGGGTTCGATTCGGTGACTCCGCTCCTGGTCAAGGCGATGATTGAAGCCCCTGTCCGCGGACGAATAGAGAGATCCGCGAGCGTTTTCCCGACCGCTGGGGAATCCTCATCGATTCGGCAGGTTTCAACTTCCGCTTCAGTAAAGGTCCCGCCACGGAGGTGGTGCGCCAGCTCCGGCAATTCGCTGCGGCGCAACAGTGCGTAGCCTTCCCGTCTCACCTGCTCGGCTTTCCTGGTCACAAAGTCCTGCGGCATGTTGTAGGTTCGCAGGACCAACGCAAAAATTTCGATAGAGGTCTCGAATTCTTCCGGGACCACGTCGTCCGCGCCGAGTTCGTGCAACTCTTCGAGCTCACGCAGATAGCGGGTCCGCACGACGATGCGAATTTTCGGATTGAGGCCTTTGGCGACCTGGACGGTCCGCCTGGTGATGAAGGGATCCGAGATCGCCACAACCAACACTCTGGCATCTTCGATCTTCACATGACGCAACACGTTGGGATTTGTCGCGTCGCCGTAGTAGATGGGCACGCCGTGGCGCGCTTCCCGGCGTACCGTATCGCCATCGAGATCCAGTGCCAGATGCGGGATTTCCGTTTCGCTCAGCACGCGAGCGAGGTTTCGTCCATTCAGCCCATAGCCGACGATGATGACATGATCTTTGAGCCGGATGTTTTTCCCCTCGGTCTGGAGCAGATGCGCCGTCGTGCGGCTCGGGAGCCAATGCCGGAGTCGCTGCACCGCTTCAACCCGACGAGCCATTGACGGGGACCACTGCATCAGAAACGGCGTCACGATCATCGAGAGGATCGAGACAGCCAGAAATATCTGGTACGGATCGCCGCGCAATAAACCGGTTTCCTGTCCCTGTTGCGCCAGCAAGAAGCTGAATTCACCGACCTGGGCCAGGGCGACCCCCACCATGATCGCCGAACGCGGCGGAATTTCAACCGCCAACGACGCAGCGGCGCCGCTCACAAACTTCACGAGGAGGATGACCAGGAGCACTCCGGTCACAAGCACCGGATGAGCGAGCAACACGCGCCAGTCCATGAGGATGCCGATCGAGACGAAAAAGAGGCTGTTGAAACTATCCCGGAAGGGCAGCACCTCCGCCATCGCCTGGTGGCTGTACTCCGATTCCGAAATCACCAACCCGGCGATGAACGCCCCCAGTGCAAGCGACAGACCGCCCAACGACGTCAGCCAGGCAATGCCGAGACAGAGCACAATAATCGTGAGGAGAAATAACTCCCGGCTCCTGCTGCGGACGATGTGCTCCAGCAACTTGGGGACGGCATACCAAGCGGCAGCCACCACGAAGCCCACGACCAGGACCGACTTCCCCAGCGTGAGCAGAATGGAGAACCCGCCGCCCTCCGATTGACTGGCGAGAATGGGCGTCAGCAGCATCATCGGCACCACGGCTAGATCCTGGAATATAAGAATGCCGATCGTCGCCCGGCCGTGGATTGAATCGCTCTCGCCACGATTCGCCAACGCCTTCAAGACGATGGCCGTGCTGCTGAGCGAGAGCAGGAATCCCCAGAACATGCCTTCCTGCCAGGTCAGCCCAGCAAGCATGGCCCCGAGCCAGACGACGAGCAACACGCCGCCCACCTGGATCGGCGCGGCCACAAGCAGGAGCCGGCGCAACGACGCGAGCTGTACCAATGAGAATTCAATGCCGATCGTGAACAGGAGCAGCACGACGCCAATCTCGGCCAGCACTTGGACCGTGCCGATGTCCGCGATGAGGTTCAGCCCGTGAGGGCCGATCAAGGCTCCGGCAACCAAGAAGCCGGCGATGGAGGGCAATCGAAATTGATGAAAGACGAATACGACGGCGATCGACGCCGCAAAAATGACAAGGAGATTTCCTAGTACGCCGTAATCAGTCATGGAAGGGACACTACGTAACGATGTGAAGCGGAGAATACCCCAGCGTGCGGATTCGAACAAGGCAAAGCTGCTTGTCGCGCGCCCGGCACTTGAGTACAGTGTGGCGCGACTCCTCTGGCGGCAGGACGATGATCCGAGCGATTATTTTCGACTTCAACGGCGTTATCGCCGACGACGAGACCCCGCACCTCGCGTGTTTTCAGCAAGCGCTGGCGGAAGAGGGCCTCTCCCTGACCAAGGATGAGTACTACGGCGCTTACCTGGGGATGGATGAACGCACCTGCACAAGGATGCTGCTGGCCGCGCGCGATGGTACCTGTGATGAACAACTCATGTTACACATCACGAAGAGGAAAGCGGCGCTGTTTCGGGATCATACCGCCCGCCATAAGCCGGAACTTTTCCCGGGGGTTATTGCATTGGTGAAGCACGCCAAGGGCCGGTATCGGCTGGCCATCGCCTCGGGTGGTCGTCGAGAGCAGATCGACAAGGCGCTCGCGGGAGCTCCCATCGAGCATGATTTCGAACTGATCGTTGCGGCCGAAGATTGTCCGATCGGAAAACCGGACCCGGCGATTTACCTGATGACGCTCGACCGCCTCAATGCCGCAGCCCCTGACTCACCGCAGCTTATGCCTGCGGATTGTGTGGTCATTGAAGATTCCCTCGCCGGCATCCTCTCGGCAAAGGTCGCAGGCATGCATGTCCTGGCCGTCGCCACGACCTATCCCCTTGATAAACTGGGCGAAGCTGATTACGTTCTCTCGAACCTGTGGGAGCTCGATCCGGAGATCCTGATCGATAAGATGGTTCAAATCGGCCGGCAGAGCCGATCCCCCGCCAATCGGCTCCGATAACAAGACCCCCCTCCAAAGATGAATAGACGGATTCTTCGCTGCTGGCATAGCTTGTCAGCACCATCGGGAAGTACGATCAAGAAAGGCTTTTGACGATGCGCAAGTTGTCTTCGCCACGGTCTCAGGGGAGGTGCACTATGCGGCCACACACATTGTTCATCATGGTCGCAGCGACCGCGCTGGCCATGTCCTCAACGCCGGCGTTCGCCGATACAGCGGCTACCGAGGATTTCGATCCTTCACAGGTGTGGGATTGCCCCCAGGCGGACGGCACGTCCATATATACGAACAAGGAACGGCCCGGTTGCACGCTGATGACGCTCAAGCCGTTGTCCATCGTGCCGTCGCTCGATGACATGCCGACCTATCGCCCGGCTGCAGCCGCCACTCCTCACTATGAGGTCCCTGCCTATTCCGATCGAACTCAGACCGGCATGACAGGCGGAGGACAGAACCTGCCCGATTGGGCGAAACACTGGTATGCAAGCGTGGCGGTCTCCGGCTCTGTGCAATCGCAGGTCTGTTCGATGTACGGTGAATGGCTCAATCTCAACGAGAAAACGCGCGGCGGGTTCTTCTTCGGATCAGACCTGTCGTACGGCGGAGACCTATCGGGACGGAACCAGCGGGGGGCCAGCTATTCATTCTACGACAACGCCCGCTACGTGACATTGTCACGGATATTCGGGCAGGGCTTTGTGCCGATCGGGTGCCAGTAATCGACATCCGCATCGAACAACAAGACGGGGCGTCGGGCGCGGATTGCGCTTGACGCCCTTTATATTTTGTAGAACTCCCGATACCACTGCACAAAACGCGGAATGCCGACTTCAATCGGCGTCGCCGGTTTGAACCCGACGTCGCGGGCGAGATCGTCGATGTCCGCATAGGTCGCCGGTACATCCCCGGGCTGAAGCGGCATCAGTTTCTTCTCCGCCTTCCTTCCCAGAGCCTGCTCCAAGACTTCGATGAAATATAGGAGTTCCACCGGCTGGTGATTTCCGATGTTATAGATCCGCGCCGGCGCTGAGCTTGTTCCGGGATCCGGCTGGTTTCCGGACCAGGCAGAATTCGGCCGGGCCGGATGATCAAGCGTCCGAATCACACCCTCCACAATATCGTCGATATAGGTAAAGTCCCGTCGCATCTTGCCGTGATTGAACACCTCGATCGGCTTCCCTTCCAGGATCGCCTTCGTAAAAATGAACAGCGCCATATCGGGCCGTCCCCAAGGCCCGTACACCGTAAAGAACCGCAAACCCGTACAGGGGATTCGATAGAGATGCGCATAGCAATGAGCCATCAATTCGTTGGCCTTCTTGCTCGCGGCGTAGAGCGACACCGGATGGTCGACGTTGTCGTGGATTGAAAACGGCATCCGGGTGTTGCCCCCGTAGACGGAACTCGACGAGGCATAGACGAGATGCTCGACCTTGGCATGCCGGCAGCCTTCGAGGATGTTCAGAAAGCCCTCGATATTGCTGTCCGTATACGCGTGAGGATTGTCGAGCGAATAGCGCACGCCGGCTTGGGCGGCAAGGTGGACCACCCGGCGGATCGGATACTCCGTAAACAGCTCTTTCATCCCCTGGCGATTGGCCAGGTCGAGCTTCACAAACTGGTAACCGTTCAACGGTATGAGTTGAGCGAGGCGCGCATGCTTAAGCCGCACGTCGTAGTAGTCATTGACGCTATCGAGCCCGATGACCTGATCTCCGCGAGCGATCAGGCGTTTGGCCACATGAAAACCGATGAATCCGGCCACGCCGGTGACAAGCGTCAGAGGTTTCGTTGCAGTCATGGACCGTCCTCGTCGGAGAGAGCCCGTCGCCGGTTACGCCCGGCCGCTGGATTTCATGAACGAAGGTTCACCGTGTGCCGCACGGTAGAGATTCAACGGGCTCAGGGCTTCTCCGGCGGACTGCACCGCAATCCCTCCGTCGCCCGTTTCCCGGTAGAGTTCAAGCGCCCGAGCGTAATGATACCCACAAGCGTGAGGCGAAAGAAGGTCTTTTAACTTTTCCGGCGCTTCCCAATGGGCGGTGAGCAGCGCCGTTCTCGCGGGATTGCGCTGGCTGAACATGAACGAGAGGTGATCCGGGTACCAGTCGGCGCCTCCGGTGGCATAGGAGACAAACAGTTTGGCCTTCGCCGCGGCGCACAGTTCGGCCAGATAAGCATTGGTCAGATAACCGTTCTCGCCGACATCAAGCCACTTCCCGGGATGGGACAGCGGCCCATGGGCGGCGTGGCTGCGGATCTCCAGCAGCTGCTGCTGCGAGGCAAACACCAGCGGAATCGGCCCGTACTTCTCGACCAGCCGCTCGATGACATGGTCTTGAAGCGCCGACCGCCCTCCGTTGGTCGGACCACTGTCCGCGTGAACCAGGACGTTGTGGCCCCGATCGCTGATGAGATAGCAATTCCTCGGCATCTCCAGATCGCAGGGATCCTCACCATAGAACGGCACCGAGACGACCGTCCCTCCTTCGAACGGCCAGGTCTCCCCATGGGCTAGTTCGACGACTCGTCCGAATCCCAGTTCGCGCAGCAACGAGAGGTAGTCGTAAAAGAGTTTCTTCCGGTTGCGACGGCTGGGAATGATGATCGGAGTCTCTTTGGGCAGATGGAGCAGGGTGCGCGGGTCGACATGGTCGTCATGATCGTGCGTCAGGAACACCGCCGCCGGTTTCGGCAGAAGCGATCCCCACAACGACGGGATGGATGATTCCGCGAACCAGGGCAGGAGCCAGGGATCGAACAGCAACACATTGTCTCGCTGGCGGTACAACAGAGCCGCATGGCCCAGGTGCACGGTATCGCGATCCTGCACGGTTTCAAACCAGCGACGGCGGATCAAGGCCTGCGGTGAACTGAGCAGGCATTCATATTGATGCAGGGACTCCAGCAGACGCATCAGCACGGCCTGTGCCTCGCGTGGTGATGACGTCACCACTGTCCTGATTTCATCAGTGTGATGAGTCCCGTCGAGCATGCCGATCAATTTCCCGACCACCGGCCCGAGCGGACGTTGATCGAACCCGATCGGAATGGCTTGCCGCTTGACCGAATGAAATATACGCAATCCGCCGTTTGTCACGGTCGTAGACTTGGTCGGATCGGTCGGGAATTCCCATTGAAAACTGCCGTCGGGTCTGCGGCCGCATTTGATATGCTGCCGCAGATAGGGCCGTGAGTTCACAAGCTCGGCATACGCCTCCTCCAGCCGGCGCTGACGATCGGGGTCATCGACGGGAGCCCGCTTGGAAAATACGTCGCTGATGGCGGTATCAATCGAGCTTGCCAGCAGCGTATGGGCTTCCTGGAGACTCGCCACGACCTCGGACGCCACCCCCGCGACGAACGGAAAGGGACCTGGCGCCTCGCCGCTTTCCAACTGCACCCAGCACCAGGGGGCCAGGCTGAGATAGTGACTTGAGGGAAGACTGTCCCAGATCTTCATGATCAGTGAGAAGCGAGGGGTACGGCGTAAGGAGAAGGCCGTACAGGCTGATACAACCGGCTAGACCGCCCTACGCCATTTACTCCTTGCGCGTTGCCCATTCCAGCTTGCTGATCGTCGGCTCATAGAGGGCTTGGATGACGTTCCCGTCGGGGTCGGAAAAGTAGAACGAGTAGCTGCCGTCCCGATGCAGCTTCGGTGCTTTTGCAATCCTCCCCCCCAACGGTTCGAGCCTGGCGGCGATCTCGCGATACATCTGATCGACTGCCTGCGGGCTTTCCACGATCACGCCCATGTGGTCCAGCAACTGCGCCTTCGGCGGTTGATAGGCAGACAGTTCTCCGGAGGCAACTTGATGCAACGCCAGGTTGTCGGTACCGGAACTAAAATACACGTTATCGGCATCCGGCTCCCACACCACCTTCATGCCGAGCAGTTGCTCATAGAACGCCCGTGAACGCGCCAGGTTGGTGACACGTAACGCCACATGGCGGAGGCCGCGATGGACTGGAATGCTCATGTGTCCCTCAATCCGCCGTATAGTATGGGACACTCGGATTGCCGTCAATTTGAATTTCGCCCCGAGGATCCCGGCTGCGAGCCGACCGAGAGTTGTGTTACGATGAGTCGTCATCTGCGAGAACAAAGGAGCCACTCATGCGATCCGGTTTGTTACTGTTCACGATCGTCACCCTCATTCTCTCAAGTCCCCTCACCCCCTTCGCCGCAGATTCGACGCGTTCCGGCAAAGACGGCGCACCGATGGTGTTGATCCCGGCCGGGACTTTCCCGATGGGTGTGCCGCCCGGCGACCGTGACGGAGGGCGGGACGAATATCCCCGCCACGAAGTGCACCTCGACGATTATTACATCGACAAGTACGAAGTCACCAACGGCCGTTACCTGGAATTCGTCAAGGCCACCGGTCACCGTATCCCCCAGAATCCGAAGAACGCCACCAGAAACCTGTGGCAGGGCGCCTCGATCTCGGAATCACTCGCGGATCGTCCTGTGGTGAACGTCGATTGGGCCGATGCAGACGCCTACTGTACGTGGGCCGGCAAGCGCTTGCCGACCGAAGCCGAGTGGGAGAAGGCTGCTAAGGGCAAGAACGATTGGCGATTCCCCTGGGGCAATGTCGAGCCCACCGCCAAACATCTCAATTACAACCAGCAATGGGTCGGGGAAAAGACCCTGATGCCGGTCGGGAGCTATGAAGCGGGCAAGAGCCCCTACGGCGTGTACGATATGGGAGGGAATGTCGTGGAATGGGTGCACGACTGGTACGACGCACGCTACTATGAGAAGAGTCCGGCCAAGAATCCCAAGGGACCGGAGAGCGGTACCAAGCGCGTTCTTCGCGGATCGGGATGGCACAATGAGACCCCGACCGTCCGCATCTTCACGCGCGTGGACAGCGATCCGCTCATCCGCAACGAGTCGACCGGATTCCGCTGCGCGATGGATGCGAAATAACCGTTTGCGCTGAGAATCTCCTGGTCGTCATGGTACAACCCTGTCATGACCGGATCGGAGCAGACAAATCAGCTCAGGACCAAGACCAAACAGTTCGCCATCGGCGTCCTCAAACTGTTCGGAACGCTCCCGAAAACACCCGAGACCCTCGCCATTCAAGCGCCGCTCGTGAAAGCGGCCACAACGCTCGCTGCCAACTCCCGAGCTCTCGCGCGGGCCTGGTCTGAAGACGACTTCCATCGCAATCGCAACCTCGCCTGCGGGGACGCCGACGATTGTGTGTTCTGGCTCGAACTGCTCGGTGCGGCAGGCACGGACCAGGACCAGTCCATTCAGGCACTGCTGGAGGAGGTCGCGGAGATCGTGGCGCTCCTCTCGATCTGCGGCGAACCGGACAAACCTGCCGCGACCCAACCCGCCGCCGAAGCTGTGCCACCTCCGGTTCCCGCCGGACCGCCGCCGCCTCCTCTCCCGACAGACTTTCAGGGGTTGCGGGTGTTGTCGTTCGAAAGCCGGATGTCCGCCGAGATGACCCGCCTCATCGAACGTAATGCCGGTCAGCCGCTGGTGGCCCCGGCGCTTCGCGAAATCCCGATTCCCCTTCAAGACAACGGCGCTGTCTTCCGCTTCGGCGTGAAGTTGATCCTGCAGCAAATCGACATACTTATTTTGATGACGGGCGTCGGCACCAAGGCCCTTTTCGAAATTCTGCGAACCCGCTACCCGTTGGCCGAACTGATCGAAGCCCTCAGGAAAACGATCGTCGTCACGCGTGGCCCGAAACCGCTCGCGGCGCTGAAGACCCTCGGCGTGGAAGCCAATATCACGGTGCCGGAACCCAACACCTGGCAGGACGTCATCGCGACGCTGGACTACTATCGTCCCGTGCAAGGCCTCAGGATCGTCATTCAGGAATACGGGATGCCCAACCCGGACATGATTGAGGACCTGACAAAACGAGGGGCGGAAGTCTTTCCCGTTCCCATCTACCGCTGGGCGCTACCCGAAGACACCGGCCCGCTCAAGGCAGCCATCGGCGAAATCCTTGACGGGAAGGTCGACGTGATGCTCGTCACCAACGCCGCGCAGATCGATCACGTCATGCAAATCGTCGATCAAGAGGGGAAAACTGAACTCTTCAGGGAGGCCTGCAAGAAACTGCTCGTCGCCTCCATCGGCCCAACCGCCAGCGAACGCCTCAAGCACTACGAGTTACCGGTCGACTTCGAACCCTCGCATCCCAAGATGGGAATCCTCGTCAAAGAAACAGGAGAGCGAGCTTTCTCGCTCCTGCAGGAAAAACGAGGGCCGCGCAACCCTTAGGCACGTACGGAACCCTTGAGCCGACTTTACCTGTGCCCCTCCCGCCTGGAAGCGGGATCTATCCCTCAGCGGGTTGAATTCATGAGTCAGGTTGTACCCCATCCGGCATGTGCAATGGGAAGGTGCAAGGTAAAAATAGAGCCTTTGCCAACCCGACTCTCGATGGTGACGCGTCCCCCATGGCCTTCGATGATCTCTTTGACGATGGGCAACCCCAATCCGGTGCCGCCCGAATCCTTGGCCCGCGCCCGATCGGTCCGGTAAAACCGTTCAAATAGAAACGGCAAATGTTCCGGTTCGATGCCCTGCCCGGTGTCTTCGACAGCGATGAGCACATTTCCTTCGTCTTTCCCCAGGCGAAGCGTGACGGCTCCCCCGGGCGGTGTGTACCGTAACGCATTGTCAATCAAGTTGATAACCGCCTGCTTCAACCAGTTCGGATCGGCAAGTACGGTCGGCACCGGGACGGCTTGCATGGTCAACGCAATGGTCCGGTCTTGCGCTAAAACAGCCAGCTCGGCGAGCAGATCACGCAATAACGGTTCAAGGTCCATCTGGATGCGCTCCAGTATCGTGCGATCTCCGGCGAACTTCGTCAACGTGAGCAGCGACCTCGTCAAGACGGTCAACCGTTCGACCTGTTCCAAGTTGCCAATCAGCACCTCACGATACTCTTCCGCCGATCTCGTTTTCTGCAATATCACCTCAAGATTTCCTTGCAGGACCGTCAAGGGCGTCTTCAGTTCATGGGCGGCATAATCCACAAATCTGGCCTGGCTTTCACCGCTCTTGACAATGCGATCCATCGTCGCGTTGAAGGCTTTTGTGAAGCGGTGAAATTCCCGATAGGGGGAATTCAGGCTCAATTGTGCAGGCACGTCGGAGACCGACATGGTCTCGGCCATGGCACTCAAACTCTCAATCGGCAACAGGACTTTGCGTGAAAGCCACCCGCTTCCGAGCCACGCCACAAGGAGGATCCCGCATGAGGCCAGGAGGAGCAGCGTGATGAGGCCGCGTAATGTCTTCTCGGCAAATGAGAGGGGCGCCTCTACCTGTAGGATATACCTGGCCGGGCCTTGTTGCGGAATGGATACAAAGAGACGTCGTACCGGAACACCGTCTTCCCGCTCGGTTGTTTCAAATACTTGATGCGTGCTCCGCAGCCGCTCCCGGGTAGCGTCTGGAACCGGGGGAGGGTTCACCACATCCCTTCCCTTCCAGACCAGCGAGCCATCGGCCGAATAAAGCAGCACCGTGTGGGCGACAGTTTGTATTTCCTGCCTGGTCGTCTGGTGGTTGCCTGTGGCCGGGACCAAAGTCTGAGTCCCCTTCAGAATGGCTTCGGGACTCTGCTCCACGATGCCGGCCAATGTTGCCGCCAGCCCGAGCAGCCGGCTATCTATAAAGTGGCTCACCAAGATGCGAAAGCCGCCATACAACAGGAATGAAAACAGCAGGAGCAACCCTACCACAAGCAGCAACGCAGTCCGTTGGATCAATTGATGGAGCGACTTCATGCGGTGACGTCAGGCTCTTCCAGCATGTATCCGGCACCTCTGACGGTCGCAATCAGGGCGGGGGAAAAACCTTTGTTGATCTTGGCACGCAGGGCTCGAATATGAGCATCCACGATATTGGTCATTGGATCATAGTTGATGTCCCAGACATGATTGATGATCGCCGTGCGAGTCAGCACGCGATTCTTGTTACGGAGGAGAAATTCCAAGAGCGCGTACTCCTTATTCGTGAGCACGATTTCTTGCCCGGCTCTCCATGTCCGTCTCGAAGCCGGATCGAGCTTTAGATCGAGCACCTTGAGACTGGCCATCGGCTGAGGCCCGCCTCGTCGCAACAGAGCACGAACACGTGCCAGCAATTCGGTAAAGGCAAAGGGTTTCGTCAGGTAATCGTCTGCGCCGGCATCCAGCCCGGAGACCTTGTCATGCACGGAGTCGCGGGCGGTTAGCAGCAACACCGGCGTGTAATTCTCGGCTTGGCGAATCTGCCGGCACAGCACCAGGCCGTCCACCTTCGGCAGCATGATGTCAAGGATGATGAGGTCATAGGGAACATCCGAGGTAAGCCGGTGGCTCTGCTCTCCGTCCGATGCCACATCGACGGCATAGCGCTCCTCTTTCAGTCCCTTTGCGATAAACTGCGCCAGATCACTATCATCTTCGACTAACAGGATGCGCATTCGACCTCCGTCTTGAAGTAATCAGTCAGTCAATAATTCTAGTACAACGGTCGTTTTGCCCGCCACTACCGCCCATCCTCAAAAAGGGTCCTTCGTGCGGCGCATGCCTGGTGCTTGGATCTTTCCTACCTTGCACGCGGACCGGTAAGCAGCGATGAAACTTTTTTGAGCGGTTCATGAGAGTTTTCTAATGTCATAGCCCTGGTCTTTGATTTTCTGACGGAGCGATAGGATCCTGCGAGGCGACTATGAACGGGTTCGAATTCCGGTTTCATCGTTTCTTCATGCCACCTTCATCTTATCGTGTTATTTTCTGCCACTAGTAAGAAAGCATTGCCTGTTTGCTATCATTCAGCGTCCGTCGGACTGGCATTTGGAAGCCTGCCTCTGCATTGAGCAGAATCCGGCACAATCAGAGTGAGCCAAGCCGATGACTCCCACGCCGGAGGCCTCGCGATGCGGGACATCGAGAACAGCTATCGTGCGTTATTAGCAGTCACGAACGTGCTGAACTCCCAGCGCGACACCGATAGCCTCTGGCGGGCCATCACCAAACAGATTCGCAAAGTCCTCCCCTGGGATCGGGCTGGCGTCACCCTGTACCATCCTGAAAGCGACTCATTCCGGTTCTACGCCGTGGAAACCAGCATGCCGAACCGCGTGCTGCAGCGCGATGCCGTGATCCCGAAGAAGGGCAGCGCCGTCGGCTGGGTCTTTGACAACCGGACCACCCATGTCAGGCCGGACCTTCAACACGAGCGACTGTTCCTTGAAGACCGCTATTATGTGCAAGAAGGATTAGGAAGGATGATCAATGTGCCGTTGCTGGTGGGCGAAGCCTGCATCGGCACATTGAATATCGGCAGTGCGCAACCCGGAGAACCGGGCCCGGGGGACCTGGAGTTTCTCCAGCTTGTCGCGACGCAGATCGCCTATGCCATCGATCATGTCAAAGCCTATGAACAAATCGATCGATTGCGCCAACAGCTGGCGCGCGAAAAAGACTACCTGGTCGAAGAGCTGAAGCTCACCCATAATTTCGGCGCAATGGTCGGGAGCAGCGCGGCCTTTCGAAAATCGCTGGCGCAAGCGGAAGCGGTCGGCCCGACGTCCACGACGGTTCTGATCACCGGCGAAACAGGTACCGGCAAAGAGTTGATGGCCAGAGCCATTCACGAGGTGAGCCCGCGACGAGACAAACCGTTCATCCGCGTGAATTGCGCGGCGCTCTCCATGGGATTGGTGGAGAGCGAGTTGTTCGGCCATGAACGCGGCGCCTTCACTGGCGCGGACCAGCGACACCCCGGACGGTTCGAACTGGCCGACGGCGGGACGCTGTTCTTGGACGAAATCGGCGAGATGCCCCTCGAAGCTCAAGCGAAGCTCTTGCGGGTATTGGAGGACGGTTTGGTGGATCGCGTCGGCGGCACGCGTCCCGTACCGGTCGATGTGCGCCTCGTGGCTGCGACGAACACGGACCTGGTCGCAGCGGTAAGCGAAGGTCGCTTCCGCTCAGATCTGTATTATCGCCTCCATGTCTTCCCCATTGCATTGCCGTCCCTGCGCGACCGGCGGGAAGACATCCCCCAGCTGGTTCGCCATTTTCTGAATGTCTACCGGACCAAACTAAAGCGTCCGACCTTGGACATCAGCCCGGACTCCATGGAACGTCTCATCAACTACACCTGGCCCGGCAATGTCCGTGAACTGCAGAACGTCATTGAACGAGCCGTGATCTTGGCACGCTCGACGACCGTCACAATCGAACTGCAGGCGTTAGGTCCGGGGCTGGCCCCGGACGACCAGACCGCCAATCTCGGCGACATGGAGCGCCGCCACATCCTGCGTGTGCTTGAAGGAACACACTGGCGTATCTATGGCCCCCAGGGAGCTGCTGCTCAGTTGGCGATGAATCCCAGTACTCTGCGTAGCCGGATGAAGAAACTCGGATTGAGCCGGCCAATGTTGAGCATTCGTGGATGGACCACGAAGAAGGCCCGTGTTAACGGCTCGCTCAACGGTTCGGCGGACCAGCTGAAATGCTTCACCAACCGGACAGCATCTTAGCATCCTCCTTCATGCAGCGATTGCAGGGTAACTCAACCGCCGCGGCCAAACCCCAGGGCCAGGGAACGCGGGCGATATTCAATCCTGGTGCGTCTGATCTTCGCCACTGACGACAATCACGAGAACAATGCTGAACGGGGGATGACGGGACTCTTGTCGGAAGGAGTTGTAGGTGATTCTCCCGCTCGCACTGCTATACGACGTCTCGTCGCATGATCACTGGACTTTTCCCCGGGAGACCATGCTGACCGGCCGGTTCGTGATTGCGTACCGCTGTGCGGCCTGAGCGGCCTGTGGATCGGCCGATGCCGATTCCAACTACAAAACTGGCTACTACTGTAAGGGCCGAGCCCCATCGCACAAGATTGACGGCCTTCGCTGTCTCTCTATCTCCTTCCCGCTGATTCAGCTTCCGGCTCAGATCCTGGCTCACCAACGCAATGGTATTCGCCAGCGCCAGGCCTTCTCCCCCTCTGATGTAGGCGAGCACATCCTTTTCGCCCCCCCGTTCCAGTTCCAGGGTCAACCGGCGCTTCACATCGAGTAATTCGGTCACGCGGTCGCTCAGCACGCGGACGAGTCCTTGAAGTTCAGGCCGGGCCTCAGTCAGGCGGCTGAGTTCTTCGAGGACCCCAGGAATCTTGCCCTCTGCAGCAATCATGGGACCGAGAAAGACGGCCTGCTTCATCAAGACGTACCCTCGGAAACCGTTGTCGACGTCGGTCACCAGGCGCTCAAGCCGGAGAATCTCTTGCTTGATTCGTGCTTGCCGGTCCCGTTCCTCATTGATTTCCTGCCATTGATCCAATAAGACGGATTGGCTGACGAGCAAACCAATGAGGGCCACACAAACGACCAGCACCCCGAACAGTTTTCGCATCGGCACTCCCCTGTTACTCGCCCAACCACAGTACGACCCGATTCTGATCAACTCGGAACCGCGTTGACCGGAAAAGAGCACGCACCCCTCGACTTCATCGTGAACGACAGGGTACGCATGCAACCACCAGGAGTCGGCTCGACCGGTCAGAGGTCGCTCGACCCGGGTCCTACGAATTGGTCTTGTGACGGGACAGAAGCTTCACTCCCGTGATTCTTCTTACCGAGGCGCGACAGGATAACCCCGCCCGTGAACGGGGGAGAGGCCGGGCCTCTCCCCCCGTTCGACGGTTGTGATCTTACAACCAGGTGACCCGTTCCGCGGGCCGGATGTAGATCGGCTCTTCGACCTGGATGCGCGCCACTTCCTTGCCCGAC
>DATGEA010000090.1:0-9636 GCA_035310605.1 Nitrospira sp. | reverse complement strand
ATCTCGGCGGCAGAGTCAACGGGACTGCAAAGATCGGGCAGATGACGGTGAAATTGCCCGCGAAAGCCGTTTCGGCCGCCATCACGCATTTGATCGACGTGTACCGGCGCGATCGCAAGTCGGGTGAAGGGTTGCCGGCGTTCATCGATCGTGTCGGCAAGAATGCGCTGAAAGACGAATTGATTCCCTACACGATCGTGCCGGCCTTTGCCGACGATCCTACGTTCTACTATGACTGGGAAGGGGAGGAGGAATTTGTCCTCGAGGATCTCGGGCCGGGCGAGTGCGCCGGCGGCGCGCTGGAGATGATCGAGAACGGGATTCTCGAAGCCGATCAGGAGCTCTATCAGGCGAAGCTCCTGGCTGATAACCATCAGTATGCCGTGTCGGTGAACAAGTCGTACCGGGCCGTGCTGGCCGCCGCGAAGGCGCTTTTAGTGACGGAGGGGCTTGAACCCTCCACCGACTCCGAAACGTTCATTGAGTTCGACAGCCGGATTGCCCAGAAGGGCGTTGTCCCCGCCATCTATCGGGAGCTGAATAAGAAGGTCGGTGATCTGGGTCCCAAGGACACGACGGCAGAATCGGCACGAGAAAAAATGGCGTTTGCAAAAGGATTCGTCGATGCTTGCCGTACAGCGACAGATCAGATGGGGAAAGATTTGAAATTGGGCCAGGGGGCCGGACGGGCCACACCGGCAGCCACCGTCGAACCCGAGGTGACGCCGGCCGCTCCCGCGCCGACCGGGGCACCGGTCTATGATCTCCGCGGAGTGGCGTGCCCGCTCAACTATGTGAAGACGAAGCTCAAGCTTGAAATGATGGACGCGGGCGAGAAGCTGGAAGTCTGGCTCGATGCGGGCGAGCCCATCAAGAACGTGCCGATGAGTTTGAAAAACGACGGGCATCTGGTGCTGCTCCAGGAACCGCTGGAGCGGGAAGCAGCGCATTATCGTGTGCTCGTTGAAAAAGTTGAATGAGGGAGAATCGGGTATCAGATGACGAAATTGTCAGTTGAAGAAATCCAATCCTGGGGCGAGTCGTTCGAAGGAAAGCAGCCGCAAGAAGTGCTGAGCGCCGCGATCGTTCGGTATACACCGAACATCGTGCTGGCGTGCAGCTTCGGTGCGGAAGATGTCGTCCTGGTCGATATGATGCATCGTATCGACCCGTCCATTCCCTTGTTCTATCTTGACACGGACTTTCTGTTTCCCGAGACCTACGCCACGCGGGATCGCTTGATCGAGCACTACAAACTCAAGCCAGCGCAGGTGCTCCAAGTCAAATCCCTGCTGACGCCGGAACGTCAGGCCGAACAGTACGGGGAGGCCTTGTGGGCGACCGACCCGGACCGCTGCTGCCAGTTGCGGAAGGTTGAGCCCCTGACCCGCGTGCTCAAGGGATTTGATGCCTGGATTACCGGGATCAGACGGGATCAAGCCCCGACGAGAGCGAATGCCAGACCGATCGAGTGGGACCCCAAGTTTCAATTGGTGAAGGTCAATCCTCTGGCGAAATGGACCTGGGGGGATGTCTGGACCTATATCAAGCTGTACGAGGTTCCGTATAACGAACTGCATGACCGCAACTATCCGAGCATCGGCTGCACACATTGCACGAAGCCGGTGATGCCCGGCGAAGATCCGCGGTCCGGCCGGTGGCAGGGCAGCGCCAAGACGGAATGCGGTCTCCATAAGGCGTCCTGATGTCGATGCAAGAATTCATCGCGAAAATTGCCAAGGGGCAGAAGGCTTCCAAGGATCTCACGTGGGATGAAGCGAAGCGGGCCATGAAGGCCCTCATCGAAGGCGAAGCCACGCCGGCGCAGGCGGGGGCATTTCTGGTCGCGATGCGGATCAAGATGGAATCCGTGACCGAACTCGCCTCGTTTACTGCGGCAGCGCGATCCTATGTCGCGCCGGTTCCGATCCCGCGAGAGTTGGGCGTCGTCGATCTGCCGTCCTATGCGGGCAAACAGGAAACGTTTCACGCGTTGGCCGGTGCGGCCATTGTGGCGGCATCTGCCGGCGCGTCGATTCTGATGCACGGCTACGACGGCATCCCCGGTCGTGCCGGGAATGCAGGGGTGCTGAAAGCCCTGGGGATACCGATCGACATGGAACCAAAAGTCGCCGCCGATGTGGTGACGAAGCAGGGCTTCGCCTATATGGACATCGCGCTGTATCATCCGCCGCTCTACCGGTTTCTGGAGATGCGGCAGGAACTCGGCGTGAGAAACGTCTTCCATCCTGTCGCGCGGCTGCTCAATCCGGCCCGGGCCGCCTCGCAAGTCGTCGGCTTGTCCCATCCTCCGCATTTTGAAAAGACCGTCGAAGTCCTGCGGATGTTGGGGAGCCCCAGGGCGTTGGTCGTCCGCGGCGTCGAGGGCGATCCCGAACTCTCGATCGCCATGATCACGAAGGTATTGGAGTTGCGGGACGAGCGGATCTCGCCGTTGACGTTCGCGCCGAAGGATGTCGGATTGGGGTTGGGAACGTCGCGCGAAATGGCGGGATTCCCTCCCGATCAACGGGGGAAGGAAGCCGATCTGCTCAAGCGGATTCTGCACAATCAGCTCCAGGGGGGGGCGCGAGACTGGGTGATTCTGAATGCGGCGCTCCTCCTCTATGCCGCGGGGAAGGGCGCATCGGTGGCCGCCTGCGTACCGCCGGCGCGTCGCGCGATCGACGAAGGAGCGGCGGCAAAGAAATTGGAACAATTGAGTCAGGAACCGGTGGCCATCGGTTCCTTCGGCCGAACGTCATGAATCAGCGAGAGGATTGAGTCCGTGAAACACCTGCGCCAACTGGAAGACCAGAGCGTCTACATTCTTCGAGAAGCCTACAAGCACTTCGATAACCTCGCCATGTTGTGGTCGATGGGTAAAGATTCGACCGTGCTGCTGTGGCTGGCGCGCAAAGCGTTTTTCGGGCACGTTCCGTTCCCGTTGCTGCACGTCGACACGAGCTACAAGATTCCGGCCATGATTGAATATCGAGACCGGCTCGCCCGCGAGTGGCATCTGAACCTGGTCGTCGGGCAAAACAAAGAAGCGCTGGCCGCCGGGATGAACCATACGCTGGGGCGCGTCGTCTGTTGCACGGCGTTGAAAACGAATGGACTCAAGCAGTTGCTCGAACAGAAGGGATACACCGGCGTCATCCTAGGGGTTCGAGCGGACGAGGAGGGCACCAGGGCCAAGGAGCGTTATTTCTCCCCGCGCGATAAACACGGCGACTGGGATTTTCGCGATCAGCCCCCTGAGCTCTGGGACCAGTATAAGACGACCTTCCCTCCCGGAACGCACATCCGCATCCATCCTCTCCTGGACTGGACCGAAATCAATATCTGGGAGTACATCAAGCTCGAGAACATTCCCTTCATCGATCTCTATCTCGACAAGGGAGACGGAACCCGCTATCGAAGCCTCGGCTGCGCGCCCTGCACCACCCCGATCAAGTCAACCGCCAAGAGTGTGGACGAGATTATTGAAGAGCTTCGGCACACGACTGTAGCGGAACGATCGGGCCGAGCCCAGGACGAAGGGCGCGGCATGGAACTCCTCCGGAAAGACGGGTACATGTAATCATGAATTCCACGGCTGTTTCGACCAAACCATCCGAAAATCTCAACATCGTCATCGTCGGTCACGTGGACCATGGCAAATCCACCTTGCTCGGACGTCTGTACGCGGACACCGGATCACTTCCGGACGGGAAGCTGGAAAAGGTCCAGGCCATTTGCCGGCAGCAGGGCAAGGAGTTCGAATACGCCTTCCTGTTCGACGCATTCCTTGAGGAACAGGAACAGGGCATCACGATCGACACGGCCAGGACTTTCTTCATCTGGAAGGGACGCCAATACATCATCATCGACGCGCCTGGACATAAGGAATTTCTCAAGAACATGATTTCCGGCGCGGCGCGGGCCGAAGCGGCGTTGCTCTTGATCGATGCGCTGGAGGGCGTGAAGGAGCAGTCGAAAAAGCACGGCTATCTCCTGTCGTTATTGGGTGTCCGCCAGTTTGCCGTGGTCGTCAATAAGATGGATCTGGTGGGGTACCGGCAGGACGTCTTCGAGGGAATCGAGAAGGAGTACCGGGAATTTCTCGGACAATTCGGCGCGGTCCCGGAGCGGATCATTCCTGTCAGCGCCAAATTGGGGGACAACATCGCAAATCGAAGCCAGGCGATGGCGTGGTACACGGGTCCGACGGTTTTGGATACCCTCAGCCTCTTCAAAAAAGAAGCGGCGCGGTCCGAGCAGCCCCTGCGGCTGTCGGTTCAGGATGTGTACAAGTTCGACGCACGACGGATCATCGCCGGTCGCGTCACGGCGGGCCGGCTGAAGATCGGCGACCACCTCGTTTTCTCCCCCTCGAACAAGCGCGCCAATATCCGATCGGTCGAAGCGTTCAACATCGAACCCGTTCCCACAGGAGCGGAGGCGGGACAGTCCGTCGGGATCACCCTCGACGACCAAATTTTCGTCGAACGGGGAGAGATCGCGACCCATCAGGAGCATCTCCCCCTCGTGTCGACGGCCTTCCGGGCCAACCTCTTCTGGCTCGGCCGTCGTCCGCTTGAGAAAGGGCGCAAGTACCTGTTGCGTGTCGCCACGAAGGAAGTGGATTGCGAGGTGGCGGCGATCCACCGGATCATCGACACGATGGATTTGGCCCAGCAGCAGGGCAGCACCACGGTCGGGCGGAACCAGGTCGCCGAATTGACGATTCGGACCAAGGCTCCGGTGGCCTTCGATCTCTCTTCGTCGTTTGAGGCCACCGGCCGTTTCGTCCTCGTCGACGAGTACGATATTGCCGGCGGCGGTATCGTCACGGAAATGGTCCATGATGACCAGGAGTTCCTCCGCGAAGAAGCGCGCCGCCGGGACTTTGCCTGGGTCAAGGGCGAAGTGGGGATCGAAGAGCGGGCTCAGCAGTACGGCCATCGAGCCGCCATCGTGCTGGTGACCGGCGGGCGACATACCGGCAAGTCCTTCCTGGCCAAGAAACTTGAAGCCAGGCTGGTCGCCGACGGGCGCCATGCCTACCTGCTCGACGGAGAGAATCTCAGGCGCGGCCTGGATGCAGACCTCTCGGAGGGAGAACGAAGCCAGACAACGGAAATGGCCCGCCGCTACGGGGAGGTCGCCAGGTTGCTGACCGACACCGGCTTGATCGTCGTCTCCACCACAAATCCCTTCGGCATGGCTTATACCGAAGCCGCGCAAGCGATCAGGACGCTAGTCCACCCGACCCCGGTGATCTCTGTGCATATGAGCAAGGCTCCGGAAGAGGTGCCGCCCAATACGGATATCGTCTTATCCGGTCCGACAGACTTCGATGCCGCCACCCGGCGTGTGCTCGATGAACTGAAGCGACGCGGCGTGCTCGCACAGGCGATCGGGGCGAAGCCGACGTTCCAGTACTCCATTTAATTAAAGCGCAGATACCTCTGTATCTGTTCGGATTCTTCTCCTTTTGGCGGTTTGACTCTCCGGAAATCGCTGTGTTACGGTACCGCTCCCATCCACCATGCTTCTTGCGAGGGTGTGAACCCATGACTCCTGAAAAGGATCTGAAGGCTATTCTCGGGAAACTCCGGTATTCCGACGACGCTAAGGTCGTGCAGCAAATTACCGAGCAGATGAAACAGGTGCAGGCCCGCATGGCCGGCATCAAGCACAAGCTGGTGGTGATGAGCGGCAAAGGCGGCGTCGGCAAGAGCATGACCACAGTGAACCTCGCCCTGGCGTTCGCGCGCCAAAATGCCCGTGTAGGGCTGCTGGATGTGGATTTGAACGGTCCCTGTGTTCCCCGAATGCTGGGGCTTCACGGACAGTCGTTGACCATGACGCCTGAAGGCGCGATTCCTCCGGTCGGCCCGTTGGGTATCAAGGTGGCATCCATGGATTTTTTCCTGGGTACCGCTTCCCCGGTCCGTTGGAAAGGTCCGATGGATGTCAGCCCTGTGTGGCTGGGTTTGATGGAGATGAACGTGATTCGAGAGTTCCTGGCCGATGTGGCCTGGGGCGAACTGGATTATCTGCTGGCAGACCTGCCGCCCGGCGCAGCCGCCGACAAGCCGCCGGTGATTGCGGGATTTATCCCCGATCTCGCCGGAGCGATCGTCGTGACGACCCCCTCAGAAGTGGCCTCCGACGTCGTACAGAAATCCGTCACCTATGCCCGCGACATGGGCATCAAGGTGCTCGGCATCGTCGAGAACATGAGCGAGTACCGCTGCCCGTCCTGCGGAGAACTGAACGAATTGTTTGAGGGCAACACGGAAGCGATGTGCGAGGTGTTGGATCTGCCTCTCCTAGGGCGCATCCCCTTCGACCGGAAACTGGCCCGCACGTTCGACAAGGGTGAACCGTTGCTGGACGAGACCTATCCAACCATCCAGCGCTATCAGGAAATCGCCGGACGAATCAGAACCCTGCTGGACTATAAGAAGGTCCTGGCCGAAAAATTGTGACGCTCATCCGAGAGGAGTTGCCATGAAATTCGTGTGCCTCAACTGCGAAACCTACATGAACTTCGAAAAGGTCGAGAAACCGGGAGAAGGATCCCTCGGCGTCTTCTTCGGCTGCCCGTCCTGCGGCGCCAAGTTCTCGATGGTCACGAACCCCGGCGAAACGCAGATGGTCAGCTCTCTGGGCGTGAAGTTGGGCGGGAGAACGGTTGCGGCTGAGCCGTTTGAAATGACGCGGGGCACGCTCAAAGATGAAGCGCTGGCCGGTTCGGGCCAGATGGGGGCCTATTTGAACGAGAAGATCCAGGGCGGACAACCGGTTACCGCATCGGCTTCACCGGCTCCGGCGAAGGCTGGAGAGAAGTCCGGCAGCGGGTGTCCTTTCTCCGCGATGGTGGCGGAAATGGGTCTCACCTCCGGCGGGAAATCAACAAGCGGAGGGGCTGTGACGTCAGACTTCGTCTGGTCTGCCGACGCCAAGGAAAAGCTGGACCGGTTGCCTGTGTTTGTGAAACCGATGGTCCAGAGCAGTGTGGAGGCCTACGCAAGAAAGCAGGGGTATACGACGATTACACTCCAGGTCATGGACGACTCGAAGAACGATTCGCCGAACGGGATTGTCTGGACGCGCGAAGCCGAACAGCGGCTCGACAACATCCCTGATTTCATCCGTCCGATGGCCCGCAAAGAAATCGAGCGGCTGGCGCAGGAGCGCGGCATTGCCACGATTACGGCTCAAGTCATGGACGACGCAAAAGACAAATTCATGAAGTTCATGTAGTACCCGTTTCTGAGACCTCAGGTGGTCAAGGCCCATTCGGCTCGCCGGGTGGGCCTTTCCATTGGAAGTTCTTACAGAGATTTCTCCATGAGCATACGTTCCGTCTGCCGGATGCTGCTGGCCCTCCTCCTCGGCTTCAATCTCGTGTTCGCTATCGGGGTCCCCCCGTCGTACGCCCAGGATTCAGGAACATCGCATGTTGAATCTCATGCTGCGGCCGCGTCCGGCCACGATCATCATGGCGGTCGGGTTGTCGCCGATGCGTGGGAAGGGTCTGTGGAAGGCATTGCCTACTCCGAGCTGAACCATCATATCGCCGGCTGGATGGTCATCCTCATGGGCCTGGCCGAGTTGAGCCACGCGATGCGTTTGTCTTCACTAGCTTGGGCGAGACTCCTGCTTCCGGCGGCCATGTTGTGCTCGGGCGTTTTTGTCATGATATGGAGTGATCACGAGGCCTGGCCAATCGGTCGGCTCGGGTTTGCCAAGACGTTTTTCGGGCAGGATCAGGAGATTATCCAGCACAAAATCTACGGGCTGTTGGCGCTGCTGGTCGGAAGCGTGGAACTATTCCGCCGGCTGGGTCGCGCAGGGCATCTGGCATGGGCGACGCCGCTTCCCCTGATGGCGATCGTCGGCGGGCTTATGTTGTTCGGCCATTCCCACGGGGTCCATCCGTCCGCCCACAAGATTGCGATCCATCATGCCATCATGGGCGCGATGGCGGTGACGGCCGGGTCCTCCAAACTCTACTCCAGCTGGGTTCACCCGGTCCTGGGGCGTGCCTCCTCTCATAAGTGGGAATCGGTATGGGCCGGTTTGATTCTGTTGATCGGTGCACAATTGGTGATCTATTCGGAGTAACGGCGCCGTTCCGCTCACCTGATGCCCCGTAATTGACACCCTTCTGAACCCTGTGCTACGTGTACCAGGCTGAAACCAACACGAGTGTGTAGGAGTGCCGGCGCTCTTGAAGCCGGTTAGTATGGAGTGATTCATGGGCGGACATAGCCATTGGGCGACGATCAAACGGCACAAAGGGGCCCAGGACGCCAAGCGTGGAAAGATTTTCACGCGAATTATTCGCGAAGTCACGATTGCTGCGCGTTCGGGGGGCGACCCGGACGGGAATCCGCGGCTTCGCCTGGCCATTATGAAGGCGAAAGAAGCCAACATGCCGGGCGATACGCTCAAGAAAGCGATTCAACGGGGAACCGGAGAACTTCCGGGCGTGACCTATGAGGAATTTAACCTGGAAGGTTATGGGCCCGGAGGGACAGGCCTGTTGTTGGAGATTACCAGCGACAACCGAAATCGAACTGTGGCCGAGATACGAAGCCTCCTCACGAAGAATCATGGGAATATGGCCGAGGCGGGAGCGGTCTCCTGGCAGTTCCACAAGAAGGGACTGCTGACTATCGAGAAGGGCAAAGTCGACGAAGACACGCTGCTGTCCCTGGCCCTCGATGCCGGAGCGGAAGATGTGAAGGCGGTGGATAAGAGTTTTGAGGTCCTTACTGATCCGCACGACTTTGAAGCCGTGAAAAAAGCCCTGGCCGACGCCAAGATCGAAACCGCTCTGGCGGAGATTACTTTCATCCCCCAGAATACGATCCGGCTGGAGGAAAAGGCGGCCGAACAAATGCTGAAGCTCATGGAAGTTCTCGATGAGCATGACGACGTTCAGAAAGTCCACGCGAATTTCGACATTCCTGATGAAGTCATGGAAAAAGTGGCCGCTGCCGCTGCGGGGTAGGACCGAAACGCTTCTTCTCACGATGCCGGAGTCTCCCACGACCGACGCATGATCGCCTTACTGACAGGCCGACTGGCCTTCAAGGCGCCGACCCATCTGACGCTCGACGTCCAGGGGGTCGGATACGAAGTTTTTATTCCCCTCAGCACCTATTACGGTCTTCCCAACCTCAACGAGACGACCTCGTTGAGCATCCATACCCACGTGCGCGAAGACGCCATCCAGTTGTTCGGCTTTCTCACGCAACAGGAAAAAGACGCATTCATTTTATTGACGACAGTCTCCGGCATCGGGCCGAAATCGGCACTGGGCATCCTTTCGGCTCTTCCTGTCTCGGATTTGGTCTCGGCCGTGCAGTCCGCCGATGTCGACAAACTGGAAATGGTACCAGGGATCGGCAAGAAAACCGCGGGACGGATCGTCCTTGAATTGAAGGACAGGGTGGTCAAACTCCATCCGGGGCTGGCTCATTCCCCGGAGGCGATGTCGCAGGGACAAGATACGACTTTTGACGATGCCCTTTCGGCGCTGACGAATTTGGGGTATCGTGCGCAGGACGCCAGGGAGGCGCTGAAGCAGGTGAAGAAATTCAGACCCGGACCGAGCAGCCTTCAAGAACT
>DATGEA010000089.1:0-2119 GCA_035310605.1 Nitrospira sp. | reverse complement strand
TCAGAGGTTGCGCAGACCATCGCGGCCCGCAAGGACCAGTTGGATCGCGGCCTGACCGGCGCGATGCAGAGCGGGGAGAATCTCGCCAAGATGACGAAGTCATTTGATGAGCAGGTGCCGGCGTTGCTCATGCGGATTAATAAGAGCGCCGCGGCCCTCCAAACCCTGACCGAGGAACTGGCCAAGACCAGCCGTACCGTCGGCGCCGCGGTGAATGAGACCAAGCCGGGGCTCGAGCAGTTCTCGCGGGAGACCTTGCCCGAAACGGGCCAGCTGGTTGCCGAGCTGCGGCAGTTGACCGCGACACTGAATCGCGTGGCGCGTGAAATCGAGCGCCAACCTGACTCGCTGGTATTCGGCAGAAAAACGCTCCCGCGCGGGCCGGGAGAATAGAGGAAGAGCGATGGCACGGATGCTACTGGCTGCGTTGGCGATGCTGATGGTCACTGCCGTCGGCTGTCTCATGCCTCGCGCTGATTCCCGTCTGATCCACATGTATCAGTTGAGTCTGGACGCATGGTCCGGTGAGCTCGAGAACCGGCCGGCTGATCCCGCGAAACCCATCTTACTGGTCGGCTTGCCGCAGCCGGACGCGGGATTCGATACGCAGCGGATGGTGTTTCTGACACGTCGATTCGAGCTCGAATATTATGGGATGAACCAGTGGACCGACACGCCGGCACGTATGATCGCCCCCTTGCTCGTCGAGACGTTGAGCCGGAAGGGAGGATGGCGGGCCGTCGTGCCGGCGCCGGCATCCATCCGTGGCGATTATCGTCTCGACACGTTCGGTCTGATTCTCCAGCAGGAGTTTCTCCAGCATCCCAGTCGTGTGCGACTGGGCGGACGCGTGCAACTGACTGATTTGAAGGAGTCTCGAATTCTGGGAACCCGGACTTTCGAAGTCTTGGAGGATGTGTCGAGCGAGGATGCATACGGGGGAGTACTGGCCGCGAATCGTGCTGTCGCAAGGTGGCTCGATCAAATCGGGACATGGGTCCGCGACTGTCTGGACCAGGGGGGCGGTTGCGCTCCGTAACGTCGCGCGCGGGACTCGCGACCGTCATTGTCAATCTAGGAGAACGATGAAGTCATCCTGGAAAACGGGGCTCAGTTTCGGCCTCACGTCCGGTGTCATTACGACGCTGGGGTTGCTGGTGGGGTTGCATGCGGGCACACATTCGCGCAACGTTGTGCTCGGAGGCATTCTCACGATCGCCGTGGCCGACGCTTTGTCGGATGCCATGGGGATTCATCTGGCCGAAGAATCGAAAAACAGTGGACCGGCGGTCCACATCTGGGAGTCAACGGGGGCCACGTTCCTTGCGAAGCTATCGATCGCGCTTACATTTGCCGTCCCTGTGCTGCTGTTTCCGTTGGGAACGGCCGTCCTGGCGAGCGTGCTGTGGGGACTGGTGCTCCTGGCTCTGTTGAGTCTGTTCCTAGCCCGGGCGCAGCAGATCGCGCCCTGGAAAGTGATCGGGGAGCATGTGATTATCGCCTTGTTCGTCGTCGCCGTCTCCCATTATGTCGGCGATTGGGTGCAGGGATTGAAGGAAGGGAACTGACAGGCCATGCCATTGGAGAAACCCGTTGTAACGGTAGCGGATGATGATGCTCCGCTTCGTGCTGCATACGAGCATCTCTTGACCCTGTGGACGTCCGGCGTCCGCGACTACCATTCGATGCTGTCGGATTACCTGACGGCCAATTCTATTTTTGTCGCGGTCATCGGGTTGTTGGTATCGCGGGAATCGTTGGCTTTGCCCTTCACAATTCTGATCGTGCTGCTTTGTAGCTTCGGCCTGCTCCTCTCTTTGCAGATGGCAATCGTCCTCGGCCGGTTTTCCGGCCAGAACGCGCTCTGGGAATGGCAAATGAGAGGGATCGAGCAGGCTCCGCAGTGGGGCGGACAGAAACTGCTCACCGGGCTCTATCAGCTCCATGAATCGCGACAGCCGATCCAGGATCAGCGGAACGATCCGCCGGTTTTCGAACCCAATTGGGCCTTTCGTCAACATCGTCAGTGGTGGGCGCATCGGGCCGTGAGCTTTCCCTGGTTCTTCGGCTCGGTCTACAGTCTGTTTTTGCTCTGGGCTGCGATCCAATTGGTTCGACA
>DATGEA010000088.1:2500-8695 GCA_035310605.1 Nitrospira sp. | reverse complement strand
GACCTTCGATGCGGATTTGTTTGTCGGTGATCTTATTCAGCACGTCGCCGACCTGCTTGAGGACTTTAATGCCCGCCGGCTTGACCTGCGCCTGACCGGAATCGAACAAGACGCGATCGACCATGTTGATGGTCAGGCGGTCGCGCACCTGCTGGATCGTGATGTTCCCTTTGGCGATTTCATCCTGCAGGGAACGCGACAGTTCTTCCTGTGTTCTCGTCAACCGCTTGATTTCTTCTTCCTTGGCCAGACGTTCCTGTTCCAGGCGCGCTTTCTCGGCCTCTTCGGTCTTCAAGCGTTGGCGCTCTTTCTCCAGGCTGGCGGTCAGCTGGGATTGTTCCTGCTGAAGCCGTTCGCGTTCCTGAGCCAGTCGAGCTTTGTCCGCTTCCTCAGCTTTCAGCCGTTCGCGCTCCTGCTCCAAGCTGGCGGTCAGCCGGGATTGCTCCTGCTGAAGTCGCTCGCGTTCCTGAGCCAGTCGAGCTTTGTCCGCTTCCTCGGCTTTCAGCCGCTGGCGCTCCTGTTCGAGGCTGGCGGCAAGTCGGGATTGCTCCTGGCGGAGCTGCTCCCGTTCCTTGCCGATCCGCGCGGATCCCGCCTCCAATTCGGCAGCGCGTTTTTGTAACTTGGCGATTTCCTCATTCGCCGATGCGGTCCCGCTGGCGAGTTGCTGCTTGTCTTTTTCCAGGGCGCTCACCTGGGCAGCTTCATCCGCCAGTTTCTTCTCGAGCGCGGCAATCTGCCCCCGAACGTCTCCAAGTTCTCCGCTGAGTTGCCCGCGTTCTCTTTCGATCCCGTCGAGGCGTGACTGCAAGTCCGCCGAGCGGGATTCGAGCGCAGCCCGTTCCTGCGCCAACGTCGCCGCCCGTTGTTCTGCAGCCGCGCGCTCGGCTGCCTCCTTATCCAGGCGCTGTTGGAGGTCGGCTAGTTGTTGTTGCAGCTGGGTGGAGTGAGCCTGTGACTTTTTTGCGAGTGCATCGAGGTCGGCGGCCTGCTGTGCCGACAGTTTCCTGGCCGCATTCAATTCGGCGAGCGTCTTGTCGTGCGTGCTTGAGGAAACGCAGCCGAGAGGGGAGACCGCACAGGCAATGATAAGGAACGAGGCGCAGACGGAACGGGGTGAACCGGCAACGGACGATGGCATAATATCCTCCTTTGCAGAGCCCAAAGCTGAATGGGGATACCGGAGCAAGCTCGATGCCGAATGGTTTGTTCGGAGCCCGTTCGAGAAATGCCCCATAATCATATGGTTGAAGGGCCGCGAGATTTCCCTTGCTTGAATCGGTCTCGTGATCTGCTGATAGATGCCGCAGAAACTGTAGGGGTGGTCATACAGCGAGAAGAGAGCAGGCAGGCCGGTCGTCGCATCGGGGAAAGGTAAGTGAGGGGCGCAACGGAGAATTGCGCCCCGGAGTCGTGAACTATTTCCCGCCCATGTCCTTCAATTCGTCCTTCTTCTTTTCGTCGGCCTTGCCACCGTGGTTGTCCTTCTTTTCTTTCTGTTCAGCCGGGGTCGGTTCGCCGGCGAAGCTCACGGGCGGGCCGAAACCAACGGCCAGGAATGCGGCAAGCACACACATCTGTACGAATCGAATCATGATGAAACCTCCTTGGTTAAAAACACATGGGTGCCATTCCTGACACGCCATTCAGAACACCCGGGCCCAGCGAGCTAGCTGACAGGGGGGATGAGCAAATGCGGTGCCGCCATCACGGATAGTGTGAACATCATCGCGCAGTGGATTCTTGTAGGAAGAACTCCCTGCAATTCGTGACACTTGCGGGAGTCTGCCGATCTGACGGGAGACTGCCGGGCGATGTGCCGCGTGAATGGGAGAAGACAACGTCGAAGGAGGCTGCCTACAAACCTACAGCAAGCCTGCGGATGATATACCCCCCCAGTGGCAGCGACGGTCATAAGGCGGTACAGCACGAGCATCGCCGATTCCCTCCCCGTCCTGCCGGAGGTTCTCCTGGCTCGGCCAATGTGAGAGACTGCAGCGGTCATGAAGTCGAATACTCGAATCATCACGATCGCGTTCAATAAACCCTATGATGTGCTCCCTTCCTTTACCGATCCGGAGGGAAGGTCAACGTTGGCGGATTATATTGATCTGCCCGGCGTGTATGCGGCCGGGCGGCTCGATCGCGACAGCGAAGGGCTTATGCTGTTGACGTCCGATGGGACGCTGGCGCATCGCATCACTGACCCAACACATAAGCTGCCCAAAGTGTATTGGGTTCAAATCGAGCGGATTCCCGGCGAAGAGGCGTTGAACCGGCTGCGCCGTGGCGTCATGTTGAGCGGAAGACGTACGAAACCGGCTGAAGTTCGGTTGCTGGAGCACGCGCCGTCGATTCCAGACCGCCCCGTGCCGATCCGGTTTCGCAAGAATGTGCCGACGGCCTGGTTGAAACTCACAATACATGAAGGGATGAACCGGCAAGTCCGTCGCATGACGGCGGCAGTCGGGTATCCGACCTTGCGGCTGGTGCGGATTGCGATCGGGCCGGTGGAAATAGGCGATCTTCCTGTCGGCCGATGGCGGGAGTTATCCGATGAGGAAGTGCGGAGCCTGTCTCAGCGAGGTCGTCTCAGTCAGTAAGTTAGCGGGCTTTTATCATTCTGCCAATGATGCCGATACCGATGCCGAGCAGAATATAGCCGATGAGCACATTGACAATCACGACACCCTGGCTGACCATGTTCGACGGTCCGTAGTCGACAAGTCCGAGTGCGGCCGTCACGTTGACGGAATAATAAAGCCCTGACCAGACGGGAATCCAAACCGCGGCGTTGCTCCCCTCCATCGGTTGGAGCCAGCGCAGTTGGAAGAACAGCTCATACAGCAGGCTGAAGATGCCGATGGTGCCCAGGACCCACAGCCCCCAGCGTGAAAAGCTGGTCCCGTAGTTGCTGGTCGCCTTCCAGGCCAGCTGAGCCCACGGGTGTTTCCCCTGCATCCTGGCCCAGCTGACGCGGGCGTTACGCTCGTTCAGATATTCTGCTTCGGACCATTCTAGTTCACCCACCTCCGCAAAGCAGTGGTTCGCGCGCGAATAGGAGCGGACCGCGAAATGCTGAAGGTCATGTTGTGTTGAGTCCGTCGCCGTCCGGGCAGCCTGTTCCGCCAGCCGTCCGGCATTCGAATAGGCCCGTCCTGCCTGAGTGAATTGATCCAACCGGTGCAGTTGGTACCCGGCCTGGTGATAGGCCTGAGCGGATTTCGCGAAGTCTCGGCGTTCAAGAAAATTCGCGGCAGCGAGGTAATAAAAGGCCGATTGCATGATCTCCGCGCGGGCATCTTTCCGTCCGCAGTCCTCGGCCTTGCGCAGGACGGCCTCAGCCGATTGACTCGTTTCGATCTCGGTCTCGCCTTGCCGGTAATAGTGCTGGGCAATCGGGTCGGAAAACGCCGGCTCGCTCATGCGTGATTCCTGTCAGTGCGGGCGTAAATGCGGAGGCTATGTTACCTTAAGGCGGGTCCGCAATAAAGTGTTGCTTCCTCCGGGAGGTGCGTGAAAGCACCGATGTACGGCGGATTGAGTCGGGACGCCGCCGGAGGCCGGAGTGGTTCCAGCCTGAAGGGAGGTAGAAAATGCGCAAGTCTGTCATGGCGGCCGGCATGGGAGTGGCCGTGCTGTTCGCGCTGGGTCTCGATGGGGCCTCCGCCTCAGCTGAGCCGGCATCGCGCCCGGAGGCCCCCTCCTTTACCGAGCTAAAGCAGATCAAGAAATTCGTATCGGTCGAGGTGCAGACATTGGGCACGGCGGAAAAGATCGGACTTAAGAGTTCCGAACTGACCGATATGACACGATTGACATTTCTCAAGAGCTTTCCCGGAATCGCACTGGAAGCTTCCGGGGGGCCTTCCAGCGCCGAAACAGAACGTTTGAGCCAGCTCGGGTTTCTCATCTGTGAAGTATGGACAGTCGGCGAGGAGTACATGGTGGCCTATCATCTGGATTGCAATTCCGGTTCCTATCTCATGCCCCGAACGCCCGGACCTCTCTGGAATCGAGCCATCCTCGGCTACGGACACAAGGACGATGTTTCAGATGCCATCCACAAAGGTTTGCGGAATATGGTCCAACAGTTTGCCGCGACGTTCTTCAAGGTGCGTGGAGATAGCCGGCTGCAGTAGCACCATTACCAATGTGCTTGCCCGGAACCGGTGACCGGATGAACTACCCCGCTCGACCGGACCCTGCCCCGGAATCATGGGCTGATCACTCCGGCGCCGGGGGATTCACTTTATTCCATCTGCCGCACGTCGCCGGCCTGGTTTCTCTCCCGGCGCTCGAGGAGACTTCCCGCTCGATTCAATGGGCTTTGCGGAAGGCAAAAAACCGGAATGTCTGATTCTGTCCAATGTGCGATCCGGACCGCTGTCTCGGCGTGGGCGGTCATCGGCTTGGGCCTGGCGCTTTTCGGTTGCCAGTCCGGGGATCTTCGAACGCAGGGGAGCAGATCCTGTGCCAAGATGGAGAAAGAGATCGACTTCTCTGAGCGGCTCGACACGCTCAACAGGTTGTCGGAGGCGTTTGCCGCGCGCTGCGACGAACTCGTCGCGGCCCATGGCGCGCAAGCTCGATCGCAGTTCCGCCACAAGACCTTTTCCGTCACCAGAGAAACGGCAAACGTATTTGTCCCTGACGGCACGTTCATCGAGTATGTTTTGGAGAGTTACGAGCGGGGATACCTCAGCACTCTGGTGGCCGGCAGTTATCTCCGAATGCACAAAGTCGAGGAGGCGAAGGTTGAGCTCAGAGAGCTGGATCACGAACTCTTTGCGTCGATCTACAACTACGGGGAAGATCCGGTTAATCTCCTGCTGTCCGCCGTCTTATGGGAGGGCCTTGGAGAGATCCGTGAGGCCCGCGTCGACTGGTTGCGCCTGAGAGATTTGCAAGGCCTGACGAAGCGGGATAATGAAGCCCTCCGGCGGTTCGCAGGCGAACGGGTGAGCCGGATCGACCAGGGGGAGCAGGCGGGCGGGGAGTGGCACATCTACAGGGTCGGGCAATTTCCCAAACTGGAGTGGGATCTGCAATTCACGAACTCCACCAGCGGCTACTTTTCAATCGTTCCCAAGCAGCCGTTCATGGCGTCCTGTGCGTCCGAAACGGGATTGCGGCTCTCGACCGAAAGCTGGTTCAACAAGCTCGCCATCCGCCATAGCCATGCCTACCACCCGCTCCTGAACGTGCAGACCTGGATCAGGTTGCCGTTCGGGCTGACGTACAGCTTGATTCCGCTGGCCGCGGGAGCTGGCGTGATGGTCGGCGGATGCATCATCGATGCGGCCGGCAACGGCAAAGGGGCGCTCTGCCAGCTGTCCGTCATCGGAGGGATAGCCATCATGAGCACGGCCCCTCGCGTGCTAGAAGGCGCACTGAGACCGGATCTCCGGCACTGGGAAGAGGTGCCGGCAGCGTTTGTGACATCCAGAGCCTCCGGTCCTGAACTGGAATCCTGTTTGGCGAACGTGGAGGGTGGAGTTCAACGGATGCTGTAAGAGCCCGGGAGTTTAGGTTTTCGCAAGGACTTCTGTTTCCCTTCAAGCCATCACATTCATCATATGCAGCGGTCTGTAACGGCCTGAACAGGGGTATTCCCTGATTGGCTGAACGATACGGTCCACGGATCTGCGGTGGGATGAGAGGAAGTCAGGGCGGGTGAGGGCTTAGGCAGGTGTTCCAGCGACTGCTACACTGACTCCACTTCCGCAATAATCGTGTGCAGCCCGCTTGCTCCCGCCGGCTGCGGACGGACGATTTCTGCGATCTGCAACTGCCCCTTCGTGTCAGTTGCGCGCACGACCGTCTGGAACTTGCCGTGCTTCGACGGCCTCCACGTGTAGTTCCAGATCACCCAGGAGTAGGGCGACATCGGCGGTTCGATCTGGCACTCGTTCCAGGTGCGGCCCGCGTCGAAGCTCAATTCCACTTTGCTGATGGAATGCGGCCCGCCGAAAGCGATGCCGCGGAATTTCTGTTCGGGGCCTCGCAGCGTTTGATAATGTCCCGGTGAATCGATGCGCGAAAAAATCTTGATGGTGCCGTCGTCCGTCCAGCCCTTGCGCTGCCAGTAACCCTGATAGTCTCCCGGATAGACTTCGATCTCGACGATCCATTTCACGTTCTTGATGCCGTAGAGCCCCGGCACGATCAGCCGGATCGGAAATCCGTGCTCTT
>DATGEA010000087.1:0-22964 GCA_035310605.1 Nitrospira sp. | reverse complement strand
GACCAACACATACTATGTACTGACGAAGCTCAGCATCGATGACATGAAGAATAATCTGGACCAAATGAAAGAACTCAACAAGGACGTTCGGGATTTCGTCAGAAAGAATGCCGACAAACTGTTTGAGCGGCTAGAGAAGGAAGAGGACAAACGCGCCAACCGCTAACAGGAGGCGAATCAAGGAGCATATGATGAGAGGTTCTGCGACCGGTGATCGATTTCGGTTTGGGGCAGGGGCGGTTCTATCCGTTGTAATGCTCGGCCTGATCGGTTGCGGAGCCGAGACGAAGGTGACCCGGGTGGATACCGGTGTCGTGACCGATCTGAGCGGCCGGTGGAATGATACCGACTCGCGCATGGTCGCGGAGGCGATGGTGAAGGAGGCGTTGGAATATCCCTGGCTGAATAAGTTCAGCGAGTCCAAGCATCGCCAGCCGGTGGTCGTGGTCGGGACCGTGCTCAACAACAGTCATGAACATATCAATGTGGACACGTTTGTCACGGATTTGGAACGGGAGTTGACCAACTCCGAAAAGGTCACGTTTGTGGCCGGCAAGAGCGAGCGCGAAGAAGTCCGAACCGAGCGCAAGGAACAGGCGATGTACGCCAGGGAAGATACGCAAAAAGCGCCCGGTAAAGAAATCGGCGCTGACTATATGATGAAGGGCACGATTGCCACGATTCTGGACGAGGCCGATGGGACCAAGGCGATGTTCTACCAAGTCGACCTGCAGATGGTGGATCTGGAGAGTAACGCCAAAGTGTGGTTCGGCCAGAAGAAGATCAAAAAAGTCATCGAAAAGAAACGCACCGTTTTTTAGGCTCCACGACCTCCGTTGAGCCCCCCTATCTCACGCCTCACCGCTCATGCTTCCGAACGGTGGGGCGTTTGTTTTTCCGCCCGATCTCTTACAGCAGCACTCCTGCTCTTTCTCCTCCCGGGCTGCGGCCCCTCGGTCAGTCGCTACCTCCTCGTCGACGACAGCCTTCGCGCGGGCAATGTCCAGCAGGCCGATGAGATTGTGCAACAGGCCGAAAAGGAGTACGGGGCAAAAAGCCGCGTGCTCTACGGGATGGATCGCGGCATGACGCTTCAGCTTGCAGGGGACTACCGGCAGAGTAACGCCGTGCTGGAAGCGGCGGAGGAGGAAGTCGATCGTCTGTACACGCGGACCGTGCGCTCTGAAACCCTCGCGTTCATGACGAACGACAACGCGTTGCCCTACGAAGGCGAGCCGTATGAACAGGTGATGATCAATGTACTCAAAGCGCTGAACTACGCCTGTTTGAACGAGTGGGAGGACGCGCTGGTCGAAGCGCGCCGCATCGATCATCGCCTGAACGTGCTGGCCGATCGGGTCAAGGACAAGGGAGCCTACAGGGACGACGGGTTCGCGCGATATCTGACCGGCGTCCTGTACGAAAGCGCCGGGGACGTGAACAACGCCTTTATTGCTTATCGCAATGCTTATGAAACGTTTGAATCGACGCGCGCGTGGGCGCGAACGGGGGTGCCGGCGCAGTTGAAAACCGATCTGCTGCGGACAGCCGATGCGCTGCACTTGAGCCAGGAGTTCGCGGAGTATCAGCGCACCTTTCCCGATACCTCCTGGCTGAGCAGTCAGGCCCAGCAACAGCTCGCTCAAGTGATCGTGATCAGCTATAATGGGCGCGCCCCACGCAAGGAGGACCAGTTTCTTGACCTGCCGATCAGCCTGGACGCGCTTCAACTGGTGCTGCTTAACCGCGGAATCTTGCAATCGAATCGCCGCCAGGACCGGGCGTTCGACAGTGTGCTCTACGGGCTCAATGGGCGGGTGGTCCGTGTGGCGTTGCCCCGGTTGGTTCCCCAGAAGACGCAGGTTCCTGTTGATACCGTTCAATTGGTGGCCGACAACGGACATTCGATCCCTCTCAGAACAGAAACCGTGCAGAACGTGACGGCGTTGGCCGAAAAGGCCCTATCGGAACGGATCGCCGCCATTACGGTGAAGGCGCTGGCGCGGGCGGCGGTGAAATTCAGTTTGGCGGAGGGAGCTACCAGAGGTGCGCAGCAAGCGGCAGGAAAAGATGCGGCGCCCTGGGTCGGGCTCGTAGTCGGATTGCTGACCAAAGGATTGGCGGTGGCGTCGGAGGAGGCGGACAAGCGCAGCTGGCGAACGTTGCCGGACGAAATCCATCTCGCGCGCAGCTGGGTTGCTCCCGGTCAGTATCACCTGCAGGAATCGTCGTTGAGCGGCGCCACCAATCCGGGGATACTCTCCCCATCGGTCCGTCGGCTTTCACTTCGTGCCGGTGAAACAGCCATCGTCATTCAGCGGGTGATCCAATGAACACACGGTCTCGGATGACATGGAGACGCGGGGTAGGGTTCATCCTCGGCTTCGCCGTGCTGTTCGGCTGTTCGTGGTTGGGTGGACAGGCGAAGCCGGCCTGGGTTGACGGCGTCAGTCCGGACTATTCACCGGCACAGTATCTCACCGGTGTGGGGCAGGGCGACAATCGTGCGCTGGCCGAAGATCAAGCCTATGCCGCGCTGGCGCGCATCTTTAAGGCCGAGGTGTCCGCCCAATCCAAAGACTGGGAGTCGTATTTGCTGGTGGAGCAGCGCGGCCACAGCCGCGACGAGCGGCGGCTGACGCTGGATAATCTGACCCGTGTATCAACGGATAAAGTGCTGGAGAACGTCAAGATTGTTGATCGCTGGTACGATCCGAAGAAGGGACTGCATTATGCCCTGGCCGGCATGCACCGGCCCCAGGCCGAAACGGCCTTCATGGAGCGGATTTCCGAATTGGATCGATCCGTTCAATCGGATGTCGAGGAGGCCCACCGCTCTTCCGACAAGCTGGCGAAAGTCAGGGCGCTCAGGCGCGGGGCCCGCGATCTGGTGCTGCGCGAAGCCTACAACGCGGATCTTCGTGTGATCAGGTCGAGCGGTCAAGGGACGGCTGCTCCCTATCGAGTCCATGAGCTGACCCGTGAACTGGAGGAGTTTCTTTCGTCGAATCTCGTGCTTGCGGTGATGGTGACAGGCGATCAAGTCGAGCCGGTTCAACGTGCCTTGACGGAGGGCTTGATCAAAGAGGGTCTTCACGTCATTAGTCAGCCATCGGGAGTCGAGCCTCAGGCTGGGGGAAACGGGTCTCCGGTTCCGGAGCTGTTAGTGCGTGGCATGGTGCGCGTCTGGCCCATTGATGTCCGCGATCCGCAATTTACGTACGTCCGATGGTGCAGCGATTTTGAGGTCGTGGACGTTGCGAGCCAGCAGGTCGTGGGGGCGATTTCCAGAGGCGGGAAGGAAGGACATTTGTCCGAACGTGAAGCGACCGCAAGAGTTGTGAGAGTCATGCAGCAGGACATGTCGGCGGAAGTGGCGAAGGCGATCGCTGCGCATGTGTATGGAGAGACTGAACTGCCGGCCGAACCGATCCGTCCCGCGGGATGTCCGAGGGAAGGATCGGGCTCGAAGCCGGCCACTGCAACGCACTAATCATGATGGAGGGGAGAGTACAGGCATGAGCAGACCGAAACAGGGTGGGCGAGCGCCGCGGAGCCGCGGCAGAGGATTGACGGCGACACAACAGCGTGTCCCGAGCCGGTTGGCCAAACGGCGGCTCGGCGACCGGTTGAAGAATGATACGGCGTCATTCAACCAGGGAAATCTGGCGGATAAGCTCCGCAAAGAGGGGTATGAGGAAGTGCCCTTGGACGAACTGCAGGATCGGCTCTCAAAAATGTCCGGGCCGCTGGCTGCGATCATTCTGAAAGGGAGGGTCTGATCGATGCCGTACTACTATTTCGATTCGACCGCCCTTGTGAAACGATACAGTATGGAACGTGGCACGCGTATTGTGAACAAGCTGATGGTCAAGCGCGGCAAAGTCGCGATTCTGCCGACCTGGACCGTCACAGAGTTTTATTCGGCCTTCTCCAATCGGGCCCAGGAGGGCGAACTGACCCGGGATGACTGCTACTCGGTCATTCACAAGTTCGAACGGGAGTCGGCAGAGGGGTTGTTTCAGTTCATTGCGCCCACGATGCAGACCTACCTCGCGACGAAAGAGCTGGTGATGGAGTATCCCGCTCTCCGGACGATACAGGTGATGCACTTGGCTCTGGCGCTGGAGCTGAAGCCTCTTCGTTTGACAGTCGTGAGTGCCGACGTGCCGCTCCTGGTTGCGAGCAAGACCGCCGGCCTCCACATCATCAATCCGGAAGAAGATTGAGCGGATTGGCCCGCACGATACACTTCACGAGAGACGCATCACGGAATCAGGGGCACTGGTAGTCGGTAATCATGGACGCGACGACGGTGCCCCAATCGTCGGTGAGCTCGCGGAGTCGTTTCAGTCGTTCTGTGACGGGAGTGGCGGCGGGCGTATCCGGAGAAAGACTCGAGAGGGCATGCTCGATGGCTCGTTGAGCCAGAGCCAGGCTTCCACAGACTCCGGAGGAAGCGGGCAGTTGACCGCCGGCCCGCCGGAACAGGGCCATGGCACGGTATCCGTGTTCTTGCGAACGAAAGAGTGATTCGGTGCCTTGGTACAGGCGGACGGAGTCGGCATGATCCCGATGCACCTGGCTCAGTCGTTTGGCCATGAGCGCCGCCCTCCCCATGTTCATGGCGGCCCCTTCCGGGTCATCGCTGGCGATCGCATCTTCGGCTCTCGTACGAAGCCGCTCCATCTCGGACTCATCCCCGATCGTTTGAGCCCCGGCCCAACCTGTGAACGACCCGGCCATCGTGCAGACAGTCAGCAGAATCAGGGAGGTCCTCACCGTCCTCAGTAACCCCCGCCGGACGGGGATGTGACTCTGTCGGCGTTCTACTGAAGGTATTCCCATGTATCGATCTGCTTGATGCTCCAATTGAGGGCTTCCTTGAGCTTCGCAACTTTGGGGTCCATTTCATTACCGTGGATATGCGCCAGAGATTTTTGTAAGGCGAAGAGGGAATCATACGCTCGGCGGTCTGGCAGTTTCCCGAGTGCCCAGGCCACTTCGGTTTTGACCGCCACGTCGTCCGTCTTTAACGTTTCAAGCAGGGGATCGATGATCGTGAAGTCCCCGTGCAGCGCGCCGACCAATCCCAGAGCTTTCGCGGCGGTGGCTCGCAATTCAGGAGCGCCGGATTTCATCGTGTCGATCAGGGTCGGAATCGTCTCTTTTTGGCCGATATTGCCCAGTGCCAGTGCCGCAGCCTTGGCGATTTCCGGATCAGGTCCCTTCAGCGCGACAAGCAGGCGGGGGACGGATTTCGTGGAGAACAGATGCCCGAACAATGCAATCAACCGCACCTTGCGGGCCGACGGCGTTGCGGGATTGTCATACATCTTGAACAGCCGTTCCTCCTGCCCCCAGTCTGCCGTGACCAGGCTGGGAAAGTCGTAATTCTCGAGTCGCTCCCGCAATTTCGCCATGGCATACTCGGACGCGCTGCCGGCCTTCGCAGCTTCTGCGGCCTGCTGAGCGTCCGCGAAATCAGTCCGAACCTCTTTGCGCCATCCTGCTTTCTTTCCATCCAATAAATAGGTGAGCTGGCAGGCCGGTCCCTTCCACACGCGGGACGGTGAATCCGGCAGGTCTGCATCACTGCCCATACTTGTCGTACCTTCCCAGGTCTTCTGTTGCTCGCATTTCACTTTAAAGACAGCATCGTGTGGTTGAGAGGGATCAGATACGATGGTGTAGCCGAATTCCCCCAGCCGCTTTGCCACCAGGTCACGAAACGGTGCCGCATCTGCCTGACCTTCGTCGGTCAGCGCCAGAACATCCAGCAGGATGCGGTCGATATGCAGGAGTTGTTGCTTTTGCTGTTCGGTGAGGGCCTCCCGTCTTGCCCATCCTTCGGAGGTCAGCAACAGGCAGCAGATGAGACTCCAGACAATAGTTCGTGTCATCCTTACCCTCCGTGATAGCTCGACCTGTAGTCGCGCGTGAGTATGCACTCTACCCAACACAGGATGATGCTTGCAAGTTGCAAGGGCGACAAGCCGATCAGTATAATCGCCCGATGTTACGTGATCGGCGGGTCGCCTTTATCGGTGCGGGAAACATGGCAGAGGCGCTTCTGGCCGGTCTGCTCCACGGCGGACACCTTCCGCCGGCTCACCTGAGATGCTCGGATATTTCTCCTGCACGCCGCGACCTCCTCGGCCGGACTTACAAGGTCGTTACCAGCGACAAGAATCGTGAAGTGGCCGAATGGGCTGATGTCATTGTTTTGGCAGTTGAGCCGCAGGTGCTCGATGAGGTGTTGGAGGAAGTTGCGCCGGCCATCGATGCTTCGAAGCTGGTGGTGTCGGTCGCCGCTGGCTATCCGATTGGGCGCATCGCGCGCTACCTGAGCGGGACCAGGCGGCTGGTTCGTGCCATGCCGAACACCCCCTCGACAATTCGTGAGGGAGTGACAGCGGTGGCGTATGGGACCGGATTGACGGACGAGGATGCAGCGGTCGCGCAGGCCTTGTTTGAACCGGTCGGGAACGTGGTGGTGGTGGCCGAGCGAGCGCTGGATGCGGTGACGGGGCTCAGCGGCAGCGGTCCGGCCTACGTCTACGTAATGATCGAGGCGCTGGCCGACGGGGGCGTGAAGATGGGGCTGCCGCGTGAGACGGCTCAGTTGCTGGCTGCGCAGACCGTGGCGGGAGCGGCGCGCATGGTGATCGAGCTGCGAGAACATCCCGGGATGTTGAAAGATCGTGTGGCGTCACCCGGGGGCACCACGATTGCGGGTCTTCATGAGCTGGAGCGTGGCTGTCTGCGAGCGACCTTGATCTCTGCAGTCGAATCTGCAACCAAACGCTCTATCGAATTGGGGTTGGCCACCTAAGAAGGAGAGGTTCACCGTGCAGTATTGGGTGAAAGTGGTGTTCGTGGATAATCAAGAGTTGCTGGTCAAGGATGCCATCAGGCACACGATCAGTGACGACATGGAAGTGCTGGAAGTGGACTCGCCGAAGGAAGTCATCATCATTCCCATGAAGCAGATCAAATATCTCGCCTGTGATGCGACAGTGTTCGCCTCCAAAAAGTCCGGCTGACAGGCCGGGGCCTGCGTCCTTATTGAGGTAGTTCGAGCAGGGCCAGGACCGCCGCATTCCATCCTACCGGTCCGATGCCGGGTGCACGGTTCAATCCGGGGACGTGAATGTCGGGATCGTAGGATCCGTCAGGTTTCTGCACGAGGATCGGGTGATCCACGACAGCCAGCAGCGGGGCGTCGTTCACGCTGTCTCCGATCGCAACGGTCTCCACGCGGTTCGGTTTGTCCAGTAACCGCTGTTGTCGCTGATAGCATCGCAGCAGCAGCTCCGCAGCCTCGCCTTTATCGTTATTGCCCGTCAGATGATATAGTCGTCCCCCCTTGGTCCACCGAAGTCCGCGTGAGACGATCTGCCAACAGATTTCTTCAATCAGGGCCGGAGGGCCTTCAAGCAGGAAAGGCTCATCATATTCCCGCATCTTGGCCAGCGTCGCGTCGGTGCGGGTCAGACCCGTCAGGCGCATGACTTCATCGACCGACATATC
This sequence comes from Nitrospira sp., assembly GCA_035310605.1. GTDB lineage: Bacteria > Nitrospirota > Nitrospiria > Nitrospirales > Nitrospiraceae > Nitrospira_C. Next base: position 15,431 of record DATGEA010000087.1, on the reverse strand, counting down.
CCCGAATCCTCGTAGCGGGGTTTCCACGGCATCTTCGATCTGTTTCAACACGTCGCGGAGCATGTAATACGGCAAGCCGAGTTCGATCACGTCATAGGAGGATTTGGTGCGCACCCGTTCAAGGGGGAACTCGAAATGGCCATGAGGGACAAAGACCGCGCCCCCGTTTTCCACGATGAAGGGATCGTGATGGTTCAGGCAGCGTCGAAGCGGTTCGATTTCAGCCCGGGTTTTGCTTGATACCGGGATGAAGGGAATACCGCGTGTGCGAAGCGCCTCGAGCGCTGGTGCGGCGGCGGCAAAGGAATAGGTCTCTGCGTCCAGCAGCGTGCCATCCAGGTCTGTAAAGACGACATAGTCAGTCATGTCGGGTACCAGAGATCCGCCCTTCGTAGGAAAGGCAATTTTAGCGTCTGTCGCGGCGGCATACTCCATCACGGCTACCAATGACGCAGGTCGTTCATCTCGCTGGGATGGCGACGCCGAATCATCCGTCGGTCGAGAAACTCCTTCGCCAGATCCGTTGCGCCGAAACCGAACGCGATCGCACCGGCCAGTACGATGCCCCCCCAAGTTATGCCGAAGCCCACGACCACGATATGTTGAGCGATTCCGAGCTGCTCAAGCGCCATCGCTCCGGCCAACAGCTGGAAACCCCATCGAAAACAGTTGGCGATCAAGCGTGCCGGGGGAAGGCCCGCGTTAACGGCTGTGATCATAACGGCTTGCGAGGCAAAGTGCGAACAGATATAGCCGGCCAAGAGGATCACGCCGGCCGTGACGAGATGAGGGATGTAGGCCAGCATGGATTGCGCGAATTGGTTGATCGGCGCGAGGTTGAGGGCGCTGAGGCCAGCGATGGACGCCAACAGCACCACCGTCCAATACAGCGTCTGTCCGATGAGGCGTGAAGGATCTGTCTTGATCCCGGCGCGCAGAAGGGCTGTTGTCGTGCCCAGGCGGTTGCTGAGCTGGTCGAGTCCGATCACTCTGAGGGCCCGCTCGACAAACAGGCTCGACAGCCAAGCGACCAGAATGCCGCCCAGCAACAGCACGCCCATGGCGAACAGGTTCGGCAACACGACAAGCAGCTGCCGACCAAGAAATTCAAGCGGAGTGAACAAGGCCCGTTCAATCAGATCGTTCATGGTTACCTCCTGCGTTGGCAAGGGCTCGAGAGTGTATGGTGGATGCTACCGATGCTCGCTCCCCTTCGTCCCAGCGTGCGAGTAAGTAGGGCTTTCGTCCTTCGAACGTCTGGCACAAGTGTTCGATCGTATGTTCGGCCCGGGCGGATGTCAGGCCTTGCCTTGATGAAAGTGAACCATTATGTCCGCGACGTTGATATGAACTGGTTCCACACGGACCTCGTAAATGTGGACAGCTCTGCGAGCTTGTCCACAATACGATTCAACACCGGATGTCCCAGTTCGACATAGAGGGACGGCTGGACCAACTCGATCGGGTGGATACGTCCATAGTGGAAAAGTCCCTGCTCCAGTGAGTGTAAGATCGGATTTCCGAGTTGATGGTGAACCGTGATCGCGCGGTTTTGGTAGAAATCCGATAAGACAACCCTCCGACCAGGCAGGCATGATATCGAGATCCAATAGACAGGGACCTGGCAGCTGCAGCCCCGGCCTCGTGCCGTGGCTGATCGAGGCTGCATGCGGCGTGCCACTAAGTATTTCCATGAAATGGAGGCCTTGCGGCTGGCTCCCTCATGCCAGGATGAAAAAGCTGATGGAAAAACCCTTCACCGCGTGGATGTAGGACTGCGGAGCGGTATGCAAGACCTACGGGCGATCGGTAGACAGGCGGTTTGCAAGGCGGTGGGCAAGGCGGATCATTCCGGGGGAACGGTCGGCAGGATCGAGTAGAACGTTAAGAACATACAGATTGTTCAAATCAGCCAAGGCCGTGGTCAGTGTTCGCTCAAACTCCTGTTGGGTCCGTATGATCGAGCCGATTCCACCTCCGACGAGATCACAGATCCGTTCATAGTTCCAGTTGTGGACGTCGTTGAACGGTCCGTCAAGAATCTCGCGCTCTGTTGAATACCCTCGATTGTTCAAGACCACGACGATAGGAACTTGGCCGTAGCGGACAGCGGTGGACAGTTCCGATCCGGTCATCTGGAATGCTCCGTCACCGACCAGCACGATGGGGCGAAGCGTCGGATCGGCGAACGAAGCGCCGATCGCCGCCGGGACGGCGAACCCCATCGAGGTGTAATACGCCGGTGAGAGAAACTCGAATCGACGATGGACGTGCAGGTCCGCCGCGGCAAACAAGGATTCACCCACGTCGGCGATGACGAGGGTTTTCTCGTCCAACTGCCGATCGAGATGACGGAAGAGACCGTGCAAGGTCACCCGGTCATCCAGCGGATGCGGGGGTTGCTCGATGGAGAGCGGAGGAGGAAGCGGCCGTGATGATTGTGCCGACAGACCGTGCGTTCCCAGCGCCTGTACGAAATCTTGAAACCGAATCGTGTCGTAGCGATGGTGTCGGATGGCCACATGATCGGCTGTGGCATGAATCGTACGGCCTTCGGAACGCAACGGCGAGTTCGCATCGAGGTCCTCCATGTCGGACAGGATCGATCCGAGAATCAGGAGGCAGTCGGAATCGTTGATGAACCGTTGGACGTCGTCACGGGCGATGAGGCCACCATAGACGCCGACATATAACGGATGATCCTCGCGAATCACGGATTTGCCGAGCAGGGTCGAAGCGATCGGGATCTTGAGGCGCTCGACGAGGCGCGTCAGATCGTCCTGGAGCCCGAAGCGTCCGATCTCGGCGCCGGCCAGAATGGCAGGTCGTTTCGCCGAGGCGAGCATGGCCCGCACCTCCCCGATCGCTTCCTCCAGCGCGGCCGGATCGCTAGGTTCATCGTTGAGACAGAGAGGCCGCAGGGGATGACCGAGCGATGTATGGACGAGATCGCGAGGAATCTCGATGTAGATCGGTCGGCGATAGCGCAACAGCGCGGCGAAGGCGCGATCCATTTCCCGCTCCGCCGTTGTCGGATCGTCCAGCGATACGGATGCCACCGTCATCCGTTCGAAGACCTCGCGTTGGGTGGAAAAATCCCGAACCATGTGGTGCATGTACGGCGTGCGAATCCGTTCGGAGAGCCCCGGTGAACCGGTGAGCAGGACCACCGGCGAGCGCTCCGCATAGGCGCAGGCGATCGCATTCACGCAATTCAATCCGCCGACACAGTAGGTGACGCAGGCGGCGCCGATGCCGTTGATGCGTGCATAGGCATCCGCGGCGAAACCGGCGCAATCCTCCCTCGTCGTGCCGATATGCCGGATCGGGGAGCGTTCGATCAGTTTGTAGAGGCTCAGGACGTAGTCGCCGGGAATGCCGAAAATGTGACGGACACCCAGCTGATGCAGCCGATCGATGACCGCAGAGCCGATTGTCGCCGTCGTACCCATGGTTCAGTCTCCACATCAATGCCGAAAGAGTAATATCGTGCACCCGGTAGAATCAGCAAACCACAGCGGGCGAGACCCGTCAAGCAACAACGAGCCAATCGGAGGGAGCGGGAAGGGCTTGACCTTCTGCTCGGAGCATCGGATAAGTAGCGTATGTCTGAATCGCACGAAGTGCCGACGGGGCGTGTCACGCTCGCGCGCGCCAACGAGATTGCCGACTCAGGGCATCTGTGGATCTATGCCGGTTTCGTTCATGCCGTGAACGGGGAGCCTGTGGCCGGGGATGTCGTCGATGTCGTGATGCCGAACGGGCGGTTCTATGGGCGGGGTCTATACAATCCTGATTCGAAGATCCGCATCAGAATACTCACTTTCGAGGACGAACCGATTGCAGAATCGTTCTGGAGATGGCGAATTGCGCAAGCCGTACGGCTCCGGAAGCGGGTGGTCTCGAACACCAATGCCTATCGGCTGATTTATGGAGAAGCGGACCGGTTGCCCGGCCTGATTGTGGACCGGTACGGCGATGTGTTGGTCATGCAAACACTGTCAGCCGGAATGGATCGTCGCAAACAACTTCTCGGAGATCTCCTCTGCGAGGAAACAGGCGCGAGTCAGGTGTATCTACGCAACGACGCTAAGAGCCGCGCACTGGAAGGACTTCCGACAGGCACAGGGTTTTTGCGCGGGGAGGGAGCTACGACCGTAGAAGTGCACGAGGGAGCCGTACGTTTTTACGTGGATATCGCTCGCGGACAAAAAACCGGTTGGTTCTGCGATCAACGGGAAAACCGTATCGCTGCCGCACGCTTCGCCGCCGGTGCGGAGGTATTGGAAATGTTTTGTCACACGGGAGCCTTCGGGATTCATGCTGCATTGGCCGGGGCCAAGAGCGTGGAGGGATTGGATGTGAGTGAAGATGCGCTGGCCCAGGCTCGCAACCATGCGCAACTCAACAAGGTTCAAGACCGTTGCCGCTATCGGTCGGCCGACGCCTTTGAGGAGATGCGTCAATTGGAGCGGGCCGGTCGCCGCTATGACCTCGTTCTTCTGGATCCGCCTGCATTCGCCCGTAGTAAGCAGGCGGTGCCCCGGGCGCTGACAGGGTATAAGGATGTCAATCTTCTCGGCATTCGGCTCACGAGGCCGGAAGGAATCATAGTTACGAGTTCTTGCTCACACCATGTGTCCGAACTCGATTTTTGGAAAGCGATTTGCCGCGCTGCGCAGGATGCGAAGCGCCAGGCGCGCCTGCTGGAGCAGCGGGGGCAAGCCAGTGACCATCCCGTTCTTGCCTCGATGCCGGAAACCCGCTACCTGAAGTGCTTTATCTTGCAGGTTCTATGATCATGTGATCAATCGCTCGGCGGTTCAAAGTGGCCAGACGGACGGTTCAGCCATGGGATCGTTGATTGTTTCGATTGCTTAACCAGACTCTTGAGGCTCATTTCTGCCGCCCGCAGCAGCTTGGGCTCGCCGCTCTGGATGAGCGCCGTCAACATCACATAGAGCGAGCGATCCATCCTCGAACCGGTCAGGATTCGTTCAGTGACGGGGTCCGGTCCATCCGGAGGAGTACTCTCCGCTTCGTCCGGGTCGTGGAAGAGCAATCGAAAGGCATTGGGGTGGGTGAAGAGCCAGGCCGCGGGGATTTTCATTGCGGTCGCGAGCGCTTCCAATGTAGCGGTGGAGGGATCGACCGCTTCCGCTTCGATTTCTTCCAGCGTCTGAGGGGAAAGATTGGATTCGGCTGCCAGGCTATCGATCGAAAAGCCGCGCGAGAGGCGCCAGGCTTGGATTTGTGGGCCGATAGCCATGGCCGATCATACTGAAATCATGAATTCTCTGCAACCGGTTCAGCGAGGCCGTGTGGCTAGTTTCATGTGTGTTATCAAGTAGTTATAATTGAATTCTCACGGTGGAAGATGAACGATGAAATCGGGTAGAATAGGCCGTTAGTCTATTCCCGAAGTTGTGAGGAGGCGCATCATGTTGGGAACCGATATTCGTGGGATTATGGCCGAGGAAGAAGAAGTCCAGCGTCGCCGGCAAGCGTTGAAGTCGCTTCTCTCCATGCGGACGAAGCAGTTGCGCGAGTCGTTGGAACAACGGATCAAGCGCGCCAAGAGTGGCGGCGACTGGATGCAGCTTTCACGCGAGGAATGTGCCACGTTGCACAAGCAAGAGAAGGCCCACCTCAAGTCTCAACTTGAGCAGTTGCAGCATGAGGATGCTCGGACCAGGGGTAAGCTGACGCTTCTGAAGCGAGCCAAGGCACGGGCGCAACGGATTCGAGCAGCGGAGGCGGCTTCAGGCCGCAAGCGTCGATAACGGATACTGATCCGCCCAGAACTCCAGCGTGTCTCTCTCCACTACTTTCCTGACGCGCGCACAGACAGCGAGAATTCGGAACCTGTTCCGGGACAAACGGGCACGACAAACGGACGGCGCCTTCATCGTCGAAGGCGCCAAGCCCGTTCGGGACCTGCTCCTCACCCATCCAACTCACGTACAGATGCTCGTGGTCGCGTCCGGCTATCAACAGCGGGAGAGCGATCGCGACCGCCTTCTCCGCCACTCGGTTGATGTTCCGACATATGGCTGCCTCGACCGCAGCTTTGCGGCTCTGTCGGGGTTAGAGACACCCCAGGGAATTCTGGCGATCGTGCAGCAGCCATGTTGGAACGAGGACGAGCTGTTGGAGCGTCCGGTGCTCTTCGGCCTGTTCGGGGAGCAACTGCAAGATCCTGCCAATGTCGGGGCGATCATTCGAACTGCCGCGGCGTTGAACGTCAGTGCGCTCTGGCTCACACCGGAATCGGCCGATATCTACAATCCTAAAGTCGTGCGCGCGACGAGCGGGGCGCTGCTGTCCCTTCCGATTTTCGTCGCGCGGGACGTCACACGATTCATTCAGAACCATTGCGCGATTTATGCCGCAGAAGTTGCGGGCCCTGACACGGTTGAAATGGAGGCGATCCACACGATACCGCGGCGAGTGATACTGGCGATGGGAAATGAAAGCCGCGGTCTCTCGGAATCGACCAGACAACAGGCGACTTGTAGATTTACGATCCCGTTGACTCGACAGGTCGAGTCCCTCAACGTTGCTGCGACCGCGGCGATTGCCATGTATTATTTCGGGCGATTGCCCAAGGAATCTTAATGCGACGCCGACATCGTCATCGGTTCATGTGCGTTGGCTGATGTCGGGAGTGGATGAAAGACGGTGCCGGGGGACAGAATCAAACTGTCGACACCAGCCTTTTCAGGTAAGACATACAATGATAAATATCAAATACTTGCAGATAGCATACAAAGCAAAAAGTGACATTTCGTGCCATGCAATATCAATGAGTTACAGAAGCGGTTGCCACTCGTTGCACCTAGTAGAATAGGGCGGGAATTACGCGTGAAGTGAAGGCATTTATTTATTGATGTGGAGCCGTATTATTGTCGGAACATTGACCGCAAAGTTACCGAAGAGTATCCTCTCATCGTGCGATCCGTTACCAAAGCTCCCCGTTTCATGATTATTTTCTTAGTCCTGCTATTCGCGGGTCTGAGTTTTAATGCTTATGCTTGTCTTGTGCCGGTGTTTGGAACAACAGACGCTTCGATGGGAAACGGTTGTGCAACGCCTGAAGAAACTCCTGTCCGTCAGTTTTGCGATGCCTTCAAGATGATGTCCGTTCACAATTCTTCGGGCTCCTATGACGACTTTGTTTATCAAACATTTTGCCCTGAAGAATCAGCTTCCTTATCTCAGCTCCTCAACTTTCGTGCAACGAATCACCTGACCTATTCCCATCCAGAACATGCTCCTCCGCGAGACGTGCTGCTCAATACTACTGTCCTTCGCATCTGATCCCTTCGGTCCTCACTTCTCGTAATTCCGTTTTATAGCTCAACTCGTCGCGCTGACCTCTACCGGTCAGGCGCTCCATTTCTTTTCCGGAGCCTCACCGCGGGCTACCGAGGAGGGCTTTCATATGTATACCGAAACAGCAATCTTTCGCGGGACTATTGCGATGGTGCTGGTATTCACGATGGGCATGCATTCAAGAGCCAATGGTGAAGAGCAGGTTCCGCCCGAACCATTGATATTATCCGGAGTGATCCGTGAAGCGTTGGCTTTGAATCCAGAGATCCTTGCTGCCCGGCACCAATGGGCGGCGGCCTCACAGCGGATAGCGCAAGCGCGCTCGTTCGATGACCCCACTCTGTCTGTCCAGTGGTGGAATACACCCGAATCCTTCGATCTGGGCCGAGCGCAGAACACGATCATTGGGCTGTCCCAAAAATTGCCGTTTCCCGGAAAGCTTGCGCTGAAGGAAGAGGTGGCCGGCCGGTCGGCCGATATCACTGAGCAGGCCCTGCGCTCCAAGGAACGGGAGCTGGTCGCGCGGGTCAAGCAGAGCTATTACGACCTGTTCTTATCCCACAAGGCGATTCAGATCCATCACGAGCAGATTGACTTGCTGACCCAGTTTCTCCAGACCGCCATCGCGAAATTCCGAACGGGAAAAGGCAGCCAAGTGGATGTGCTCAAGGCACAGGTCGAATTGTCCACGCTCCATCAGCAGTTGCCGGTTCTCGAACAGCGTCGTGAGACAGCTCAGGCCAAAATCAATACCCTCTTGAGTAAAGACCCACGGACGCCGTTAGGACTGCCGGAGGAGCCTCGTGTGGAGCGGTTCGCCAAGGATCTCGACGAGCTCTTTCAGATGGCAGCCGATGCTAGGCCGGAGGTGAAAGCGGCCGGTCTGGCGATCCAGCGGAACGAGCACGCCCGTGCCCTTGCGCAGCGTCAATACTATCCGGATGCCACAGTGACGGTTCAACGGTTTCAGAATTTTCAGGCCGGTGACGGGTTCGGCGCGATCATGGCCATCAATCTACCGTTCGCCTTCTGGACCAAGCCGAAGTATGACGCGGCTGTGCAAGAGGCGGGTGCGGCAGTGGCCGCCGCGCGTGCGGATCTTCAGACCTTAGAAAACATGACGCGGTTCCAAATTCGCGACGTGCTCGCGAAAGTGCGGGCCAGTTGGGAAGTCGCCCTGCTGTATCGGACTACCGTCTTGCCGCAGGCTGAGCAAAGCCTGGCTTCAGCGCGAGCGGGCTATCGGACGGGCCGCAGCAATTTTTTGAACTTGATCGATGCCGACCGGGCTTTGCGGGAGTTTCAGCTCGCCTATTATCGAGCCCTGGTTGAATGGCAACAACGGGTTGCTGAACTTGAGCAGGTCGTCGGCAGAGAATTGTAAGGAAGGAGGCGTGCCATGCGTACCATGACAAGGAGAGGAACACGCACGGCGTGGATCATGATCGGGGTGATCATAGTGGCGATTAGCCTTTGGCTCTTCGAAGGACGGGAGCGTTTCCATCCTTCACAGACAGGTGGGATGGGCAGCATGCAGGACGTGCAGAGAAAGGCACAGGGATCCGGCAAGGAGGGGATGAGGCCGTTTGCGGCTCTAGAGGGCGGTCCCGCCCAGGCATACGCCATGATCACCCCATTCAAACAACAGTTGATTGGGGTGAAAACCTCGCCAGTGGGGAAGCGCCGGCTTGAGACCGTAGTTCGTGCGGTCGGCAGAGTGGACTACGATGAACAACGCATCACTCGTGTGAACCTGCGCGTGTCGGGATGGGTAGAAGAGCTGTTCGTGGATTTCACCGGACAACTGGTGGCCAAAGGGCAACCACTCTTCACGATGTACAGCCCCGATCTCGTGGCGAGCGAAGATGAGTATCTTCTCGCCCTCAAGGCACGGGACAAAGTCAGAGAGAGCCCCATCTCTGAGGCCCGTGCACAGGCAGAGGAGTTAGTGGCGGCCGCCCACGATCGGCTGCGGCTGTGGACGTTGACCGACAAGCAGATCGACGAGCTGGCCCGTCGAGGCAAAGCGCAAACGTACATCACGATGACCTCACCAGTCACCGGCCATGTCATCGAAAAGAAGGCATTCAAGGGACTGTTCGTGGCACCGGAGATGACACTCTATACGATTGCCGATCTTTCCTCGATTTGGGTCAATGCGGAGATCTACGAGTACGAGGTGCCTTTTGTGAAGATGGGACAACCGGCCACGGTGACGTTTGCTGCCTACCCTGGGGAACGGTTCCACGGTCGAGTGTCGTTCATCTATCCCTACCTGAACAAGGAGGCCAGGACCGTCAAGATCCGACTGGAACTGCCGAATCCGGACATGCTGCTCAAACCAGACATGTACGGTGATGCCCTGATCAAGATCGATCGAGGGGACTCACTGGCGATTCCGGAACAAGCGGTGCTCGATTCCGGGACCCGAACCCTTGTCTTCGTCCTCCGTGGAGAAGGGCTCTTTGAACCACGAGTGGTGAAGCTCGGCCCGAAGATCGGGTCCTACTATGAGGTCCAGGAGGGCCTGGAGGAGGGGGAACAAGTCGTGACATCTGGGAATTTTCTTGTCGACTCCGAAAGCAAGTTGATGGCTGCCACGAACATGATGGGGGCTCTCGGCATGGGGGGCATCCGCATGGAACAGGCCCGCATGGGTGAAATGGACATGGGCGGCCAGGCCTCGGAGCAGACGAAGCAGATGGCTCCCGTGACAGAGAAGAAAGTAGGCGGGATGACGATGACGCTCTCCACCGAACCAGCCGCCGCACGGATCGGTGAGAACATGATTCGGATCAAGCTGCGGGACGAGTCGGGGAAGCCGGTCACCACTGCGAAGGTGCTGCTCACGTACACCATGCCGATGCCGGGCATGATGCCATCAACGATTCCGATGATTTCCGGGAAGGATGGCGTCTTCGAGGCCAAGGCGAACCTGGGCATGGGAGGCCAGTGGGATCTTACGGTGACCATTCAGCGTGCGGGCCGGCCCGATATCAAGGAAAGTTTTTCGGTGATCGCCGGTGGCGGCGGGATGTCCGGGATGTAGCTGACGATAGAGCGGAGCATGGGATGATCGAACGAATTATTGATTGGAGCGGCCGGAATGCATTCTTGGTGTTCCTGGCGACGCTCTTTCTATCGGGGTGGGGTCTCTGGGCGGTCTACCAGACTCCGCTAGACGCCATCCCTGATCTTTCGGACGTGCAGGTGATCGTATTCACCGAGTGGCCGGGGCGCAGCCCGGATTTAGTCGAAGATCAGCTTACCTATCCCATTGTCACGTCGATGCTGGGCGCTCCACGGATCAAATCGGTCCGCGGACAGTCCTTCCTGGGACTGTCATTCGTGTACATCATTTTCCAGGATGGAACGGATATCTACTGGGCACGGAGCCGGGTCGTGGAGTACATGCAAGGTGTTACGGGGAAACTGCCCGAGGGCGTCTCTCCTACACTCGGTCCCGATGCCAGTGGTGTCGGGTGGGTCTTCCAGTATGCGCTCGTGGATCAGTCCGGCCAGCATGACCTTGCGGACCTGCGAAGTTTCCAAGATTGGTACCTCCGCTACTGGCTCCAGAGCGTCCCGGGAGTGGCCGAGGTGGGGTCGATCGGCGGATTCGTGAAGCAGTACCAGGTGCAGGTGGATCCTAACAAATTGCTAGGATATCACATTCCGCTCAAGGTGCTCATCGATGCGGTCCGGCGCAGCAACAACGACGTCGGGGGACGCGTGATGGAAGTGAGTGAGCGGGAATACATGGTCCGGGGACATGGCTATATCCGGTCATTAGACGATATCCGCCACATTCCGCTGGGGACCGACCGGCAGGGTACCCCGATCACGGTGCAAGACGTGGCCCATGTGACGATCGGTCCCGATATGCGTCGAGGAATCGCCGAGCTGGACGGCACCGGGGAGACGGTGGGTGGGATCGTGGTCATGCGATACGGCGAGAATGCACTGGCAGTGATCGACCGAGTCAAGGAGAGGCTCAAGGAGGTCACGCCGTCCATCCCGAAAGGGATCGAGATCATCCCGGTGTATGATCGCTCTGATTTGATTCTCAGAGCCATCGCGACCCTGAAAGAAAAGCTGATCGAGATCAGCCTCGTCGTGGGTGCCATCAGCTTAATATTTCTGTTCCATCTGCGCTCCGCTCTCGTGGCCATCCTGACGTTGCCGGTCGCGATCCTGCTCGCGTTCCTCGCGATGTACTATGTGGACATCACTTCGAACATCATGTCGCTGGCCGGCATTGCCATCGCGATCGGGGCCATGGTGGATGCGGTCATCGTGATGGTCGAGAACGCTCATAAGCGATTGGAGCAATGGGACCGCGCCGGACAGCCCGGCTCTCGCGCCGCCGTGATCATCCGCGCGGCCCAGGAGGTCGGCAAACCGCTCTTCTTCTCGTTGCTCATCATCACGATCTCGTTCCTGCCGGTCTTCACGCTGGAAGCTCAGGAAGGGCGCCTCTTCCGACCCTTGGCTTTCACCAAAAGTGCGGCCATGTTGTTTGCGGCGGTGGTCTCGATCACCCTCGCGCCTCTCCTCATGGTGTGGCTGATAAGAGGCAGGATCGCACCGGAGGAGAGAAATCCCGTCAACCGACTCTTGATTTGGATCTACCGGCCGCTGGTGTCCGGCGCGTTACGTGTCCGGTGGCTGCTCGTGATCCTAGCCATCGTCACGGTGGGGAGCTCCGTTCCGTTGTATGAGAAACTCGGATCGGAATTTATGCCTCCGCTCAACGAAGGGACCATACTGTATATGCCAACCGCCTTGCCCGGCATCTCGGTGACTCAGGCGGGTATGCTACTGCAACGGCAAGACCAGTTGCTCAAGCAATTCCCCGAAGTGGACCGCGTGTTCGGCAAAATCGGCCGGGCGAGGACGCCGACCGACCCTGCCCATCTCAGTATGGCGGAGACCGTGGTATCGCTGAAGCCGGAAGAGCAGTGGCGACCCGGCGTGACCTGGGACTCGCTCATCGCTGAGATGGACAAGGTGGTGAAATTTCCCGGCATGCCGAACATCTGGTGGATGCCGATCCAGACACGGACCGAGATGCTCGCAACCGGGATCCGTAGCAATCTCGGGATCAAGATTCTCGGCCCGGACCTCGTGGAGATCGAGCGGATTGGTCTGGAGATCGAGGGGCTCGTGCAGGGCATTCCTGGCACTCGCAGCGCCTATGCGGAACGTGTCACCGGCGGCTACTACCTCGACGTGCACGTCAATCGTGAAGAGGCCGCCCGCTATGGGCTCATGGTCGAGGATGTGGAAGATGTCATCGAATCGGCGATCGGGGGCAAAAACATCACGCAGACAGTCGAAGGGCGCGAGCGGTACCCCGTGAACGTGCGCTATTTACGGGAACTTCGGGAGGATCAGGAATCGCTCCGGCGGGTGCTCGTGGAGGCCCGCAATGGTGCGCAGATTCCTCTTGGCCAACTGGCTCGAATCACCATGACCAGCGGTCCCCCTTCGATTCGCGATGAAAACGGGTCCCTGGCTGGCATTGTGTTTGTCGATGTGGCCGGGCGGGACTTGGGCGGGTACGTGGAAGAGGTGCAGAAGCTGATCAGGGACCGGGTGGCGCTACCGCCTGGATATTCGCTCACGTGGGGCGGGCAATTCCAATACCTGGAACGAGCCAAGGCTCGGCTGAAAATCGTGGTGCCCGTTACGATCTTTTTGATCTTCGTGCTGCTCTATTTGAATTTCAGATCGGTGACGAAAAGCCTGATCATCCTTCTGTCCGTGCCGTTCGGGGTCGTGGGCTCGATCGTGCTCTTGTACCTCCTCCAGTATCATCTGAGTGTCGCAGTGTGGGTGGGCATCATCGCTTTGGCAGGCGTCGCGGCCGAGACAGGTGTGATCATGATCATCTTTCTGGACGAGGCCTATGAGCGCTGGCAGCGGGAGGGCCGACTTCATTCAATCGCAGACCTTCGGGCGGCAATTATCGAGGGAGCGGTACAGCGCGTGAGGCCTAAGATGATGACCACCTCCGCCATTCTCATCGGTCTCCTGCCAATTATGTGGAGCCATGGAACCGGCGCCGATGTCATGAAACGGATCGCCGCCCCGATGATCGGTGGGATGATTAGCTCGACCATTCTCACTCTGATTGTCATCCCTGTCCTGTATTTTATTTGGCGACGTATCCAGATCCGTTCTGAATCTAAGTCTTTAGTGTCGCTATGACTGCATAGAAAACAGGCTTTGTAGGGAAGCCCCTGGAATGATCGGAGGCCTCCCAGAAACCGGTTAGCGCTTCAAAGCATGAGCGGTAATCCACTCCTGAGCTTCACGCGCGACGGTGAGCAGAACCTCACGTCGTTCAGATCGAATGAGGTCCCGTTGCGCCATTTGCCGGACTGCTCCTTTAACGGGCGAGAGAAGTAAGATAGGTGGGTTGAGCGAAAGAAACTCAAAGCCCTACACAAGTGCCACTTCAGTGCCACCTGCCTCAGTAGAACTCATTTGGGATCGCGTAGGTCATTGAAATGGTGCCGAGGGATAGAATCGAACTGTCGACCCCAGCCTTTTTAGAATATAGATAGCACCATATATATCAGTCCGTTACATATAAAATACAAAGCAAACGGTGACATTGTGTGTCCGGCAATATCAATGACTTACAGAACCAAGTACCACTAGTGGCATCCACACTTACCATGGTCTTTATATGGGTGAGGATTGGTGCGATCGAAATGAGCTGAGACTTGCTCCGCTATTCGGCCGGGTTGCGCCCGCAGTTTTATTTCGGTTCAAGTCCCGCTCGGCTTCCTGAACCGTATCCTTCGCGAACCTTGACATTCGCGCTCGTTAAATTCCGACTCGTGGTTTTCTCATTTCAGATAGGCCGCCATCGGAAGGTGGGCTAACGAGTGTCATAATGGCGGTTTCAGTGATGGCATATTCTCAGGAGATTCAGGTGAGACTGCAAATCTTCGATAGAGAGCGGGGATGACCAGCAGCGTGAGGGCAGTTGACGTGAGAAGTCCCCCGATGACGACCGTCGCCAACGGTCGTTGCACCTCCGCCCCCATTGTTGTGGCGAGGGCCATCGGCAGGAAGCCAAGACTCGCGACGAGCGCCGTCATCAGCACGGGTCTAAGTCGGTCCATCGCTCCTAGCATGACAGCCTCATCGGTTCGGAGCCCTCGTATCTCGAGTTGCCGGATGTGGCTGACCAACACCACCCCATTGAGCACCGCGATGCCGAACAGAGCAATGAATCCGATGACCGCTGAAATACTGATCGGCAAGCCGCGGAGCCAGAGGGCCACGATGCCGCCGGAGAGGGCCAAGGGGACGTTGAGGAAAATCAGCAGCGCGGGACGCATGGCCCCGAAGATGATCGACAGCACACCCAGAATCAAAAGGAGCGTGATGGGTACGACGACGGCCAATCGGCTGGTGGCTTCTTGAAGATGCTGATACTGTCCGCCCCACGTCAGTTCATATCCTGTCGGAAGCGACACCTCGCGTGCGACGGCGCGCTGAGCTTCTGTTACAAAGCTCCCTAAGTCCCTTCCTCGAATGTTGTTCTCCACCACGATGCGCCGCTGCACATGCTCCCTGCTGATTTGAGCCGGTCCCATGTCCACTCGAATAGTCACGACGCGGGAAAGGGGGACAAGCTCACCATGAGCGGTTGGGATGAGCAGATTGCCCAAGGCAGCGGGATCAGCTGATGCGCTGTCAACTAATCGGACGACAAGCTCAAAACGGCGTGAGCCTTGGACCACAGTGCCGACGACGTGTCCTACACGTGTGGTTTGAACGAGAGTGAGAACATCGTCTGCCGTGAGTCCATATCGGGCGATCTGTTCCCGGTCTACAATCACCCGGAGAAGTGGAAGGCCCGCGACCTGCTCGACTTTGACGTCTGCGGTGCCGCGCACGGTTTCCAATACACGCGCCACGGCCTCGGCCTGCTGTTTGAGCACTTCCAGATCCGGCCCAAAGATCTTAACCGCCAAGTCAGAACGCGTTCCTGCTATTAACTCGTTGAAGCGCATTTCGATCGGCTGCGTAAAGCCGAGGCCGACGCCGGGAACCGCATTGAGAATCGCAGGCTT
>DATGEA010000086.1:0-9731 GCA_035310605.1 Nitrospira sp. | reverse complement strand
AGTCTTCGCTCCGACGCGCCTTCACCTCAACGAACACCAGCACCGGGCCATCCTCCGCCACAAGATCCAACTCCCCTAACGACGATCGGAGATTCTTGGCGATGATCCGATACCCCTTCTGACGCAGGTAGTTCTCCGCCGTCGCTTCTCCTTCTTGCCCAAAGAGCCGTCCGGGGTCAAGGATTGTCACGCTATCGTCCGCCGCGATTCCGGCTGCTCGGGAGCCGCCTGCCGTCGCCGGTCAAGAGACTGCGCCAGTACCTGTGCCACCGGCGCGAAGGTTCGACGATGAATCGGACAGGGGCCATAGGTCGCAAGCTGCTGCAAATGCTCTTCCGTGCCATAGCCTTTATGGGAGAGAAAATTATAGTGCGGATAGAGCCGATGATACTCCGCCATCAGGCGATCTCTTGTGACCTTCGCCACGATCGACGCGGCGGCCACAGAAGGCGACAAGGCATCGCCCTTGATAATGGATCGAGTGGAAATCGCAAGACCGGGAAGTATCACAGCGTCGATCAACAGGCAATCCGGCTGAGGCGACAGAGCCGCAATCGCCCGATGCATCGCCAGACGCGTGGCCTCCAGGATGTTCAGTCTGTCGACTTCTTCATGGCTCGCCGATCCAACCCCAATGGCGACGGCCCGGGCTGTGATGACGGAATAGACTTGTTCTCGTTCGGATTCAGAAAGCTGTTTGGAGTCGTCGCAGCCGGTGAGTCGGCAGCGGGTCGGCAGGACGACCGCTGCCGCCACGACGGGGCCCGCAAGCGGGCCCCGGCCGGCTTCATCGAGACCGGCGATCCGGCGATAGCCGCATCGCCTGGCTTCCATTTCAAATTCGTCGGTGGGTCCCACGAAGCTGCCTACGGTGTAGTGTCGGCACGCGCGCCCCTCGTGGTCTACGGAGCGGATTCAGGCTAGGATTTCGCGGCAGCCGCTGCTTCAGCCGGCGCTTCCGCCGGCTCAGCCGCACGCGCGGAACCGGACTGCGTTCTACCTTCCGCCACGAACTCCCGATCTTCGACCCTCGAGAACTTGCCCTTCTTCCCGCGCAGGTAGTAGAGCTTGGCGCGCCGTACCTTCCCTTGGCGTACCACATCGATTTTCGTGACGATCGGCGAATGCACGGGGAAAATCCGCTCGACACCGACCCCATAGGACACCTTGCGCACGGTGAACATCTCCGTATTAAGGCTCCCTTTGCGGGCGATGACCGCCCCTTCATAGACCTGAATACGTTCCTTTTCTCCTTCAACCACTTTGACGTGAACACGGACCGTGTCCCCGATCTCAAAGTGGGGAACCGACTTCTTCTGCAACGACCGCTGGACCCGTTCTAACTGATTCATGGCTTCACCCCTCCTCCCCACATCGAACCGGCGTGTCTTGCACGCCTTCGCGAATGATGTCATCCAACAACTGTCTGTCTTCCACTGTAAACGCCCGATCCTTCAAGAGGTCGGGCCGCTTCTCGTAGGTCGCCCGCAACGCCGCCTTGCGGCGCCAGCGGCGAATCGCTTCGTGGTGGCCGGAGAGCAGTATCTCCGGAACCGTCATACCCCGAACCTTAACGGGCCTGGTGTAATGCGGATACTCCAGCAAGGAATCCGTAAACGATTCCTCGACGATCGATTCGGGATCACCCAACACACCGGGAATGAGCCGCGCCGCGGCATCGATCAGAATGAGCGCGGGCAATTCCCCCCCCGTCAACACATAATCACCCACCGACACTTCTTCCGGCTGGAGCGCCACCCGTACCCGTTCATCAATGCCCTCGTAGTGCCCGCACAGAATCATCAGGCGACGCAAATCACCCGCCAAATCCTGCGCATAGGCTTGTGTGAAGCGACGCCCGTGCGGCGACGGCAGTAACAGCCGGATCCGCTCGCCCTTTTGTTCGCGCCACTCGCGAATCTGCTCTACGGCACGGAGAATCGGTTCCGCTTTCATGACCATGCCGGCCCCGCCGCCGTAGGGTACATCGTCGGCGACCTTATGCTTGTCCAGTGTAAAGTCCCTTAGATTGTGCACTTGTACCTCAAGCAGACCCTTTTCCTGGGCTCGCTTGAGCATGCTGCTCCCGAGCACCGGTGCGATCATTTCGGGGAATAATGTGATGACGTCACACCGCATGGCCTTCCTCGATCAACCCTTCCACCCTGCGCACCGTCATCCGGCGCTGCGCGAGATCCACTGTCGTGACGAAATTCTTCGCGGCGGGAATGAGCACTTCCCGGCCGTTCTTCCGCACGACAAATACCTGATGGCCGGGCAATTCCCAGATCGTCTCGACCAATCCAAGATCGCGCCCCGCTTCGTCTACAACCGTCATGCCGATGAGGTCACATTCATACAGCACATCTCCTGCGCGGCTTGAAGGTTCGCAGCGAGGGACTTGAATGAAACCGCCGCGCAACGTTCCGGCTTCCTCCGGCGTCGTAATGCCGGCGAACTGCACGATGTAGGTCGAACCGGCCCGACGAACATGCGTGACCGTCCGATCAACCATCTGTCCCGTCGCGCTCGTCACGCATACGGCTCTCAGGTGATCGAAACGGCCCGGCACGTCGCTCAAGGATCGAACCTTTACCGCGCCCTTCACGCCGAAAGGCCGTTCGATCTTGCCGATGGTCACTAACTCCGCTTGCACGCTGGTCACGAGCTAGGCCTTCTTCTTCTTCGCGGCCTTTTCCGCTTCAAACTGCTTCCACAGGCCCGAACGACGAAGCAGGGTCTTGACCGTCACCGTCGGTTGAGCGCCCTGATGAAGCCAGGTCAACACCCGCTCCTGCTTCAACTCCGGCAACCCCGCTTCCTTCAGCGGATCAAAGATGCCCAAAATCTCCAAGAATCGCCCGTCGCGCGGCTTCCGGGAATCCGCCGCCACCACGCGATACACCGGTCGCTTATGTCGTCCTGTCCTGGTCAATCTCAAATGAACGGCCACTGTCGTCCTCCTTCTCTACGAGACACACCTGCCAGGGGTCCCTGATTCTGATTTACATAGAACGCAGAAGTTGCGCAAGCTGCCGGCGCCCTCCTGCTCCTGTCATCACCTTCGCGATCTTTCGCGCCGAAAGGAACTGTTTGATCAACCGATTGACTTCCATCACGTTCGTCCCGCTGCCGCGCGCAATGCGCTTCTTCCGGCTTCCGTTGAGCAGCGTGTGGTCACGGCGCTCGCGGATTGTCATCGAATCGATCATCGCCATGACTCGCTTCATTTCCCGTTCGGGCACCTGTCCGTCCATGGCGCCCTTCAACTTCTGGCCGCCCGGCAGCATTCCCAGAATCTGCTCCAGCGAACCCAGCTTGTTAACCTGCCCCAACTGCGCACGAAAATCTTCCAGTGTAAACGTGCTGCTGGTCAGCCGCTTCTGCGCTTCTTCCGCCTGCTCGCGCGTAAATGTCTCTTGCGCCTTTTCGATCAGCGAGAGGACATCGCCCATGCCAAGAATCCGCGACGCCATCCGATCCGGATGAAAGAGTTCAAGGGCATCCAGTTTCTCGCCGACGCCGAGGAATTTGATCGGCTTGCCTGTGACGGCCCTGATGGAGAGCACGGCACCGCCGCGCGCATCGCCTTCCACCTTGGTGAGAATGATCCCGGTCAGCCCCACTCGCTGGTCGAACTGCCCGGCCATGGTCACGGCATCTTGGCCGGTCATCGCATCCGCCACGAGCAGCACTTCGTGAGGTCGCACCGCGGATTTCACCGCCACGAGCTCGCCCATCAATTCATCATCGATATGGAGACGCCCGCCCGTGTCGAGCACGACCAGGTCAAATCCCTGATCACGCCCTCGATCGACACCGGCCTGGCAGATGCGGACGACGTCCGCTTGCAGCGCCCCCGTCCCCTCTACTCGATGAACGTCGATCCCGAGGTCACGCCCCAGACTGGCCAATTGATCGCCTGCGGCCGGACGGCGGGGATCTGCCGCCACCAGGAGCACACGTTTACCTTGGCTCTTGAACAGTTTGGCGAGCTTGCCGCAGGTCGTCGTCTTCCCCGCACCTTGCAGACCGACCATCATGACCACGGTCGGTGGTACCGACGAGAGGGATAAGCCGCTCCGTTCGCCACCCATCATGGCGCGCAGTTCGTCCCAGACGACCTTGACGACTTGATGACCAGGAGTCAGGCTCTGCAGAACCTCTTGTCCGACCGCTTTTTCTCGAACCCGCTCGATAAAGTCTTTTACGATCTTAAAATTAACGTCGGCTTCGAGCAGAGCAAGGCGGACTTCCTTCAAAGCTTCCGCGATATTCTGTTCGGTCAGAACACCCGTACCGCGAAGCTTTTTGAGAATCTTTTCGAATTTGTCGCTAAGCTGATCCAGCATCCCACACCAAAGAAAAAGGCAACCGAAGCCTTACCCCCCAGATCTCCGATCGCCTCGAAAAATCTAGCAAAAGAGCATCGGGCAGTCTAAAGGAGGCCCCCCTGAGAAGTCAAGGGAGACGCCGACAGCATTGTGTTGACAGGCTGAGGACCTTTCGCTATGGTCGTATCGGTGATTCGGTGAGTCTGCTCAACGGGTTATGAGGCGGTCGAAGTGAGAAAATCTCCCTGGGTCTTGCTCTTGTTCCTCCTGATCGGCGGGTTACTAGGCGGCATCCTGGGTGAAATTCTTCAAGTCATGGCCCCCAAGGGCGGGACAATCCAGGCATTTTTCACCACGAACGTCACACCCGGCATCAGCCCCCCACTGACGATCGATTTGATTCTTCTCAAGCTCACCCTGGGGTTTAGCCTGAAGGTCAGCTTGTTGAGTATCCTCGGCATGTTCCTTGGCATCTACCTCTACAAGAACGTCTAAGCGTCCGGCTTCAACTCGAGTTCTTGCATCTTCAACGCCCGAATGCGATTCCTCAACGACGCCGCCCGCTCAAACTCCAACTCCTTGGCCGCGGCCTTCATTTCAACTTCCAATCGGTGAATCAGCTGTTCAATCGCTTCGTCATCGCCATATCCCGCCTGCGACTCCGCCGCGAGCGCCAGCTGTTCCGGCTCGACGTAGGCTTCGGAATATTCCAGCGCCGGGATACCCTTCTTGATGCTTGCCGGCACAATGTTGTGCGCCTCGTTGAACTCGGCCTGAAGCTTCCGGCGACGGGCGGTTTCGTCGATCGCCCGCTTCATCGAATCCGTCACCACGTCACCGTAGAGGATGACCCGGCCGCGGACGTTGCGCGCCGCGCGACCCGCTGTCTGGATAAGCGACCGGTAGGAACGAAGATAGCCTTCCTTGTCCGCATCGAGTATAGCGACTAAACCCACTTCCGGCAGATCCAGCCCCTCGCGCAGCAAGTTAATCCCGATCAGCACGTCGAACTGACCACGGCGTAGGTCGCGGATGATTTCCGCACGCTCCAACGTCTTAATGTCGGAATGAAGATAGCGCACCTTGATCCCGATCTCGTGGTAGTACTCGGTCAAATCCTCAGCCATTCGCTTGGTCAAAGTGGTGACCAGCACGCGCCCCCCTTGCGCGATCTCGGCTCGCACTTCCCCGAGCAGATGATCAACTTGCCCTTTCGCCGGCCGCACCTCAATGACCGGGTCGAGCAACCCCGTCGGTCGAATAATCTGCTCGACGACTTCCCCGTGAACATGTTCCAGCTCATACGGACCGGGCGTGGCGGACACATAGATCACTTGATTGAGACACCGCTCGAACTCATGAAACTTCAGCGGACGGTTGTCTACCGCTGACGGCAACCGGAACCCGTACTCCACCAGCGTTTTTTTCCGCGAATAATCGCCTTCATACATCCCGCCGACTTGAGGAATCGTCGCATGAGACTCGTCGACAATCAGCAGAAAATTCTTGGGGAAATAGTCGATGAGTGTCGGCGGCGGCTCGCCGGGCGCCCGTCCGCTCAGATGGCGCGAGTAGTTTTCGATTCCGTGGCAATACCCCATCGCGCGAATCATCTCCAGATCGAACTTCGTCCGCTGTGCAATGCGTTGCGCTTCCACCAGCTGATTATGCTGTTTGAAATAGGCCACTCGTTCGTCGAGTTCTTCTTCAATGCCGGTGATCGCCCGCTCATAACGATCCGGCGCGATGAGGTAATGGGTATTGGGGTACACGGCTACCTTCGGCAGCTTTCTGAGCGATTTGCCCGTCAGCGGATCGATTTCATGGATCGCGTCCACCACATCCCCGAAGAGCTCGATGCGGACAGAAATCGCCTCATTGGAGGCCGGAAAGATTTCGATGACGTCGCCCCGGGCGCGAAACGTCCCACGATGAAAATCGATGTCGTTGCGAGCATACTGAACCTCGACGAGCTTCGCCAAAATCTTTTCCCGCCGGATTTCCATTCCTTCTTCCAGATACAGCACCATCCCGTGATAGACATCCGGCGATCCCAAGCCATAGATGCAGGAAACTGACGAGACGATCAGCACGTCGTTGCGTTGAAGCAGTGACGTTGTCGCCGCATGACGCATCTGGTCGATTGCATCGTTAATGGACGAGTCTTTGGTGATGTACGTATCGGTTTGGGGAATGTAGGCTTCAGGCTGGTAATAATCGTAGTAACTGATGAAATATTCGACCGCATTGTGCGGGAAGAACTGCTTGAACTCTTGATAGAGCTGCCCGGCGAGCGTCTTGTTGTGGACCAACACGAGCGTGGGTTTCTGCACCCGCTCGATTACATTGGCCATTGTGAACGTCTTACCGGACCCCGTCACACCAAGCAATGCCTGATGCTTCCGGCCAGCCTCGAGACCGGCCACCAGTTTATCGATGGCTTCTCCCTGATCTCCGCAAGGCTTGAAGGGAGCTTCGAGTTGGAACTGTGGCATGTGAGACGACATTCGCCGTTACTTTACCATGTGGGAAGGGGGGGCTTCACAACCGGGAAAAGGATCGTGACGACCGGGTCCTTACGGCCCCGGCCGTCCTGATGTGCCGACTCACGTCCGTTGTACTTAGCGCTCAACGTCCGAAACGTCTTGGTGCGCCGGATGAAGCACCGTGGCGCTGAAACGACTGGCCGTTTCCGCTCTCGCGAAATCGCCTGGCCATCGGATCTGTATGCCGGTGGGTTCTCGGACGATGCGACGGCTGTTCCTCCGTCGGCGCCGCAGCGGCTGGAGGCAGTACGGCGAACGTCGGAAGCGGCAGCTTCTTCGTCTGAATCCGCAACTGGCGCACCATGCGAAGATACTCTCGCTCCTCCGCCTGAGACAGAATCAGAAAGGTCGAACCTTCTTTTTCCGCTCGGCCGGTCCGTCCCGCCCGATGAACATAGGAATTGGGATTGGCCGGTAATTCGTAATGAATGACCTGCGCAATATCCGGAATATCCAAACCCCTGGCCGCCACATCGGTCGCAACCAGCGACCGGATCCGACCGGCACGAAACGCCCCCAGGGTCCGCTCCCGTTGCGCCTGGCTGTGATTTCCCGTGATCGCTCCGACCGACGCGGACTCACCGCCCAATTTCTGGGCCAACCGGCGGACCTTGTACTTTTGATCGCAAAACACCATCGATCGTTCGCCGTCTTTCACCGTCTGCAACAACGTGTGCACGAGCTCGGTGCGAGACTGTTCGGCCTGTACCACGTAATAGGCATGTGTGATCGACGTCGGGCTGCTGATTCCGGGATCAACCGAAATCCGCAAGGGGTCGCGCTGCATGTTCTGGGCGAGTTGCTGAATCTCGGGCGAAAATGTCGCCGAGAACAGCAACGTCTGCCGTTCACGCGGGAGCAGCCCCAAAATCCGCTGGATGTCACGAAGGAACCCGCGATCCAGCATCTGGTCGGCTTCGTCCATCACCAGAAATGTGACGGCACCGAGATGCAAGTGTCCGGAGCCGGCCAGATCAAGCAGACGGCCCGGTGTCCCGACGACAACCATCGGCGGTCGTTTCAGCGCCCGATAGTGTCGCTCGATCGGCGTACCGCCATAAACTGACAGCGAGGTGACGACCATCGGCGCGTACTTCCGCAACTCGGTCTCGATCTGCAGCGCAAGCTCTCTGGTCGGGGCCAATACTAGGAACTGTGGGAGTCTCTGGCCATGAGCTCCCGCCGGTGAAGGCTGGCTGCCTCCCGTTGCGCCATCGCGTTGTAACGCTCGTTCAATCAACGGAAGGAGAAACGCCAGAGTTTTGCCGCTCCCCGTTTTGGCCTGCGCCATGATATCTCGGCCGTCACGTGCAGGCTGAATCGTCGCCTGCTGAATCGGCGTGGGCGTGGTCATCCCAGCCTGTTGAAGACGCTGGGCAAGGAACGTGGGCAAACTCATATCGGCAAACGTAGACATAGAACTCCTTGTGTGGGTCAACTTCCTGGGACTGCAATACGGCCGATTAGGCGACCGAGGAACGCATCTCGTAGATGGGCAATTCTAGGAAGGAAATTAGCGGGGCTGCCATGTCGACAGCCCCGACATGCAAGAAAACAGCTACCGGTTAGTGCCGGCCGCCACCGAACCCGCCGCGGCCTCCGCCGCCAGAGCGAGGTTCTTGCGGACGCGCTTCGTTGACCGTCAACGTGCGGCCGCCCAGTTGGGTACCGTTCAACGCAGTGATCGCAGTCTGAGCTTCCGAATCGCTGGACATTTCCACGAAGCCGAAACCTCGTGACTGACCAGTGAACTTATCGGTGATGATTCGGGCTGACGTCACTGCCCCATGCGCAGCAAAGAGATCGCTCAGTTGCTGCTCGGTGGTGGAATACGGCAAACCCCCAACATAAATCTTCGAACCCATTGGGTTCCTCCTTTGAGAAAATGGTGTTGTCTTGGACTCGAGAATAGGTCAGGAAGGAATGGGCCGAAGACGCAAACACGATGGCGACTCAGGTCTGGCTTCCGATCAGATCCCCGGGCAGAACCAAAACAACATCAGTATCAGGCCTTGTCACTCTCTGCTGTATCACCACCAGGCCTTTCGCGGCGATACACAGCGCGAACTCTACTCCACAACAGGCGTAAATGCAAGTCTTGGCCAAGATTGTCCCGAATACACAACACATTAATAGGCCGCTGGCGCCGAGAAAGGTCGTTGGGAAAACAGTGGGATGGCGTGCAAGCTATCGAAATGCAAGGCTGATTTCCCTTGGACGAGCAGCCCGACCTGACCGAGGGCCAGCGACTGGTCCTGAACGGACAGGACCAGCAATCCGTCAAAAAATGCTTCAATGACGTCCTTGCTGATGATCGTATCGCGCTGGACTCTGAGCGAATGCCAATCCACGGCTTTGGGAGAAATAGCCGTTTGACCCAACTGGGTTACCTGGCCATTGATCACACGAATCACTTCGAGCTTCTTGGACGCGAGATCGACAATTGCTGCATAGAAATTCGTTGCATCTCGTAAACCAATGACAATCCCCCCCCGCCCTGCGCTTCCCTCGGCGGGGAATCGCAGCCTGACCGAGACATCCGGGTACTCGTACTGCAACTTGTTGGCAATCAATAGCCGGTAGCATGAGGCAGACTGGCAAGCTGATTCGGCGCGCAGGCTGTTGGGAGCGGATGGGGCTTCGGGATCTGCCTGGATGGCCCACACGGAAGCAGCCCCCTCCCCGAGATTCAGCGGTGAAAATTCAATCGGACTCTCATTCGGCTTCTGTTGATCGAACGTCCATCGTTGGAAGAGGCCGCCCAGCGCCTGTCCTTTCAGATTGGCCTCTTTCTCCGCCTGGTTCTCTTTTTGAATGGCCGGGGCCTGTTCCGATAAGATGGTCCAGTCCC
>DATGEA010000085.1:0-8840 GCA_035310605.1 Nitrospira sp. | reverse complement strand
GCTGAGCTTGTCGGTCGGTCGGTCTTCCAACACCCACTCGCCGTTCTGATTGATCAGCACAAAATGCTCGGTACGCGTCGTGACGGAGAGCATTGCGATGTCGGTGTACTCGACACCGAGCAATCGCTTATCTTGAAGGTTAAAGAGTTCCTTGGTGAGATCCTTGATCGCCGCGGGATTGATGCGGTAGAGCGGCGCGTCCGGAGTTGTTTCTGCAATACCTTCGCCGCTCGCGGGGTCCGGTTGATAGAGCCTTACCGTTTGGTCGCCATCAGCCGCGTGTAAGGTTATCTTTACTTTCGGCGTGGTCAGCGTTTTGGCGAGCGCTTCCCGCTCGGGTCCCGGGTCCACGATGGCGAGCGCTTTCAGATCTTCGAGCCTGAATAGAAGCATCCGTACTTCCGTGATATCCGCTTCGGCTTCGACGGGGTACCGAATCTTCCACCTGCTTTTCGGCTTCTCGTCGAGACGGTATAGGACGATTTCCGTGGTGGGGTATGTGAGCCGGATGCGATCGATGCCGCTCTGTGCGACGTGCAAAATATCTTTTCGTCGAAAAGTCATCAGCGATTTGTTCACGAAGTCTTTCGGTGCCATGTCCGTGAGCAGCAGCTTGTGATCGGATTCTCGGAGGACG
The DNA here is from genome assembly GCA_035310605.1 of Nitrospira sp. Taxonomy (GTDB): domain Bacteria; phylum Nitrospirota; class Nitrospiria; order Nitrospirales; family Nitrospiraceae; genus Nitrospira_C. The sequence continues at coordinate 8,203 of DATGEA010000085.1, read as the reverse complement.
TACAGCGTTGAGGAGAGGGGGCCGCTGTCGCCGATCGAGAGCGTTTCGTGATCGGTCCCGGCCATGATGGTTACCGTCGTCACGGGTGTATCGAGACCGAAGGGGGCCAATGTGGTCGGGTTGTCTTCGACGACGCGGTGGACCGACCCGGTGACAATCGCACGAAGCAGATTTTGAATCTCGCGCTGATCCGCTTCCGTACGCAAGGGACTGGTAAGCATCCAGATCTTGTCCGGGTTGCGTTCAAAAACCAAATCGCCGCGGTCGGTTTTGAAGCGCAGGCCCGTAATGGCCGCTTGATCGAGCAAGAGAACCTTTTTCCGGGCGGTCTCCAGGCGTTCCTGTGTTTCCTGGGCCGGAAACTCGACGACGTAGAGGTACAGGCCGAGTCCCGCGAGCACGAGTGCCATAAGGAGCGTGGGCCAGTATCGCATGGGGCTAGAGTCGTCGGCGCTTGCGCCAGACGTTGATGCCGGTGACGAACATGACAGCCGGGAGCAGGATCACTTGAAGATAAAGGAGCGCCCGCTCTTGCAGAGGATTCGGCGTAAAGGGTCTGAGGGCCTGTTCCTTGGGGCCGATGGCAATCAAGTCGCGCTCTTCGGCCAGCCAGCCCGCCGTGTGCAGAAAAAAGTCGCTGTTTCCGGGGAAGTTCAGAAATGCGTTTGTGGCAAAGGTGGAGTTACCAACGACGACGATGGCCGGTCTGGGCTTTCCTTCCGCGGGCGGCATTTTTGGAGCAAGGGCAACTGCCATCGACAAAGGGCCTTTAACGTCCATTTTTTCGTCGAGGTTCACCACGCGGCCCTTAAGATCCGTTTCAGCCCAGCTGTTCGGGGACGTTCGTGCCAGCGGCACAAAGTCCCAGTCTTTCCCGACCTGTTCGTCAAAGGTGATATGTCGGGCCAGCGGAAACAGGACGGCGGCCGTGAGATCCTGGGTGATTTCGTGTTCGGTAAAGGTGCGCACGAGAAGTGCCGTCAAGTCGCCCTGGGCCAGGCGGTCCTGCAGATCGACGAGGACACCGGGACCGGCTGCGAGGCCCCAACGCTTAAGCAGCGGGCTGAGATCTGCCTGGGTATCCGGATCGATGAGCAGTAGGAAATGCCCGCCTTTTTCCACGTAGGCATGGATGCGGTCCTGCTCCTCGGTCGTCACGGGTCGCTGCGGGCCGGCAAGGACGAGGATCGACGTATTGTCCGGCACGGTTGTTTCTTTAAGGAGGCTCAGCGTACCGACTTCATAGCCTTGTTTGATCAGGGATTCGCGCGCGACGGAAAATCCCGTCCGTTCCCGATCGTCGAGACTTCGTTCGCCATGGCCTTCCAGGAAGAGGACGCGTTTCTTACTACTCTTCGACACACGGATCAATCCGCCGGTCAGTTCCGCTTCCGAGGGCGCGGTCACACGAGCGGTTTGTTCGCCGCTTTCGAAAATCGCTGTGTCGGTTCTTGTGATGCCGTATGTCTGCGCGATTTTCGGCTGGCGCTCGGGATCGACGAATTCGACCGTGATCTTCGGGCTCGCCTGCCGGTAGCTATCCAGCCGTTCTTTATAGGACTGGTAGCCTGGATCCTTTTCACGTGTGAAGACGGTGATTTTGACATCGCGCGGCAGGCTGCGAATGACCCGGTGGGTTTGAGGAGAGAGTGAGAAGTTCTGGTTTTCAGAGAAATCCCAGCGCACCGAATGACGCGCGGCCAGGAAGTTGATGATGGTGAGGATGCAGATGAACAACACCACCATCATGAGGCTGTTGATCCCCATGCGGGTCGAGCGACGCGTCGAAAATGCCTTAACGGCCTGGAAGTGCATAACGAAATACAGGATCAGGCAGAGCAGTGCCGATCCCTCCACAGCGGTGACGAGCCAAAGCTTCTCCGGTTGGAGGCTGTAGCCCACCATGCCGGCCACGGCCATTGCGATTCCGATGACGCCGAGTGGAAGGGATCGGAGGTTCATTGCCATCGCGCCGAATCGACAACCCGGTGTGTAAGAAACAGCATCACCACAAGGGCACTGAAAAAATACACCAGGTCTTTGGTGTCGACCAAGCCTCGCACAAGGTGGTCGTAATGTTCCATGAATGAAAGATAAGAAATGACCTGCCCTGCCGCCGTGTCTCCGAGCAGGGAACCCAATCCTGCCATCAGCCAAAGGACCAAGAGCAGGCCGAAGCTGACGAAGGCGGCTACGATCTGGTTTTCAGTCAGTGCCGATGCGAATACGCCCACCGAGAGGAATAGGGCGCCTAGTAAGGCCAGCCCGAGGTAACCGGTCAGGACGGGGTACCAGTCGAAATCGCTGAAGAGCGACAGAACGAGCGGGACCAAGCCCGTGAGCCCGAGGAGTCCCAGAAAGACCAGAAAGACACTCATGAATTTTCCCGCCACAATTTCATTCAAGCCAATCGGGGAGGTCATCAGGAATTCAAACGTGCGGAGTTTCCGTTCTTCGGCAAAGAGTCGCATCGTAAGAATCGGCAGAATGATCAGCAGGACGAAGCGAATGCTGGAAAAGAGATTGCGGAATACAAGGTCGTTCAAATTGATGGCGGCCTGACCCTGCATCTGCATGAGTTGAATGGCCTGGGCGCCTGCAAAGACGATATAGAGATACGCCAGGAGGCCGACGATCAAGAGGAAGACGGCTCCCACGACATAGACCACCGGCGAGACGAAATAGGACCGTAACTCTTTCGCGATAATGGCATTGACCGGGGTCATGCTGGCGATTCCCTGTTGTCAGACGATGTGGTGACGGCCGGCTCTGATGCCAGTTCGGTGCCTCGGGCAATCCCATCTTCGTCTCTCGTGAGTTGAAGAAAGACGTCCTCCAAGGTCATGGAGATCGACTTTAGCTCGATCAGACCCCAGCCGTTGGAGACGGCGACCTGTGCGACATCCTCCCGCACATCGCGGCCCAGTTCGCATTCAAGCAGGAAATTGCCAGGCGAGCCACCGGCATGCACATGCTGCACGCCGAGAATTTGACCGAGCCGGGCGAGGGCATCTTGCGGGGCGCGCGTGAGCGTGAGCGACACTTTCTCCGAGTGGCGCAGTCGCGCCGAGAGTTGATCGGGGGTATCTTCAGCTACGATGCGCCCGCCGCTGATAATGACGACCCGCTGGCAGACGGCGGTGGCCTCGGGCAGAATGTGCGTGCTCAAAATCACCGAGTGGGAACCGGCCAGGCTTTTGATCAATTCACGGATCTCGATGATCTGTTTCGGATCCAGTCCCACGGTCGGTTCGTCCAGAATTAAAACTGGCGGGTCGTGGAGCAGCGCTTGTGCCAGACCGACACGCTGCCGATAGCCGCGAGACAGGTTGCCGATCAGCCGGTGCCGCACCGGTCCTAACCCAAGCCGCTCGACCTCCCTGGCCATGGAGGTGGTCAAGGTGTCGCCGACCAGGCCGCGGAGCCTGCCGACAAACTGCAAATATTCCGAGACGGTCAATTCTTGATAGACCGGAGGGGTTTCCGGGAGGTAGCCGATGCGGCGCTTGACCTCAAGCGGTTGATCGGCGCAGTCGAAGCCCGCCACTTTGGCCGTGCCTTCGGTGGCCGGCATGAAGCATGTGAGGATCCGCATGGTCGTGGTTTTCCCCGCCCCGTTCGGACCGAGAAACGCCAGCACTTCGCCTTTGGCCACGGAAAAGGTGACACGGTCGATTGCGGTGTGTTGTCCGTACCGTTTTGTGATCTGTTGAACGTCAATCATACATACGTAACGGGCGTGCCTGCCGGCTGAATGGATGACGTCGGGGGTTACAAGGGCGGGTTGGTCATCGCCACAACTGGCGGGCATCTTACTCAGCCAGCAGGGGGCAGTCAATATCGAGTCCGAGCCGGGCTTATTCTTTACATGAAGAAGGGCATCCTGTTAGAGTCCGCCCGGTTTAGCGCGGACTCGCGAAGGGGACGAACTATCGTGATACGGCATCAATATTTTTGGGTGACGGCGCTTGCCGCCTTCTTGTCCTTGACGCTGGTTTGCCTGGCTCCCGCCTTGAGTGAGGCGAAGCAAGGACGGACTTATAAGGTTCAGGGTACCGTGATCGCGATCACCTTGAGCCAGACTCCTCCATTGATTGTGGTCAAGACTCCCTTGGGGCCACGGAACCACATGACTGTAGGCGCGACAGTGACGGCCCACACCAAAATTCTGAGAGGGGATAAGCGGGTGGCGCTCAATGCGATCCGGGAGGGAGAAGCTGTCTGGCTGACCTATGTCAAAACACAGGGGGGAGTATTGGCTGAGGTCATTCGCGTGCGGGCCTGATTGCGGGACGGGGTGGTTGACTCAGGCATCTCCGTCTCTATAGAGTACGGGCAGGGTTGTCAGTCGGTGCATTTCTAGCAGTTTCCCCCTGGCAGCTTTCTTTTTTCCTCCATTACAAAAGTAGGGGTAGGGGCTACGGCTTCGGTATTGTTGAACGTTTGGTCCGGGCTTACCTTGACTGTGACGAGAGAGAAGGTTCTGGATCTGACGGTCAACCATGAACCACGGGTATTGAAAATGACGAACCACGATTCACAGTCCAGGCGATCGGTGCTTTTTCCCCTGGCCATAGGTACGGGGTTGCTTCTGAGTGCCTGCTCCTGGATTCCTAAAGGTGACGCCCAATTCGACGCGGGGATCAAGGACCGGGGGGTCGCCTCCTGGTATGGCGAGCAGTTTCATGGAAAGCAGGCCGCCAACGGAGAGATCTTCGACATGGGGGCTCTGACAGCAGCCCATCGGACAATGCCCCTCGGGAGCGTGGTTCGGGTGGTCAATTTGACCAATGGGAAGCATCTCCATGTCCGGATTACCGACCGGGGCCCCTACGTTAACGGCAGAATTCTAGACCTCTCTCGTGCGGCAGCTGTACAGTTGGGGATGGAGCGGGGAGGGGTGGCGATTGTTCAGCTGGAAATCGTCGGAGAACGCCGTCCCGAACTGCTCCCGTCATCGGACTCAGCACCGGGCGGAGCATTTCCGCTCCTGCTTGGATTCGGCGCTATGACCGATCGAGTGGCGCCGGTGATGACGCCTCCACTTCGCGTTCTTCCCAGCGACCTCTGGCTCACCAGACGAATTCGCCGTGTCCCGGCGATGTTGGCAGCGGACCATACAGCGCATGCCGGACTCGCTGCGTTAGTATTGAGCTAGCCCTCCGTTTCCGCGCTGCCATCGGGTTGACAGTGTGCAAAGCTCTCCACTAAACTGCTAACGTTTGCCAGCCAGTTACGATGATCGGCTGGCCGTTCAGGATCGCACGACATAAGGGAGGCAGCAGGTCGATGGCAAAGAAGAAAGCGGCAGAATCGGACGAGACCAGACTGAAGAAGCAGATTGCAGCGAAGCTCGCTAATCACAGCAATTCGGAAGGTGATGCTGCGATGCGAGCATTGCGTAAGCGCTTGAAGCGGGAGCAGCGGAAGCGACGTGCTTTGGCGCTCAGAAAGAAACATGCCGGCGGGAACAAGCCGGTTGAAGCTGCGGCTCAGACGGCGGGCTAGCCACGGTTCGTAAGAAGGAATGCCGAACATGGAAGAACCACGGAACGAACAGGACCAGAAGCCTCCGGCCAGTGCGGAGATTGCGACCGATGAATTGACGGATCAGGTCGCTGCGGAGTTGACGGGCGATCTCACTCATGAGGCAGAACTCCCGAGAGAGCAGGCCGAACCGGTCATGCTCGAAGAAGAGAAGGTCAAGGATGAGATCGACATTCAGATCGATCTCCTCAAGGATCCCGATTGGGTCGTACGCCGTGAGGCCGCCATTACCCTTGGCGAAATGGGCGACGAGCGTTGTGTTGAACCTCTGTGCAACGCACTTCGCGACGGGGATTGGCAGGTACGCGAAGTGGCGATCGATGCGCTTGGGCAGATCGGCTCTCCGGCCGTCGAGCTGCTCGTCAAGTTGCTCCGCGATTGGGACGTCCGGAAGTATGCGATCCTGGCGTTGGGTAAGATTCGGGACGAACGTGTGCTCGATCCTCTCATGCTGCAGTTGCGGAACGACGAATTCAAAGATGATGCGACCAATGCATTGGTCGAATTGGGTGAGCCGGCGCTTGAGCGCCTCATCAAGGCCCTTAAGGACAAGGATGAGAATGTTCGCAAGCAGGCGGTTCTGGCGCTTGGGCGTATCAAACACAGTGGGGCCATCGATCCGTTGATCGAAATGCTCGCAGACCAGGATTGGTTTACCCGCCTGACTGCGGCGGCGGCGCTCGAAGCCATTGGCGAAGACCGCGGACGCGATGCCATAAAGCCGTTGACGAAAGACCCGGACATGGTCGTGCGAATGCGAGTGGAGCGGATTCTCGCAAAGTGGAAGAAACAGCCGGCAGAGTCGGCTTCGACGAACTGACCGGCTATTTATTCAGCTGCCGATCGATATCGCGCTGGAGTTCGTCGAGTTTCTTCATCGGGATTGTTTTTCCCATCGACAGTTCGAGTCTGATCTCTTGCAGGGAATCCGTGAGGGTTTTCACGGCAAGAGTGGCGTCGTCTTTTTTGGCTCCCTTCAGGACAGCCTCCAGTGCCGTGACCCCTTCCGCCAGCTGCTTGGCCGCCTCGCCGTAGTTCTTGTCGAATAAATCCGATTTGGCCTGTACGATCCGCGCTTTGGTATCGAGGAGCGCCTGCCGTCGGCGCAGATCTCGCTCAATCCCCATCGTGGTATCGAGCACATCGCGGGACATTTGTTTCAGTGACTGCTGAAGATCTCCGACCGTTTGTTCCAGGGTGCCGACGGGGCGCTGCCCGAAATAGTACCCGATGGCAAATGCGGCCACAGCCAACGTCAGGATCCCGACGAATTTCCACATGGCTATCCTTTCCGTCCTCGGCGGGGAGAGGACTTCGTAAGTCGGTCGATCTGCCGGAGCAGGCTGCCGGCTGCGGTCAGGCGGACGGCCGCATCGGAATCATGCAGGCCATTCTTCAAGAGCGACAAAGTCTGTGTGGGGATTTTCCCCAGGGCCTTGGCTGCAAAGAGGCGTGGTTGCGGCTGCTGATCCTGCAGGAGAGCCTGAAGGATAGAGACCGCTTGTTTGTCGGAGGCGGCGCTGAGCGCTTGTGCTGCGGCGGCACGAACGGATGGGTCCGGATGCCTCGCCAGGTCGGTGGCGATGAGGATGGCAGTGGAATCGCCCAAGCGGAGAAGCCCTTCAACGGCGTTAGCGCGCACCTGCATCGAGGCATCACGTGTCAACGCGTGTAAGAGCGGACGATTGTCTCGAATGCCGATGCGCCCGAGACTCGCGGCCGCCACGCCTCTGACCCGGGCACTCTCATCACCGAGCGCATGCGTCAGGGGTGCGACGGCTCCAGGCTGACCGAACTCTCCCAAGGCTCCTGCCGCAAATGCGCGAACCGACGGGTCGGGGTCATAGACGCCTTGGCTGAGGACGGCAAGGCTTGAGGGACGTCTAAGCCGTCCAAGTACCCCGAGGGCGGCCATGCGTGTTTCGGGATCAGGCAGCGTTGCCGCTCCCGTAATGTCCACCAGCATGTCTTGCTTTCCAAGCTTGTAGAGAGCGGCATAGGCGAACACGGCCTCCGGTCCATCCTCCGTTCTGGCGACCTCGATCAGTCGCGGCATGATCTCGGTGACGTGGGCGTCGCTCAATGCGTTCATGGCGGAGATCCGCACGGGTGGCATCTCGTCTTGCAGGGCGCGACGCAGGGGACCGGATTTTCCGGCAAGGCCGGCGTGACCGAGGCCCTCGGCTGCGCGCGCGCGAACGAGCGGCGATGGGTCCAGCAAACCGTCCTCCAAAATCGATCGCTGTTCCGGAAGGGCCAGTTCCGCCAGCGCGGTATACGCCGCGATACGAATGTGTTCCTTGGTGTCGCGCACATACGCGCTCAAGAAACTGATGGCGAGCGGACGCAACAACGCGAGATTGTCAGGTTGATCGATCTTGACGATGCGCTCGTAGACCCCTAATCCTTCTTCAGGCCGACCCAGCTTGAGCGCACTCTGAAAGGCCAGGCGCAGGAACGGTTTCGATGGCGTCGCGTCGACGGGCAGCGACTGCCATAATTTGAGCACGCTGCCGTACTCCGCCTTGTTGAAGGCCTCGGTCGCTTCGCGTTCCAGGGAGGTGGTGCTTGACGACGTTGCGGCTGCGGCGGCTTTCGGCGGGCCGAAGGCCAGCAGCATGCAGAATATGAGGATCAGCATGGGGTGAGTGATAAC
>DATGEA010000084.1:0-12513 GCA_035310605.1 Nitrospira sp. | reverse complement strand
TGCGGAAGCGGCTCCTCAATCCAGACGACCGGCGCAAGGCCCGCAAATCCGGGAAATAAGCGCTCGACTTACTCGATGAGGATCAAGAAGAAATCCCCGAAACCCTCATCCAAACGCCCACCCCTGTATTTCATCGGCTATCGCGGCACCGCTCCCCAGCCGGACGAACTCAAAACCTGGTACGACCTCGAATACGGCGGGCCGCTCACGATCAGACCGGAAGACGGCGCGCCGGAGTCCTGGCAGGCTATCCACGGCCCCTGGACCGCCCATATCGTCATTCCCCTGCCGGCCACACATACGGCTGAGTTCAAGGACCAGCTGGCCTGGGAGCATGAGTTGATCGGCGCCGTCGCCCCGTCGGTCATGCCGCCGCGCGACATGCCGGATGCGATCCTGTTCGCGGCGCGCTTATCCCGTGGCTTGACATTGCTCACGCAGGGGACGGCCTATGACGTTACGACGCAGCAGTATCTTAATCCGTCCGACTGGAAAGATCGGACACTCACAGGATTCGTCGTTGGCGACCATGTCATGATCGCGCAGGACGACCAGGCAAGACCTGATGAGACCTGGTGCTATACCCTCGGCCTGTCGAAATTCAGCATGGATGAACTGGAAACGTTTCAACCTCGGGGATTGTCCGACCGCCCGGCCAAGGAACTCCTGACCGAGTCAGCCTACGAATTGATCAGGATAGGCCAGTCACCGAAAGTCGGCACGGCCCTTCACCTTCCCATCCTCGGCTCCACGATCCGAATCGCCAACCATCGAACCGCCGCCCCCATCGGCCGCATGTTGAGCTTCCGAGAAATAAAGTCGTAACTCACACGTTTTATCAATAAGTTAGGGTATTTACCCCTTCCGTCATAGGCCTTCAGGCCCGTTGACAAGGTTTCAGAGCGCACGGTACAAAGTTCAAGGCTGGAAGAAGGGGTCTGGTTTCTGTTAGACCTCGAGTAGACGCCAAACACACAGCAAAGAATGTTCAACCGGCGGCGTTCTCACCCGCTCGAACCCCCGGGCGCATCAGGTTGCGCTTTTCTCCTAGGGGCTGCAGGGGGTGCGAACAAACGGTCGGCTGCAACATTTGCAAAGGAGGCATTTCAATGAGCGACGTGGCAGCAGAAATCAAGGTTGGAGATACCGCACCGGATTTTACGCTCAAAGATCAGGATCAGAAAGAAGTGAAGTTGAGCGAGTACCGCGGGAAAAAGAACGTGGTCCTCTGCTTCTATCCGCTGGACTGGAGCCCGGTCTGTCAGGGTGAGAACAAGTGCCTGACCGACGACTTCCCGAAATTTCAATCCGCCAACGCGGAGCTGTTCGGCATCAGCTGCGACAGCTTCTTTTCCCACAAAGCCTGGGCGGATTCCATGGACCTCAAGCATCGCCTCCTGGCGGACATGCACCGAACGGTGAGCAAGGCCTACGGCCTCTACTTCGAGCCGCTGAACTGCTCCAAGCGCGCGACCGTCATCGTGGACAAAAACGGCAAGGTCGCCTACGTGAAGGTGCAGGATATCAAGGTGGCGCGGGAAGACAAAGAGATTCTCGCCGCGCTGGCTAAGCTCAACTAGACGCCAGTCCTGGGTGCTGAGGGCCGAGGTATCGGCTGACTCAGCACCCGGAACTCGGCACGCAGCACGAATATGAGCACCCTTCTCGACGTCAGCGACGCCAACTACAAGGAATTCACCGACAGCGCAGGCGCGGTCGTGGTGTACGGCCTCGCCACCTGCGAGCCTTGCACACTGTACGATCCCATCCTGGAAGAAACCGCCGCCAAGTTTCCGACGATCAAGGTCGGCAAGGCCAAGATGCATGTGCCCGGCCGATGCCGCGAGATCAAGAAGACCCACACGTTCGAGACCTATCCCACGACGCATTTCTTTGCAAACGGCAAGCTGCTCCTGACCCGCGAAGGGGTGGTCGAGCCGGCCGAACTCGCCGCGCTGATATCGGATCATCTGCTGAAATAGCCGCCCTCGTTCCCGGAGTCGGTTCAGCCCGCGTCATTTCAGAATCATCGATCTGCTTGACTGACCATATCCGTATAGTAATGTCGTGAGAGCCGTGGTGGACCACGGTACGCACCTCCTGCACCCCAGCATGACTGCGAGGCACGACGGATGACCTCCTCGTTGCAACCGAAGAATCTGCCGCGTTACGACGCGCACGTCCTCCTCAATTCCCAACCGGTCATCGTTTCCGTCATCGACCCCTCAACCCATCAGATCCAGCTCCAGAACGAAACCGGACTGCGTAAATTCGGCAATATCACGGGCTACTCCTGCTACGACAAGATTGCCGGATGTGCCTCGCCTTGCACCTTTTGCCGAATGCCGGAGGCTCTGACCTCCGGATCCGTCGTCTCCAATGAAATCGCGATCCCCGGCGACAAGTTTCTGCTGGTCCACTGGTCCAAAGCCTCCACCACCGACGGACAGACCCACGTCATCGAAACCATCACCGACATCACCGAGCACAAGAGAACCGAGCAGGCGCTCCACCAAGCGCAGAAAATGGAAGCGGTGGGCAGGCTGGCCGGCGGCATCGCGCACGACTTCAACAATCTGATGATGGTCGTGATCGGACATGCCCAACGCCTGCTTGAGCAACTCGCCACCCACCCGGCGAGGCGTGAGCTTGAGATGATCAGCCATGCCGGGATGCGGGCCGCAGCTCTCACCAAGAAACTGCTGACGTTCAGCCGACGGCAGGTGTTCGAGCCCAAAGAATTGCCGGTCAATCATGCCATCCGCGATATGGAAGATATGTTACAGCGGCTCATCGGCGAACATATCCAAATGGTCGTCGTCCTCCATCCCGGGACCGGACACGCGCTGGTTGACCCCGTACAATTGGAACAGGTCATCATGAATCTCGTGCTGAACGCACGCGATGCCATGCCTGACGGCGGCCTCCTCAACATCGAAACGGACAACGTGGATTTGGACGAGCAGTTTGCGCGATTGCACCCGGGATCGACCGCCGGCCCCTACGTCAAGATCATGGTCCAGGACGCCGGCTGCGGTATGGATGCCGAAACGTTGGCTCATATCTTCGAACCCTTCTTCACGACCAAAGAAGCCGGTAAAGGAACTGGCCTCGGGCTGGCCACCGTCTATGGAATCGTGAAACAAAGCCGGGGATACATCGACGTCACCAGTGAGCCCGGGCGCGGGTCGCGCTTTATTGTGTATCTTCCCCGCGTGGGACAACTGACAAACGAGACGGAAGCACCCCCCACGATCAAGCAGCAAACATCCCTGCCGCAGGACACGATTTTGATCGTTGAGGATGAAGAGAGCATTCGCAAGCTGGTCGCCACCGTCTTGCAGGATCAGGGCTACCACGTATTAGTGGCAAGAGACGGCAGCGAAGCGCTCCAAAGCCTGCAGTTACTAAAGGGGACGTGTCGCCTCGTCATCACGGACGTCATCATGCCGAGGATGAAAACGACGGCGTTCGTGGAAGGGTTGAAAGCCATGCGGCCGGAGACGCAAGTGCTCTACATGTCCGGCTACGCAGGCGAGACACTCATTGCCAACGGCGTGGGCGAGGACACCCCGTTTCTTCAGAAACCCTTCCTTCCCACTGCGCTCGTTGAGAAGGTCGGAGAACTCCTGCAGACGGCCTCCTCGCGTTGATGTCGGGTTTTGCGTCAGGCCCCTGAACCATCGGCGGCGCGGATTCTTGTATCGGGGACTCGCTTCCGGCCCCGCATGCCGGATCATTGAAGCGATCTGAGCTTGGAACAATGTTCGTGAAAGATGAGCCAGGCAGAGGATTCTTTGCGGAGAAGGCTGGTGCACTTGCCCGTATCCTGGCCTTCGAGTTCGCCTTTCCGCATGGCTTGAAACACGTAGTCGTAGGTCGCCCAGGCGGTTGAACCCACGGCTTGGATTTTTAGATTTGAAACGGCCCCGAGGAACCAAAGCGTACTTCCCCGGCTCAACTCCGCCTCATAGTCCGCAAGCCACCGCTCGATTGAGTCGAGCGTCTCGGTTTCACCATCCTGAATCCCGCTGTAGTCGGGCGCATACAGTGCGAGGACGGCCCGTTTATCTCTGGTCTCGGCAAACGTCGCTGCAGATTTGGTTTCGGCGAGGATGGCCTTTTCGATGGCCTCGACATCCGATCCGGCCCAGGCCGGTCCCGCCAGGAGGAAACAGCCAACCAGGCCTGCCCAGGCAGAGCGGTACTTCATAGACTCCTTGCGGGGATCAGCCGGCACACTCGAAGGACAGATCACGGGACTGCACGAGGCGAACCTGAGCCAGCTTCCCCGATGAGATACCGGACACGAGCAACTTCCAAATCCCCTGAACAAGTTGTCCGCCGGTGACCGTCGTGACTCCAAGAACCTGGCGGAGATCCCGGCGATCGAACACCTTCACCACCTTGTCCTGCACGAGTCTGTCCAATACGCCGATGTCGGTCACCATCCCGGTCACCGGATCGATTGAGCCGTGGACGGTGACGAAACAGTCCCACTCGCGGCCTTGATTCCCTTCCTGCACGGAAGTGAAAGAATAGCGCCGCGTGACACTCGCGACATCCAGCCCGCCTTCCGCCGTGACCTCCGCGTAGAGATCCTCATCCTCGTAGAGCCTGACCGTGTGGAGCGCTCCGATGTCTTTTTGCGGCTCGAGTTTGCTCCACAGCACGCGCGCGATGTTTTCCGAGGTGGGGATCCGGTCCTGGAAATACGGCATGTCCAGGTTGAAGTTCTTATGGTCGAACTCTTCGATCACGGCCAGCAACACCCGCTTCAAATCGAACAGATTGATGACCATACCGGTCTTGAGATCCACCTCGCCGGACACCGTAACTTCGAGCAGATAGTTGTGCCCGTGAGCGGGGGGATTGTAGCAAGGCCCGAAGACGGCGCGATTCTTCTCCTCGTCCCATTCCGGCCTGATATAGCGGTGAGCAGCAGCGAATTCGATCCGTTTTGTTAAGAGGACAGGAGGCATTTCTTCTCCGAAGTTCTGAGTTCTGCAGAAAGAGCCCGACACTCATGCCCCGGCAACTGCTCGCTGTTCAGACACCGAGGTCAGAGAGCCATTCTTCCCGCATGCTGCCCGGCACAGGAACCTCTGCATGGTACTGATCGTGATCCACTCTGAGTGTGACCGGCTTCCGCAAATCGGCGATAGCGGCCCTCATCGTTGCCGTCGGCCTAAATCGCACGAAATGCACGGCGCTGATCTTCGTGTCGTGACTGTGCCCGCCTTCAAATTCCCCGAACACTTGTTCGCCTCCGGCCACAATCGCGACCTTCTCGCCATGGTCGAGGCCCATGAATCGATCGAGCCACTCCTTCATCTCCGTTTCCTCGGTAATCTCAATCAAGAGGGTGGCGCTGAGTTCACCCTGTGAAGGCAGGAGCGCATTGTACACGTCCAACTCATCCTGCACCTTGGCCGGATCGACGATGCGCTCGACGCGGATCATCTCCTGAACTTGAAATCGCAGCGTGTCGTGATTTTCAAACACCAGCGTGATCAATGGCCCGACGGAGATCCGCCTGCGCTGCTTGAGCGCGATGATCTCCGACCGTAAGGCGTCCCGCTGCCGTTCATATTCCTCGTACGGAAGGACATCGAGTTGCGTCAGCTGCTTCATTTCGGCAACCCATAGGCATCGCGAACGATCTGGATCGGATGGAGCGCTGCCTTGCCCCCCACATGGGCCGACGCCCCGGCCTGATCCAACTGCAGACCGGCGAGCGGGCAATCCGATGCCACCAGATCGGCAGGCTGCCGCTCGATGGTCCGCACGGCTTTTCCGGCGATCTTCATCGACAGCGAAAAGAACTCTGTTTTGGCGGACCAGGCACCGTCATGGCCGGAACATTTCTCGATCAGCTCAACCTGGGCGCCGGCACATTCCATGAGTTCCTTCGACTTGAAACCGATATTCTGATCGCGGAGGTGACAGGGGATCTGATAGGCCACCCGCCCTGGTTTATGGGTGAAATCGTCGGCCAGCTGCCCGTCTTTCTTCATTTTCATCAAGTACTCGCAGACGTCGAAGGTCCGCTCGGCCACGTGCCTGGTCTTCTCGTCGCTGCTCAACTCCGGATACTCCCGCTTCAGCATCAGGCTGCAACTCGCCGTCGGCACGACCACATCATACCCCTGTACGACCCAAGGATGCAGCGAGGCGACGTTGGCCCTGGCCGCGAGTTGAATCGCCTGCGTATCCCCGATGTCGAAACTCGGCATTCCGCAACAGCGCTGCTCCGGCACCACCACCTCCACGCCGTTCTTCTCCAGCACCTGAACGGTGGCCTTGCCGACGTCCGTCGCCTGATAATTCACCAGGCAGCTCGAGAACAACGCCACCTTCCTCACGGGCGCGGCGGCGCGTGCGGTAGGCACGCGACGCCCGAACCAGCGCGGAAATGTCTCGCTGGAAAAGTGCAGCACCCGGCGGTCGCGGTGAACTCCGGCCACCGAGTCCGCGAGCCGGCGCACCCATCGATTCCCCAACAGCCGGTTGGCCACCGGGGCGGCGAGGCTTCCCAGTATCCCTATCAAATCGGTCCGGGTGAGCAGCCAATCCCGCCAACTCACGCCGCGCTCCTTCGCCAATCGCTTCTTCCACAGAACCATCAGATGCGGAAAGTCGAGTTCGTACTGATGTGGAGGCGTGTATGGACAATGGTTGAAACAGAGCTTGCAGTAGTAACACTCGTCGACAATCTGATGATGATCGGCGGGCGTCAGTTTTGCCACGTCGCCTTCATACCGATCGATGCCGTCCAGGAGCGTATTGAACGAGGGGCAGAGATTGAAACAACGGCGGCAGCCGTCACAGATTTCATAGATCCGCGACGTCTCCTTGTCCAGCTGCTTCGGATCGATCGGGTTGATAAGGCTGAGGGCATTCATGAGTGATCCACCGAAAGCAATCAGCGGTCAGCTATCAGCAACGGATTCTCTCCGGCCTTGCTGAACACTGACCGCTGAAAGCCGACCGCTACAGGTTGGTTAGCCCTTCAGGCTGTCGAGTCCCTTCTGGAAGCGGTTCGCATGGGAGCGCTCGGCCTTCGCCAAGGTCTCGAACCATTCGGCCAACTCGGCGAAGCCCTCCTCGCGGGCCGTCTTCGCCATTCCCGGATACATCTGGGTATATTCGTAGGTTTCCCCTTCGATCGCAGACTTCAGATTGGCGTCCGTATTGCCGATCGGCACGCCGGTCGCGGGGTCGCCGACTTCCTTCAAGAAGTCCAGGTGACCGAAGGCATGGCCGGTCTCGGCTTCGGACGTATCCCGAAACAGACCTCCCACATCGGGATACCCTTCGATATCCGCACGTCGGGCGAAATAGAGATACCGGCGGTTGGCCTGGGATTCCCCCGCAAAGGCATTTTTCAAATTGTCGTGGCTCTTGGTTCCTTTTAGACTCTTGCTCATCGAATCCTCCTCGTTATGCTATAGATCCGGCCTGACGGATGAGAGGGTCTGCGCCCGCGTCACCCCGCGTATAAGATAGCCCAGCGGTTGTCGTAGGATCAACGGGTTCCTTCCGAGCGAGTCGGCCGGTATTGCGGCAATTCGTCATCCATCTGAGCCAGCATGCGGTATGCCTCATCCTTCGCGGAGAGGATCGGCGCGGGCACAGGCCAGGAAATTCCCAGGGTAGGGTCGTTCCATTTGATGCCCCGCTCGTCTTTCGGCGAATAGAACTCGGTGCACTTGTACAGAAATCCCGCCTGCTCACTGATCACGCAAAACCCGTGGGCACAACCGGGCGGGACATAGAGCTGCCGACAGTTGTCCGACGTGAGCTCTACCCCGTGCCACGTGCCAAACGCAGGCGATCCCTTGCGTATGTCGACCACGACGTCGTACACCGCCCCCTCAAGTACCATGACCAGTTTCCCTTGGGCATGCGGCTCCTGATAGTGTAATCCGCGCAGCGTGCCGCGAACCGAACGTGAATAGTTGTCTTGAACAAATCGTTCCGTGATGCCGGCCTCCGCATAGCGCTGCTCATGGAACGTTTCACAAAAGATCCCGCGCTGGTCGCGGAAAAGCTTCGGTTCGATCAGCAACAGGCCGGGAATGTCGAGTGGAGTGATACGCACGACGTGCCTCAGCGCTTGGCCGTTAACCCTCGGAATGTCCTGTTGACGGCTTCTTCCGGGGGTCGACGATATCCGGATCGTCAGGGTACAATTGGCCCAGCCGTTCAATCAACGGCTTGGCCGCCGGCGTGCTGTCGTGCGCGGGATCGCTGACCGGATGGTCCCACACGAGCGTGGTGATGCCGGCTTCCGAGAGTAACGTCCGGATGGTGGAGACGCAGGCCTCGAGCGTCAGTTCGGTTCCATTGCGGAGATCGAGCACCCGTTCCTTCGGATCGGTCGGCGGCGCATCCGTATTGATGAGCGCCCAGCAACGATCGAAGATTGTGTTACGGAGGTCCCGGGATACGTTGATGGTTTCCAGATCCGAGGTACAGAGCGCCGAAACAAAGAGCACGAACTGCAAGTCCGGCATTCCCGGGTTGAGGACATTCAGGGACGGCATGGCTGGGCATTATCGATGGCAGGCTTGGCGGAGTCAACGGGTTGACCGTGGGGAGCGTGAGACAACATGGTGACGATTTCACTGATGGGGCAGCTACAAACGGCGGACGGGGAGCGTGATCTGGCCTGTGAAGTCCCGGCTCCGATGACCGTGCGCCAAGTGATCCAGCGGCAGGGAATTCAACTCCGCCACCTGCTTCAGCTGATCCGTGAAAAGAAGGTGTTGGTGACGATCAACAAAAAAATCGCCAGCGACGACTCCCTGGTGCATGACGGAGATGCCATCCGGCTCGTCGGTCACGATGGATTCGGCGGAAGCGGGCTCGGCCCCTCCCACTCATGAATCAGGCTGAGGCTGGGGGTACGCACGGGAACATCGGTCAGACACTCTCCCGTGAAGCCTGACGTTCGAGCTCAACCTACCGCAGTGCGGGCGGATAAGGTCATTGGTGCCCCAAAGAGAAGGGCCGGCGCCCCATTAGGGGAGCCGGCCCTTCGTCTTTCTGGACCAGCAGCGGAAAGCCCTCGCTCGGCCTTAGCGCTACGGCCTGCTTCGTGAACTCAGCTTACTTCTTGCCGAGGATCGCATCCTTGGCAGCCTTGGACACGCGGAACTTGACCACGCGTTTGGCTGGGATCTTGATCGCCTCGCCGGTCTGAGGATTGCGACCCATGCGGGCCTTGCGGTTGGCCAACACGAGCTTTCCGATGCCGGGAACCACGAATACGTTCTTCGCTTCCCGATACGCCAGTGCGGCAAAGTCGTCCAACAGCTGGACGGCAGCCTTCTTTGTCAGCCCGGACTTCTGGGCCATGTGATCGGCGATTTGCGACTTGGTCATTGATTTAGCCATGCGAGAAACCTCCCTTGAAACAAAATATGGTGAATTGCGACTGCCCGCCTCTCAGTGGAGACTTCGTTTTGATTGAAGTGACTCGTCAAAGAGACCACAATGAATATGTCCGAGGCAAAAACCTGCGGGAGTCTATCCAAGCGCTCCTGCACTGTCAACCGGAAAAACACGCTCCAGGCGTAGGGAAACGCCTTCACAGGGGCCTTGCAGTTTCGAGACCACGCGTCGTAGAGTAGGGAAACTTTGCGGCGGGACAACAGAGCCCGCGGCGATTCTATTGAGGAATTTTCCATGGGTAAAGAGCTTCCGATTCTCCCTTTCACCGCACAACCGGCGGAAGCGGCTGCCGAAAATTTTCTGTATTCCCGCGTATTTTGCCAGAAGGAGAATTCGCCGCCCCTGCGGCTCCTGCTCGAATTTTTGAAGTCTCGAGGGCAGTCGCCCATTCCCCCCTCTAACCTGGACGAAGCCGCCCTCGATGAATGGGCCTGGGTCCAAGTCACCTTGGGCTACGACAAAGCGAGAAAACCGGTTCAGATCTTTTGCATCAGGGACCGGGGAACGTATCGGGACGTGTTTGAACAGGAACAAAAACAATTTCTGGACATCCTGAATGCATACGACGATATCGAAGCCTCCATCGCCACCGAATTCGTGAACCGGGCGCGGTTTATTCTCACCACGCGCGTAGATCCCGGTGACATCACGGACGAGGGCTATGACTTCAACGGATGGATTCTCGAGTTTTATCAGGAGCATTGTAACGGGCTTGTCGAAGTCGACGGCAAGGGCTTCTATTCTCCCAAAGGCGAATTGATCGTCGACCTCTCCCCCAACGAAGAAGAGTAAGGGGCCATGCAGGCCTCCAACCCCGGCACTCCTTGCACCCTTGCCCGGCGTACAGACCACTGGTTCCAACGGGCTGAGGCTGCCTTATTGGGCCAAGTGCCTTGCCGGGCCGGCTGTTCCCATTGCTGTATCGGCCCGTTTCCCATAACCCTCCTCGACGTTCGTTTGCTGCAGGAAGGGCTTGCCGGCCTACCGGCCGATCAACGGGAACGCATCGAACGACGCGCCGGCGAACAGGTTTCAACCATGGAAGCCGCCTTTCCCCAGCTGACGGAATCGCCATACCTCGACCGCTGGCCGGATACCGATGTCGATCGGATCGTCAGCGACTTTCATAACAATCCCTGCCCAGCGCTCGGAGAGGACGGCCGCTGCGGAGTCTATGAGTACCGTCCCCTCACCTGCCGTTCGATGGGGATCCCAACGGAGCAGAAGGGCATAGTCAGCGGAGCCTGCGAGGTTCAGACGTTTGTCCCGGTCGTGCGGTTGTCCGCCCCGCTGCGTCGCGAGGAAGATCAGCTGGCAGAGCAGGAGGCGCGGGCTCTCGAGCGCTGCCGGTCAATGATGGGAGCAGAAGGCGATGAACTGCTATTGCCTTATGGGTTTCTCCCCGTAAACAGGCAGGAGAGCCAGCGGGAGGGTCTCTCGCCGACGTGATCCAGCCGCTGGACAGGGGATGAAACGCTGTGCTAAGGTGCCCCTCCTTGGTTGCGGACGCGCCTGTAGCTCAGCTGGATAGAGCATCAGCCTCCGGAGCTGAGGGCCACAGGTTCAAATCCTGTCAGGCGCACCACCAGCACCAGGCTTGGGAATCGACACCGCACGAATCTCCTTAGACGAACACACCTAGGTGGGCCGTTAGCTCAGTTGGTAGAGCAGCTGACTCTTAATCAGCGGGCCGTAGGTTCGACCCCTACACGGCCCACCAAATTCCTCAACGACTTCCGAATCCTCCTTCTCGGTTACGTCAACTTGGTGCCAGCCTTTGGTGCCAACTTTTTCAAACTGCGTATCGAGCAGGTTCACAAACCGCTGTTCACCACTCGGCAACCACTTGGCATAATGGTCTAGCGTAGTCGTGGCCTTAGCGTGGCCTAGCTGTTTGGACACGTAGAGCAGCGGAACATTGCTAGAGAGTAAGAGTGAGGCGAAGGTATGCCGCAGATCGTAGGGGGAAAACGCGGGGAGTTTGGCGGCGGAAATGGTCTGTTTGAACTGATCCCGGTGCCATCGCTCATCGGCCTCTGTAACTAGCCCCCCTTCCCGGCCTGAAAAGAGCCAATATGGTTCCGGTAGGTTGGCCCCAGCCGCTTCCACTTTCACGAATTCCACATACTCGGCCAGGGCTGAGGCTAGCCCGTCGCTCAGGTCCACCAAGCGCCGTTCGTTGGTCTTGGTGGTCTTGATTCGGCCCAAGCTGACGGCCCGTTCCACGCGGATGGTTTTAGCCCCTAGATCGAGGTCTCCGATGTGTAAGGCGTAGGTCTCTTCAGGTCGCAACCCCGTCTTGGCTCGTAGCTCCCACATTATCCGCAGACGGTACGGGAGGAGACCCTGTTGCTCCCTCAAGAGGGCGTGAGACAGGAAGGCATCACGCTGCTTGACAGTCATCGCATTAACCTCTGGCCGACTGGTACCCGTTCGATTGCGCTTCTTGCGCGAGGTAATGGCCAAGGCGGGGTTATTCTTTAAAATTCCATCCAGTTCCACGGCGTCGGTCAGAAGGCTAGAAAGCGCGGCCTTCATCAGACGAAGCGCGGTCCGTGAGTAGGGCTTCCCCTCCCCTTTCCCGTAGCGAGCTTTCCGCTTATCAGCCAGGAAGCGAGCGACATGGGACACGGTGACCTCACACACCTTGAGATGTCCAAGCACGGGGATCACATGATGGTCAAGGTTCTGCTTGTAGCTGCGCCAGGTCTTTTCTTCGATTTCCCCTCTGACCCGTTCAGACCATCGCTCGGCATACTCCTTCAACGTCATGTCGCGCAGGGCCAACGTGGTGGGAGATTGCTCTTTAACCTCCCTGATCTTCTCTGACAACAAGGTTTCAGCATCTTGGCGCGTGGGAGCCGTGAGACGAATCCGCTTCCCCGTGGAATCACGATAGTCAACAGCCCAACAATCACGATCCTTGCGTTTCCAAATCGTGGCCATTCTTGGCGCCTCTTTCTTTATTGCCCCTTTAGACTATCCAGAACAGCGGCAACAGGGTTTCATGCCTTTGGTAACTTGGCCTGATACTCAGCCAAGGCGTCGGCCGAC
>DATGEA010000083.1:0-6619 GCA_035310605.1 Nitrospira sp. | reverse complement strand
ATCGCTTGCGGCGTTCTCGGCACCCTACCATTACATCTGGAACGCGCTCCTCGCCTATTGCTGGACAGAAATTCAGGGAGCCTTGTGTCTCTTTGTTCAATCGCCGGACGGGTGGTTCATGCCGCTGCCGCCGCTCACCGCCGGTACGATCGAAGGACCGGCGGCCGAGGCTTTTCAGGTCATGCGGCGGTGGAACGGCGATACTTCGGTCAGCCGGATGGAAAACATTCCGGCTTCGCTGGCGGCCGACCTTGAGACGATGGGGTACCGAGTGACCCCCAAGGATCCCGATTACCTCTATCGGGCCGGCGACCTGGCTTCGCTGACCGGTGATCGGTACAAGTCTCAGCGGGCACTCTGCAATCGCGTGGACCGATCAGGAGACCTGGTCATCGAGCCGTATCGTCTGCGCGACCGGCTTGAATGCCGTGCGCTGTTCCACGAGTGGCGGCAGCAGAAACGGGCGGAGGGTCTTGATTCCTTCGCCGCCCTGCTGCTGGATGATGTCTTGTCCGCCCATGAGGCAGCCTGGTCGCACGGGTCGGATTTGCATCTTGCCGGGTCGGTCCTGCGCATCGACGGGCGGATTCGAGCCTATACCTTCGGCTATTGGTTGAACCGGCGCACGTGGTGTGTGTTGCTTGAAGTGGCGGATCGCGCCGTTCCTGGGTTGGCACAGTACCTGTTCCGTGACACCTGCCGAAAGGTCCTGTCTGAAGGCGCCGAGTTCATCAATACGATGGATGATTCAGGTCTCACCGGGTTGCGCCTGTCGAAAGAGGCCTACCATCCGCTGATGCGGCTCCAGAACTTTATCTGTCTCGGGACTCCTCGCGCATGATCACACAAGATTTTCAACGGCCGCTCGATTCGCAACGGTATCGGTGGCTGCCGCATTTGATCGTCCTGATGAATCTGGTGGCCTTGGTGGCCGGCGTGTTCCTCCTCCGCAACGTCGAGCAACGATTGGTGGTGGCGGCCGGTGAGGAGTTGACCATTGCCGCGGCCGAGGTCTCCGATAAGCTCGATCGTCTCTTGTTCGAGCGGTATTCCAATGCTCAGATGATGGCGCGGGCTTTCTCTTTACGGCATTCCGACGTGCAGTATATCTCCAGTTATCTGGGATGGATGAAAGCGAAATATGCCCCGGTTTACCTCTGGTTGGGTGTGACGGACGGCGAGGGCACCATGGTGGCCGCGACCGAACCTTCGCTGCGCGGCCAGAACTACAGCCGCGCCGGCTGGTTTCAGCGCGCACGTAACGCCGGGAAGATTCAGGTCGATGACGTGAAGGCCCACGAAGCGGATGGTGGAGTCGAGACGGTCGCATTCAACGTGCCGATTCTCGATGCGGGAGGGACGTTCCTGGGGATCGCGACCACCCGCGTGGCAATGTCCGTGCTGGAGGATGTGACGACCAGGACGATGCGCGCGCTCGAAAAGCGGCAGGAGTTCACCGGCCCGGTCGCCTACCAGATGGTGACGAAGCAGGGGACGGTTTTTGTCGACTCTGACTACGAGCACAAGGGGCCGATCAATCTTCAGCAATCGGAGCTTCCGTCCATGGCCGCGAGTCGGTCCGGTGAGCCCGGATTCGTCGAGGAAGAGTATCGTGGCCGGCTCGTCGTGACCGGATATGCCCATACCAAGGGGTTTGGGGAATTCCCCGGGCTCGGGTGGGACGTGCTGGTTCGAATGGATCGTGATCGGATTCTCGATCCGATCAAGTCTATTTTGTGGAAAGTGGGGCTGGCCGCGGCTGTCCTGTGGGTTCCGATGCTCCTGCTGCTCTTTTGGTCGACCGCGAAGTTGCGAGCCGAATATCAACAGGCCCAGCAGGAAAGTTCATGGGCCCGCGCCGCCGAAGCGGCGCTGCTGCAAAGCCAGGAACGGAACCGCGCGATCGTGGAAACCGCGCTTGACGGGCTGGTGACGATCGATGCCGCGGGAATCGTGACCGATTGGAACGGGCAAGCCGCCGCGATCTTCGGGTGGTCCCGTGAAGAGGCGCTCGGACAGCCCCTCGCGGCTTTGATCATCCCTCTCCGCGACCGGGAAGCGCACCAGCGGGGGCTCCGGCATTTCCTGGCGACCGGAGAGACCCACATTCTCAACCGTCGCATTGAAGTGCTGGGGCTCCACCGGTCGGGGCGGGAGTTTCCTGTCGAACTGGCCGTCTCGCCGGTCCGGATCGGCGAGACATTATTCTTCAGCGCCTTCGTCCGCGACATCACGGAGCGCCGGGAGGCGGAAAACAGGCTGAAAGAGAGTGAGGTCCGGTACCGATCGGTGGTGAATGCCTTGGAAGAAGGTGTGATGGTGGTCGACGCACAGGGGGTGCTTCGAACCGGCAATGCCAGCGCCGAACGCATTCTGGGGATTTCGGTTGCAGAACTGAACGGACGCTCCTTGTGGGACGCGGAGTGGCAGACTATTCGCGAAGATGGTTCGGCGTTTCCGCAGGAAGAGTATCCTGCGGCGGTCACGCTTCGAACGGGTCAGCCCTGGGCCAGCGTCGTGATTGGCGTATACAGGCCGGACGGGGAACTGCGGTGGCTCGACGTCAATTCCCGACCGCTGACCGCGGAAGGTGAAAACACGCCGTCTTCAGTGGTCGTGTCGTTTTCCGACATTACGGAGCGCAAGCGCGCGGAGGAACGGTTGACCGCCCAGTATGCGGTGACGCGCGTGTTGGCCGAGGCGCGGACCCTGGAGGAAGCGGTTCCGAAAATCATGCAGGCGGTGGGACAAAATCTCGAATGGGATTACGGGATATTTTGGCGGGTGGACAGAGCCGCAGGGGTGCTCCGCTGTCTGGATGAGTGGCACAACACGCGGTTGAAGGCTGACGTGTTCATGGCCGACATGTGGAAGCGGACCTTCAAACAGGGAGAAGGCTTGCTCGGACGGATTTGGGCGAGCGGGAAGGCGGGATGGATCACCGATATCGCCGAGGATACCGGTTGTCCCCGCCAAGAGCCGGCCCGCGCGGTCGGATTTCACGGGGCTCTTGGCTTTCCGGTCCGAGTCGGCGGCGAAATCGAAGGGGTCATCGAACTGTTGAGCCAGCATGTCCGCACGCCCGATGATGAATTGCTCAAAATGATCGACGATATCGGTCTGAAGATTGAACAATTCGGCGATCGTACACGGGCACAAGAAGCCTTGCAGCAGACGGAAGCCCAGCTGCGGCAGTCGCAGAAAATGGAGGCGGTCGGGCGATTGGCCGGTGGCGTCGCGCACGATTTCAATAACCTCCTCACCGTCATCCGGGGGTACAGTGAGCTCCTCCTGGCCCGGATGGGGCCGGACGATCCCATGCGCAAGGACATGGGCGAGGTGAAGAAGGCTGCGGACCGGGCCTCAGGACTCACGCGTCAACTGCTTGCGTTCAGCCGCCGTCAGTTTATCGCACCTAAAGTCATCGATCTCAACGCCCTCGTTGCGAACATGGACGGGATGTTGCGTCGCCTCTTGGGCGAGGACGTCGTCGAACTCTGTATCGAACTGAGTCCGCAGGCCGGAGCGATCAGGGCGGATGCCGGGCAGATCGAGCAGGTCATCATGAATCTCGCCGTCAACGCCCGTGATGCGATGCCCAAGGGCGGACGGCTGACGATCGAAACCCGCAACGTGACGATCGGCAGCCCGACGCGCCAGCTTCCGACCGTTGTGAAGCCCGGGTCCTATGTGCTGCTGGCGGTACGCGACACCGGCCACGGGATGGATGCGGAGACACAATCCCATCTCTTCGAGCCGTTTTTCACCACGAAAGAAAAAGGCAAAGGAACAGGATTGGGACTCTCCACCGTGTACGGAATCGTCAAGCAGAACGGCGGACAAATTGTGGTCGAGAGCAATCCGGGACAGGGCGCGGCGTTCAAGATCTATTTTCCGCTGGTCGAACAGGGTGTCCAGGGCACGGCAGGATCATCCGATCCGGCCGCGCCGTTACACGGTCGGGAGACAATCCTCCTCGTGGAAGATGAACCGGCTGTTCGCGGTCTGGTGCACGAAACCCTGCGTCTGTATGGCTATACGGTGCTGGAGGCCCGCCACGGGATTGAGGCGCTGATGACCGGGGCCAAACACCAGGGGCCGATTCATTTGCTGCTGACGGATGTCGTGATGCCCCAGATGAGCGGGCCTGAAGTTGCCGAAAAGATCCAGGTTGTCCGGCCGGGCATCAAGGTCCTGTATATGTCCGGCTATCCGGACCACCCCATCTTTGAGCAGGGGGGGATTTCGCGCGGCACATCATTTCTCTCAAAGCCGTTCGCCCCCAACGTGTTAGCAAAGAAAGTGCGTGAAGTGTTGGATGGGGTGAACGTGGCCTGACGGAATGGGCGATTGAAGCTCCCGGCTTGATCTTCGGCCGCCGTTCCGTTTATCGTGCCTCGACCACGTCAGAGACGGGAAGCATGGCATGACCGACAAGGCGGGATTGAGAAGGGCGGGATGACCGACAAAGGACGCGAATTCGACATCGGGCAGTATCGGATCCTGCAGGAACCGTTCTATGCGGAGGTTCGCGGCGAGGTCGGTCTGTTCACGACGGCGGCGAAGAGCCGGATGCCGGTCATGCTGAAGGGGCCCACCGGGTGCGGCAAGACGCGATTCGTTCAGTACATGGCTTATCGTCTGGGCCGTCCGTTGATTACCGTGGCCTGCCATGAAGACCTGACCGCCTCCGATCTGGTCGGACGCTATCTGCTCAAAGGACAGGAGACCGTTTGGATCGATGGGCCGCTCACGCTCGGCGTCAAGCACGGTGCAATCGTCTATCTGGATGAAGTCGTTGAAGCGCGTAAGGACACCACGGTCATCATCCATCCCCTCAGCGACGATCGCCGGATTCTGCCGATTGAGAAGAAGGGTCAGGTCATAGAGGCTGCGGACGATTTCCTCCTGGTGATTTCCTATAATCCCGGCTATCAGAGCGTGCTCAAGGATTTGAAACAAAGTACCAAGCAGCGCTTCATGGCCATTGAATTCGACTATCCCACCGCTGAAGTGGAAACGACGATCGTGCAGCGTGAATCGGGCGTCGGCGCCGATGTTGCGGGCGGATTGGTGAAGCTCGGCGGGAAAGTGCGTAACCTCAAGAATCACGGGTTGGAGGAAGGTGTGAGCACCAGACTCCTGATCTATGCCGGGACCTTGATCAGGGAAGGCATTGCCATCGACAGGGCCTGTGATGTGGCGATCGCCAGGCCGATCACCGACGATTCGGACATGCAGCGCAGCATTCACGAGTTGGTCAAGGCGATCTTCTGATGAGTGTTCAGTGAATTCTTCCCGTCGTACATGACTTCCCGGATCGTGCAGGACAGCAAAGATGGGGCGGTCCTCATGGTCCATGTCCAGCCGAAAGCCTCACGCACCGAATGTGTCGGCGTCCATGGCGATGCGCTGAAGATCCGGGTCGCTTCGCCGCCGGTCGACGGGGCGGCCAACGAGGAACTGATCCGGTTTCTTGCAAGGGAATTGTCCGTGCCGCCCTCGGCGGTCCACATCGAATCCGGTGCGGGGGGACGGCGCAAGCGCGTCGCTCTCAGAGGTGTGACCGCCGAAACCGTCATGGCTAAACTGGGTCTGCAGGGATCAATCTAATCATGTTGAGACGCACGAAGCTGTCTGTGGTCAGCGGACTGTTCCTCCTCGCTGCCTGCTCCAGCGCCCAGCCTGTTCTGTACCCCAATGCCCATTTCACATCGGTAGGGAAAGACACGGCGGAGCGGGATATCGATGCTTGCAAGCAGCTGGCCGAATCGGCTGGGGCGGAGGAAGGCAGCGGGAGTGCCGGCCGCGTTGCGACGAGCACGGCTGTCGGAGCCGGTGTGGGGGCGGCGAGCGGGGCCGTGGGCGGCGCCATATCCGGAGCCGCCGGTATCGGTTCCGCCATCGGCGCGGCGAGCGGGGCGGTGTGGGGGCTCTTGATGGGGCTCTGGCATGCGGCATTCGGGTCGTCCCAGCCGAACGAAGCCTATACGAATTTCGTCAATCGCTGTTTGCAGGAAAAGGGGTATGAGGTGACGGGCTGGCAGTAAGAGAGTAAGTGGGGCGCGGGTCTCCGCCGCTCGAGTGGGGCGGTGAATCGGGCGCGCAGCCCAAACGGGTTCGGCGGCAGGCCCGGCAGGTGTGGGAAAAGGAACGAACGAGTGGCTGAAACACGATGGCGGGAATTACTCATAGTTGTTACGGCAACGGGTCTTCTGGCTTGTGCGGGGCCGGAGCCCATGTTGCGGTCGAATGCGAAGCTGCAACTTCAGGGGCGGGAGGCTTCAAAATTGGAAGTGGCGGCCTGCCAGCACAAGGCTGAGGCTGCCGGCCTTCAGCATGGAACGAATCGTACGAGTAACGTCGCGTCCGGGGCCGTGATCGGCATGGTCGGCGGGGCCGCGGTCGGCGCGTCATCCGGTTTGATCGGCGGTGCGACCGGAGTGACGATCGGGGCGGCAGTCGGAGGAGGGCTTGGGCTGATCATCGGGCTTGCCGGTGGGGCGTATAAGCCGCTTGAGCCGGATCCGCCTTATGCCGATGCGGTGGTGCGCTGTCTCATCGAAAAGGGATATGAAGTTACGGGGTGGCAGTGAGGGCTGCTTCGTCTCTTCACGGT
>DATGEA010000082.1:0-6120 GCA_035310605.1 Nitrospira sp. | reverse complement strand
CGAGGTCATCTTGTTCATTATACGGACGTTCACTGACAATCTTCTCCGCTGTCGATTGGTCAATTCCAGGAAGCGCAGTTAGCTCACTGACCGTTGCCGTGTTGATGTCTAGTGCACGAGGCGGTCGATCAAGAGGTGGTTGCTGAAGCCACCAAACGTCATAAGAAACCCATGCTCCCACAACCAGCACGATCACGATAAGGATTGCCATAGGGAAAGTGTAATCGTTCTTTCTCGCTGATGATAGCTCATTGCCATAGGCATGAGAAGCCGCCGTGTTCGTGAGATGCCTCTCTGGCTGATGTTCTCATGAGTTTGTCGCTCAGGAATAGATTACTTCTGCCTCGTCACAATCTGATCCTTAATTTTATCTTGGGTGGATGGGGGAGAAATACGGGCTCCCATTAAGCTTCGATTACATGTCGGGACCTAGTCCTTCTCGTTTGTCAATTTCCGGCCCCCTGCGGACCGTCTCTTTCGCGACGCCTTTCCCTAGCCTTCTCCAGGTAGGCTTGTGCCTGCTCAATCAGGGGCGTATTGCCCGGCGTGTTGAGGGCTCGCCTCACATATTCTCGGAAGGCATCGATGGCCTCTCGCGCTTGATCGGTGTCCTTCAAGAGACTGCCGAGATCGAAGTATGCCTGCACTAGGTCGGGATTCAGTCGGATCGCCGTTCGATATTCCCCTACCGCCTCCTCAACTTGGCCCTTGGTGGAAAGCGCCGTACCCAGATTGAAGCGCGTCAGCGCATCATCGGGCTGAAATTGAAGGGCGGTACGATATTCGGCAATCGCCGCCGCAACATCGCCCTTCTGTTGGAGGGCAGTACCCAAATTGTTATGGGTATCGGGGTCGTTCGGATGTCGTGCAAGCAGCGAGCGATATTCGGCGATGGCCCCATCGACGTCCCCTTTCCCTTGCAGGGCCGCCCCTATACCCAGGTGGGCACGATCCAAATCGGGCATGATGCGGAGCGCCTGACGGAATTCTGCGAGAGCCGCGTCATAATTCCCTTGTTTGTTAAGCAACCCCCCCTTCTTGCGATGCTCCTCGGCATTATCAGGCGTGCCGGCCAACTCTTTTTTCTGGGTGCGGGTCTCCTGTTTTGCACGGTCTTCGTGCTGTTCACGCTCTCGCGCGCCGAGCAAACTCATCCAGGTGTGGGCGAATTGTTCCTCCGTGTCGATGAGACCCAGGATGTCACTACGGTGCTGAAGGAAGAGTTTTGCCTCAGCTGCGTCCTTGGTCGTCGCTAATCGCTCTTGGGCGGTCGCCAATTCTTTTTGATAGCCATCGAGCTTGTCCCTGATCCGCATCAATTCCGTTTTGGCCCGTTCGTTCTGCATCAGGCGGCCAAGCTGATGGGGGATGACAGCAGGATCAACTACGATGGTCACCGGTACCGAAACTGTCCTCAGCGCCTCGACGCTGGTCGTTTGGCTAGGGTACTGTCTGATATCCAAGAGGCCGACGCTGTAAGCCCGAAGCTCTTCCCGATTCAGCCCCAGCTGTTTCACCGCAGCCACCGTATCCAGATAGGCAACTGCCTGCTCCAGGGCCAGTGACTTTGCTGACACTAAGGCGAGGCGTTGTGCCTCAGGGAGTGTGTCATAGGCCCCCGTCCGATACTCGCCCGTCGCCGTAATCGTGTGCACGTCGGCAGACGCATAGAGGGGCATGAGGCAGAATGCGATAACCCACCAGGATGAACGAGTGGCGTGCCTCACCATTGAAAAGCCTATCGCAGATCCTTTCGATTCGCCCGGCGAACGCACATCACTTCTGCTTCGCGACAAACTCGTAATGGGTCCCCTCGGAGGTATCGCCTGGAAGGAGCTTCTTCTGGAGCAGCATGTCTTTACGCTGGCGATGATCGAGGGTCTGCTCCATCAGACGATGATGCATTTTTCTGACCATGCAAACACGAATGGATTACTTGCCCCTCCCCTTTCAGCTTGGTTATCGTAGTGCTGTGACCTATGCCCCGTCTAGTTGCCTCTGAAAGAGAATGGTGCAACAAGAGCACCGGGCATGTGGAATCGGCTATTGTGATGCAACTCTATTAGCTGACTACGATTATGTGATGACGCCCCCCAGCTGTAATCCTTGTCAGTGAGGCGGCACGCGTCACCGGAACCAGGGGCTTTAAAACACGCCAGATGTCGAAATCCTTCACCCCGTTCTTGCCGTCGAGGAAGTGCAGGACGGCTCCCTGGCAGAGTGCAGCAGCGAAGAGTCGGTGTCTGTAGCGATGGAGTATTGGGGGGTGATCGTGAAAGAAGGATTTCAGGTCTCGGAGTGCAATGTCGCCAGGTCGGCGCAAATTCTCAACGTAATTTCAATGATTCTATGGAGTATGATTGATGGTCCGGCCGCTCTCGGTTTACCTTTACGAGCAGTTCACCGCAGATGCTGCATCTCACTTCTGTTCGTGTGATACCCATGGCGGCGCTGGCTATGTCACGCCGGTGGTGTCAAAGCTCTCTGCTCCTCCTACTTCTTCCCGAAAGCCTCGTTCAGGACTTTTCAAGCCGGACACCAGCTTTGGCTCATTGCTGAGCGACCACGGGCACCTTGGCGTGATAATAGTCCTGCCCAGTTTGCGGTTACCAGCAAGCATGTATACGCGCTCATTTGCGATGGGATGTGACCCCATAGACCAGTCCACCATCGAGCCATCCAGAAAAGTGCTTTCCGGCTGCATGTGTAACCAGGCGTTGAGTCGCTCGGCATAGCGGGGGCTCCATGGCGAGACCTCTCTCACGGTGACCGAAAAGATTCCAGTGGGACAGCCTGTCTTTTGCTGAGGCCAAATTGTCCTTAATTATTCGTCGCTCGTAGCCGTCGATGCGAGGGGTTTCATCCAATCTCCGTGAAATTCAAATCTTTTTCTTGTCTCTCATGAGCCCATCGTTGCGTCACCGGACTGGTCTGTAAATTGCCTTGAGAAGAAACTGTCACCAGGAAGCTACCCCTCACTTCGAAGGGCGCGAGCGTTGAGTTGAGATGATCACACAGGAACACAAAACAGGATCTTGAAGAAAACACCATGCGATCCGAATCAGCCGGCCCAGACAGCAGAGGATGGCGGTTAGTCAAGACCCGGGACTTCGGGTTGCTCTGGTGGGGGCAGGTCACGTCTCAAGTGGGCGAAGGCCTTAATAAAGTAGCGTTGTTGTGGTTTGTCTACGAGCTCACCGGCTCGGCCATGATGATCGCATTGGTCGGCCTGTTACAGACCATTCCGCCGCTGGTCTTCGGCCCCCTCATCGGTGTCTATCTCGATCGTCTCCCGAAGAAAAAGGTCATGGTCTGGGTGGATCTGATCCGCACCGTCATGACCTTCCTCATCCCGGCGCTGTACGGCCTGGGCTTCCTGAACCTTGAAGGGCTCTATATTTTGATCTTCCTGACCTCGATGGTCTCCACGGTGTTCGGCCCGGCGCTGGTCTCGGCCGTTCCCATGCTGGTCAGACGATCCGAACTGGTCTCGGCGAACGCCCTCATCCAGGGCACGAACAACATCGGCATCCTGTTGGGGCCGGCCGTCAGCGGAATACTGATTGCGCTGATTGGAGCACAACACGTCCTCTACGTGAATGCGGCCACGTTCCTCATCTCGGCTCTCTGTCTCATCCCGATCCGGATCACCGAGACCCTTCGGCAGACTCCGGAGGACTCCGCACTGCCGGGATCGGTGCTGCGTGATCTTGCTGTGGGGTTCCGGTTCGTGTTCGGTGAGCGCTCGACGGTGTTTCTGTTGGTGATTATCTCGGCGTTGTACAACCTTGGAGCCAGCGCCTTTATCTTCGTCCTACCCGTCTATGCGAAGGAACTGCTGCACGTGGGACCGGTTCAGCTCGGCTGGCTCTGGTCTGCCCTGGGAATCGGGATGCTCAGCGCCTCCTCATGGCTGGCCTTACAAGGAAAGAACGACGTGCGGAGCCGGATGCATATCCTCGTCAGGGGAACAGCGATGGGTGGGTTGGCAGTCTGCAGCCTCAGCCTGCTGGAGTCCCCGTTCGTCGCGGCGGCCTTCGTGACCCTGGTAGGCGCAGGCGCGGCAGTCCTCAACCCGGTGGTGTGGGCACTGCTACAGGAGATCACGCCTTCGCACCTCATGGGTCGAGTCCTCACGACCTTCAGCACCGGCTCGATGGCGGCGGCCATGGTCGGCATGTCGGGATTCGGCTGGGTGGCGGATGCGATCGGACCGGCAGCCAGTCTCATCGGCCTCGGACTCGTGCTCCTGCTGACGGCTTGCGTAGCGACCCAGTTCGCCCGCCGAGCCACGACCGTGGAGGTGGCGATCGCCTAGCCGGGGTCCCGGAATCAGGCTTGTTCCATCCCTTCGTTTTTTGTTCAGTCCCCCCTGTTAATGACCGTCCGAAACCGGTACCTACTTCGAGTATCAAGGCGAGATGAAGACCTGAGGTCGACGCCTTGTGTGAGACCGACGCCCGGGGAGAACAATCTTAGTGGGGCTCAGCCAAGGCCAACGCATCGCCGTTCAGCAGAGAAACCTCGAACCCGGTCTGGCCGCCACCCTTGCGCCCGTCGAAGGAAAGCGATGGTTGTTGACGCGTGATTTTAGCCTGATCTGGTGGAGTCAGGTGCTGTCGCAAGTGGCCGACGGGGTGAG
The DNA here is from genome assembly GCA_035310605.1 of Nitrospira sp. Taxonomy (GTDB): domain Bacteria; phylum Nitrospirota; class Nitrospiria; order Nitrospirales; family Nitrospiraceae; genus Nitrospira_C. Next base: position 1,478 of record DATGEA010000082.1, on the reverse strand, counting down.
CAGGCTGGCCCATCTCTGGTTTGTCTACTCCGTGACGGGATCTGCGCTGAAAACCAGCATCATCGGCTTACTCCAGACGCTTCCGCTTATTCTTTTAGGCCCGCTGATCGGCGTCTCGGTTGATCGTCTGCCCAAGAAAGCGATTCTGATCGGCAGCGAGGTCGCGCGAGCGATCTTGATTGGTTTGATTCCTTGTTGGGTATCGGTAGAATTGTTCACGGTCGAGATGCTCTACCTCCTGGTGTTCCTGTATGGCATCGCGACGGCCATGTTCGTGCCTACACTGTCCGCATCCGTCCCCTTCCTGGTCGACCCGACCCCGGTTCACCGGAGCCAACGCGCTGCTTCAGAGCACAACGAGCATCGGCATCATCATCGGGCCTGCGCTCAGCGGCCTCGGCATCGCCTTTTCCGGGTCACACGACGTCCTCTGCGCGAATGCACTGACGTACCTTGCGTCGGCACTATGCCTGCTGCCGGTCCGGCTCCCTCGCAGCATACAGTCGCACCGGCAACGCAGCCGGGTGGCTGCGATGATTCGCGACCTGAAGGAAGGAATCCGGTATTCCCTGCTGTCCCAACCGACCATTCTGATTCTCATCCTGATGGCGTCCCTGTACACGTTTGGGACAAGCGCCTTCACCACACTATTCCCGGTGTTCGGAAAAAACTTTTCGCGTTGGGCCCGGTGGAGGTCGGGTATCTCTGGTCCTGGCTGGGCGTTGGCTTGTTTCTGGTCTCACTCGCTCTCACGCCGTTGACGCGATGGGGAGCGCGCAAGCGCGTCCAAGTCGTGTCAGTCTCCAGCGTCATCGGCGGAGCGGCACTCTGCGGGCTTGTCTGAACGCAGGACCTGGTGACGGCGACGGTGCTCGTGGCCATCATCGGGATGGGGTTCGGCACATGGACCCCCATCGCCTGGGGTACGATCCAGGAATTCTCGCCGGACCACATGGTGGGACGGGTCATGGCAATCTACACGGCAATTGCGACGGCTACTTCGATGGCCGGCATGACGTTTTTCGGCTGGGTGACGGAGAGGTTCAACGAATATACCAGCGTGATCGTGATCGGGCTCGTGCTGTTCCTGTTGGCCTTGTTCGCCGCCTGGTTTAATCGACGGCTCACGGATGCAGGCAATTCTGCCGACATCACCGACCACAACGCCAATACGAATGCCGGCACGTTCGTCGAGGCATGACGGATATCAGGGTTTTGCCGGACCAGACGGAACACGATATCGACGATGAACATGGACTACTTACGGTCCTCGGAATGTCGGAAGCTCATCTCAATCCGGACATACGTGTTGATTCGTCGGTCGCTTTCGCCTGCCCCGTCGGAGCCGACAGCACCGCCGTACTCACCCCACCATCCCCCGGCTATCAGGCAAAATGAGCAGCGGCAGGGGAGACAGGATGTCTTGCCGATGATGAATCCGTGCGGGAGGGGGGTGGATCCGTGACCCAGGTTGCGAC
>DATGEA010000081.1:0-4141 GCA_035310605.1 Nitrospira sp. | reverse complement strand
CTGCTGCTTCAGAATCGACGGATCACGGAAATTGCACTCACCACAAACGGTATCCTCCTGTCCGATCAGGCTCAGTCGCTCTACGAGGCGGGCCTGCATCGCGTCACGGTGAGTTTGGATACGCTCAGGCCGGAACGATTCCGACAGCTCACTCGTCGCGACGAGTACGCGCGCGTGCTGGAAGGGATCGAGTCTGTCGGCCGTGCCGGATTCCCCGGCCTCAAGCTTGATTCCGTGGCGATACGCGGATTCAACGACGATGAGTTGGTCGCGTTGATCGAATTCGGCAAGCACTATCAAGCCGAAGTGCGATTCATCGAGTACATGGATGTGGGGGGCGCCAACGGGTGGGCCCCTGAGAAGGTACTGTCTCGCGAGACGATGCTCTCAATGTTCGCCAAATACTACGGCAAGATCGAACCGATGCCGGAGCGCGGATCGGCGCCGGCGCAGCGATTTGTCTTGCCGGATGGCACCACATTCGGCATTATTCCCTCAACCACGACGCCGTTTTGCTCCACATGCGATCGGAGCCGTGTGACCGCCGACGGCATGTGGTACCGCTGTCTGTATGCCACGGCCGGAACGGATCTCCGGAAGCCGCTGCGTGCGGGCATGTCGGCACAGGACATGCGTGCCTTCATCCGGGCCGGCTGGGAATCCCGGCGCGATCGTGGCGCGGAAGAACGCAAGGCGCTGGAGCGTGTAGGGCTCCGGGAGGGCGGACTCATCGGTATCGACAAGCTCCGTGAAGATCCACACCTGGAAATGCATGCCCGTGGCGGCTGAGTCGGGCGTGAGACCATCTCGCCCGCAGCGACAGGCTCGCGCAGCCCGTCCGACATTTCGCAATTCTTGCATCGTCATCGCGTCATGACCGATCCGTCGTTCCTGACATTGCTCAGTTTGGGATTCATGCTGGGGCTCCGCCACGCCCTGGACAGCGATCACGTCGCGGCGGTGTCGACGGTCTTGGCGCAGCGGCCGTCGCTGAAAGCATCCGGCTTGATCGGATTCAGCTGGGGAATCGGCCATACGTTGATCCTGTTGCTCGTCGGTCTGATCGTCCTGTGGTTGCGCATGCCAGTACCCGAGTTATTGGCGCGGGCGGCCGAAGGCGCAGTCGGCATCATGCTGATCGTCCTTGGCGGCATCCTCGGGATGAAGTTGTTCAACGAACAGTGGCACGTCCACCAGCACGATCATGATGGAACGAGGCACGTCCATCTTCACAGCCACGCGGTGCTGGTGGATCATGGACATCTCCATTGGTGGCGTGAATCGCTTCGTCCGCTCTGTATCGGGATGGCGCATGGGCTCGCCGGTTCGGCCGCCCTGCTGCTTCTGGTCGTCTCATCCGCCGGCACCGTCATGGAAGGCTTGGTCTATATTGCGGTGTTCGGTTGTGGCTCGATTCTCGGGATGATGCTGATCGGATTGGTCCTGAGCGTGCCGGTCATCTGGTCGTTTCGCCTTGGCCGGCCGGTTTTCCTCACCGTCCAGGGGCTGGCCTGCTTGGGGAGTATGGGGCTCGGTCTGTCCATCGTCTATCGGATCCTCACAGGAGAGCCGATTTCCTGATCTTCACCCGCTTGTCTGTCAGGGGAAATCCACGTGCGTCGCATATGGACCTATGGTATTCTGCGCACTCGCCTAGGCACGTCGCGTCGCTAATGCCGCGAGCTTTTCATGGAAATAAAGGCGGGGCGATTCTGGCGATCCGCACAAGGAGATAGTCATGGCCTGGTTTAAGAAGCAGAAAGGCTCGGAGCCCGAGGCCCCGAGGCGATCGAAGGTGACGGAAGGCATGTGGTTGAAGTGCAACCATTGCCGGGAGATCGTATATCGCAAGGAAGTCGAGCGGAATAACAAGGTCTGCCCGAAGTGCGACTACCATTTTCCAATTTCGGTGATGGAGCGCATTACGCTGCTGGTGGATTTCGGCACTTTCAAGGAGTGGGATGCCGAATTGAGTCCGCAGGATCCGCTGAACTTCCACGACACGAAATCGTACAAGGACCGGGTAAAGGCGCAACAGGAAAAGACTGGCCGAAAAGACGCCATTATGATCGGCGAGGGCATGATGAACGGTCGCCGTGTCGCTCTCTGCGTGTTTGACTTCGGATTCATGGGCGGCAGCATGGGGTCGGTGGTCGGTGAGAAGATCTGCCGTGCGATCGATCGGGCGCTTGAAGCCCGTTTGCCGGTGGTGCTGGTGACGGCTTCCGGAGGAGCCAGGATGCAGGAAGGGATTCTGTCCCTCATGCAGATGGCCAAGACCTCCGCGGCGGTGGCGAAGCTCGGGGAAGCCAAGCTCCCGTTCATTTGTCTGTTGGCGGATCCCACGTTCGGAGGTGTCACAGCCAGCGTGGCCATGTTGGGTGACGTCATCATCGCCGAGCCGAAGGCCTTGATCGGTTTTGCCGGTCCCCGCGTCATCGAGCAAACGATCAAGCAGCAACTACCCGATCAATTTCAGCGCGCGGAGTTTCTCTTGGAGCACGGCATGATCGACATGATTGTCGAGCGTAAACAGCTGAAGGAAACTCTCAGCACCCTCGTCGCCCATTTTTAGCGATCCTCGCAGTCTTCTTCGGCATCCATCATGACCTACGCTTCTTCCGTCGCCTACCTCTATAGCCTGCAAAAGCATGGGATCAAGTTAGGGCTCGAGACGATGACGGCTCTGACCGGTCGTCTCGGCATGCCGCAAGCCCGGTACCGCACGCTTCATATTGCCGGGACGAACGGGAAAGGGTCGACAGCCGCCATGACGGCCTCGATCTTACAGGCTGCGGGCTATCGTGTGGGTCTCTACACCTCCCCTCATCTCGTCGAGTTTCGGGAACGGATTCGTGTCAATGGTGAGATGATTTCAGAGTCGGAAGTCGCGCGGGTGACGGAGCAGGTGAAGGAACGGTGCGGGCCGGACTTGTCGCCCACGTTCTTTGAATGTACGACCGCCATGGCTTTGAGCTATTTTGCCGATGCGCAAGTCGATGTCGCCGTCCTCGAGGTCGGCATGGGGGGGCGGTACGATGCGACGAACGTCGTGACGCCGCTGGCCTGCGCGATCATCACGATCGCGCTCGATCATCAAGAGTATCTTGGGACGACGCTGGCCTCGGTCGCCTTCGAGAAGGCCGGCATTATCAAAGCGTGCGTACCGGTCGTCGTCGGACGAGTGCCTGATGAAGCGCACCGGACGATTGAACAAATCGCACGGGATCGATCGGCTCCGCTCAGCTGTCTGGGGCGTGATTTTCACGCCATCGGCAGTACTCCGGAACGGTTCTCGTTTGTCGGCCGTGGCCTCCGGTACAACGATCTCCGTTGCGCGTTACAGGGCGTCCATCAACTCGACAATGCGGCCTGCGCGTTGGCCTTGCTCGAAGCCGCCGGTTCAAACGGGATTGCGGTCACGGAACAGGCGGTCCGGGAAGGTTTGGGCAGGGTGTCCTGGGAAGGACGAATCGAGATTGTGGACCGCCGGCCGATGACGGTGCTCGACGGAGCCCACAATCCGGCAGCGGCCACGGCGTTGTCCCAGTACCTGCGCACGTATCGCCTGACCCATCCGGGGAGTCGGGTTATTCTTGTCTTGGGGATGATGCGTGACAAGGACCATCGGGGGTTTATCGAGCCGCTGAGGGACCTGGTCGATGAGGTGGTGCTCACTCAGGCCGATTTACCGCGTTCGGCGACGGTTCAGGACTTACAGAGCGAATTGCGGGACCAATGGCCTCATCCGCATGCGAGGGCGGTGCTGAGCGATGCGCTGGGGCACGCGAAGCAGCTGGCGGGGACGGATGATCTCATCTGCGTCACCGGCTCTCTCATGCTAATTGGTGATGTGAAGGCGTTGTTCCGTGGCTGTGGGCTGTCGCCGCTTCGGGGTTGACATGGCAGGAGTCCTTACGCGGGTAGTGGGCTGCCTGACCTGTGTGTTGTTATTCGGAATTCTCCTTGCGACCCAGGGGGCAGCCGCGGGTTCGTCGGGGGCCTCACCTGCATCCGGATCCGGGGCGCTTCCTCTCAATGTGAAAGCCGATCGCATCGATTACCTGCAAGGTCAGGAAATCTACGAGGCGGATGGCTCGGTCATCGTGGATCAAGGCACGTTGCATCTGACGGCCGACCA
>DATGEA010000080.1:0-2635 GCA_035310605.1 Nitrospira sp. | reverse complement strand
GTTCCCACACGCTTTGTTACCGATGAGGCCTCATGAAGAAGTTGCACCAGGTCGGCGCCACCGTATTGGCCATGCTCCGTGAGATCTTTGACGAAGCGGCTTACCGCCGCTTCCTGCAACGTACCGGCAAGCCGGGTTCGCGGGCCAGTTACCGGGAGTTCTTACGCCAGAAGCTGAACGTCAAGCCACGCCCCCGCTGCTGCTGAGCGTTCCTCGCCATAGTTGTTGCCATGCTCGTTTCGGGTTAGATCCTCAGCAACATCACGCTGCGTAGGCCTCGATGAACAGCCAGCAAAAGCGACGATCTTTTGCTCACTCGGTCAAAGAGCAGGCTTCGCCACGGGGCAGCTGGCCGAGCGCGGTTTTTCTGCAAGCCCTCGGTCTTGAGCTCGGCTTTGAACTGCAACTCACGAACGCTACTCTTCACGTCGAGGAGCTGCTCGAGCTGACGAGACTCGATTCCGTGCTCGAAATAACCCGGCGGGCTAGTGTGGGAGAACGGATCGGCGAACACAGCGCAGCGTAGATTCGGGGGGAAGGTCCGTATGCGCTGCCCTGGTGCTGCCTGTCAGAGCCGGGCGGCCATGCTCTTCCGGACCGAACGGTCCCAAGGAAAAACGAGGGATGCTCCGCAATATGAACGAGGGGTGTTTCCCCGATACCAACTAGACTGTTCCCTGCGGGATCGCCAAGCTATTGCTCCTGCCAATCGAGGGCGTAGATCTCCTCCGTGCTGATATCGCGAACCACAAGAGGCGAATCATCGGGCGCCAGTCCGCTCCATGGGATAACATCGGCACGAGCGGAGACGTGCATGCCTCTCGCCATGTCTACCAGGGTCTCTAACTTACGGCCTGGGATGGAGATGCGGACCAAGCGGGGAGGGGCGTCAATTCCTTTCGTCTTGTCCTGAAAATAGATATAGCGGCCGTCATGCGACCAGTTGGGGTAGGCGGCCGCGAAATCCGTCAGCTGCGTCCATTTCTTGCTAATGAAATCGAAAAGCATCAATTCATAGGTTATTGCCCTCAAGGCGGCCAGGTAGCGGCCGTCGGGCGACCATCGCGGGGAGTAGAGGCCGCGAGAACCGGGCACCATGGAAACGTGATTGGTACGCATATCGAGGGTGTGTAAAAGCTCCGTTTCGCTACCTTTCGGGCAACACACAGGGCCGAACACCAGCCATTGACCGTCGGCTGACCAGTTGGGGTCGGCCTCCTGCCCGCTGCCCGGGAGCAACAAGCGCGCCGCGCCACCTTCGACAGGCACGACATAGATCTTCCATATGTTGTCTGAACCAGCCGCCATAAAGGCGATACGCTTGCCATCGGGTGACCAGCGTGGAACGATGACCCTCATAGGAGGGAAAGTCAGTTGTGCCCGGTCGGTGCCGTCCACTTTTGCGCGCCATAAGCTGCCTTCGGGAAAGGAGACGTACACCACCCACTTCCCGTCGCTCGAGAACGACAATTGATCAGCAGAGATGCCTGGCAAATACGGCAGAAACTCTCCCTTCTGAGGATCGAAACGTGCCAGCTCCACGCGAGTTGCTCTGCCGATCGCAAAAATCCTTTTGCCGTCTGCACTGGGCATGGGGGAATGGAACTGTATCGGGCCGTTGGTCAGACGAACGGGCTGCCCACTCCCGGCGCCGAAGATACCCCTGACCTCCGGGATTACCCAGAGGTCTGTTCTACCTTGGCTTGTCGCTTGAAAGACGAAGTACTTGCCATCGGGTGTCCAATGGCCACAGCACGCAGCATGCAGATTGCCCCACCCTGGCAGCACGGGCCGGAGCTTAGTCGCGTCCGCCGACATTTCCCATAATACGTTTAAAGGATCACCACTTGACGGGGAACGCCCTTCACCTACGGCGAAACGGACAGTGCGTCTGTTGGGCGACCAACTGAAGCCGGTCAAGTAAACGACTCCCGGGATCGTAGCGAGCCGGCGTGAGCCTCTCCCATCAATTCTAACGAGGAAGATCTCATTTGCCTTGGAATACATCACAGTGTCTGTGTCCAAGCCCCAAGCGGCACTGTCTGGATACACTGTTCCGAAGCAGCGGAGCGACCCCCCGGCGATGGGCAAAATACACGGCGGAGTCGTGTGAGCAGGTGGGAACCCCGAAGGTAGCTGAGGTTCCAGTGTGGATGCCCCAAACACCAGCAGCTTGCTTTTATCGGATGAAATGTCCACCTGGTGCAATGCTTTTTTAGGCGAAGTGGAGAGTGGAACACTATCTCCCCCATTTACGGGGACCTGGTTGAGGTAGACACCGTCGGGCAAGGAATGGCCAAAGTAAATGCGTACACCGTCGCTCAGCAGAGGACCCACTTTGAGTTGTCCATCGCTGGTCAACTGGGTGAACACAGTGATCTTGGGAACCAACTGCGGGGAAGTCAGCTTCGACCCTGCGACGAGTAGGATCCCAGCAATGGCACAGGCAACAATCGCCCAGTTGTAACGGCTCGTGTGTACTATAGCCACTGGCTCGGGCTTCCCGACGTGTTCTGCAGCAGGAGGAGTGTCCCCACTGACAGGCTGGATGAACCGGTAGCCGCGGCGGTGAAGGGTCTCAATGAAGCGAGGGTTCTCGGAATCGTCGCCGAGGGCCTCGCGTAGCTTCTTGATG
>DATGEA010000079.1:0-5947 GCA_035310605.1 Nitrospira sp. | reverse complement strand
TTTTAGTGACCATCAGGAGAATACGTAAGGAAAAGGTATAGACAAGCTGCCGTGAAGCATGTTGCATGGGAGGCCGCCGTTCCGCGCAGCAGCAGGCAGACCGTCACACGTTCCTGTGAGGACGGCTGTCCCCCGCCGGATCAGTGACTGACCCCTTATTCGTCAATCTGTAAGGCTCTTCAATGGGAGCCAAGAGGAAATGTACGTGCAGAAACAAGAACAAGGCGCGGTACCACTGGCGCTGCTGGTCGATGATGAAGAATCGGTGCGAACATTCCTCCGTCAAGCCCTCGAGCAGTCGGGGCTTCAGGTCTGCGAGGCTGAGAATGGAGCGCAGGCGTTGGAACAGTTTGTCTCCCGCCGGCCGGATATTGTGGTTCTGGACGTGATGATGCCGGAGATGGACGGATTTACAGTCTGCGCAAAACTGCGGAAATCAGTCGGGGGGACCCGCGTGCCGATCCTGGTCATGACCGGTCTCGATGACGCGGCATCGATCGCCGGTGCCTATGAACATGGAGCCACCGATTTTATCAGTAAACCGATCAATCCGACGATTCTGAATCATCGCGTGCGGTATATGTTGCGCGGAAGTCATATCGTGGACGCGTTGATACGAAGTGAAAGCCGGCTGGGATTAGCCCAACGCATTGCCAAGATCGGCAACTGGGAATGGCGTCCGGATACCAATGAGTTTACAGCGTCATCCGAATTGTGCCGGCTGATGGGCGTCCGGCCCGCCGATTTCGGTGGGACCCTGGATGCCTTCCTTCAACTGGTGCATCCGGAGGATCAAGACTCTGTGGCCCGGGCCTTGAAAGGGATTCTGCCAGAACGGAAACCCTGCGATATCGATCATCGTCTCGTCCTGCCCAATGGAGCGGATTTTACGGTCAATCTGCAGGCGGAGGCGGTGTTTGATGATCAGCTCAAGGCCTTGTCGATCGTGGGAACGGCTCAGGACATCAGTGAACGAAAACGTTCCGAACGGGAGATCCACCGACTGGCCTACTTTGACAGCCTGACCGGCCTGCCCAATCGGATGTTATTCAAGGATCGCGTCACCCAGGCGCTCTCGCATGCCCGTCGCTATCAGACGACATTAGCCACCCTGTTCCTCGATCTCGATCGATTCAAAGCCATCAACGATACGTTGGGACATCACGTCGGTGACCTGCTGTTGAAGAGCGTCGCCGATCGTCTGGCAGACTCGGTTCGGCACAGCGACTCTGTCGGCCGGTCGGTGGAGCAGGAGGTGACGCACGAGCTGGCTCGACTGGGCGGAGACGAGTTTACCGTGCTGCTTACCAATCTGCGCGATGTGCAGGACGCCGGGAAGGTGGCGCGGCGCATTCTGGACGCGCTGGCCAAGCCCTTCCTGATCAACGGACATGAAATCTTCATGACGGTCAGCGTCGGAATCGCGATCTTCCCGACCGATGGAGACTCGGTGGATATGCTCCTGAAACACGCCGACAGTGCGATGTATCACGCGAAAGAACTGGGTCGAAACAATTACCAGTTCTACTCGACGGCTATGAATGCCGCGGCCAACGAGCGGTTGGTGATGGAGGCCGAGCTTCGTCATGCGACGGAGCGTGAGGAATTCGTGGTGTATTACCAGCCGCAGATCGATTTGCGAACCATGGAGATCGTGGGGGCGGAGGCGCTGGTGCGATGGCAACATCCGCGGCAGGGGTTGCTGGGGCCGGCGGTGTTCCTGGGGGCGGCAGCGGATTCGGGGCTGATCCGCGCGATCGATGAGTGGGTCTTGCGGACGGTGTGCCGTCAAAGTCGGGTCTGGCAGCAGCGCGGACTTTCCCCGAGGCGCATCTCGATCAACGTTTCCAACTCCTTGTTCCACGGCACTACGCTGGTAAAGGCCGTTGAGGATACGCTTCGAGAAACCGGACTGTCCCCCGGCTGGCTTGAGTTGGAACTGACGGAATCCGTTGCTATGCGCAATATGGATGTCTCGATCGCCTTGTTGAGAAACCTGAAGGCTATGGGCATTCAGCTGGCGATCGATGATTTCGGAACGGGGTATTCGTCGGTCAGTTTTCTTCAGCGGCTGCCGATTGATGTCGTAAAGATCGATCAGTCGTTTGTCCGTGAGATCTCAAGACAAACCGGACCGATACCCATCGTTCGCGCGATCATCGCCATGGCTCATAGTCTTCAGCTTCAGGTCCTGGCTGAGGGGGTAGAGCAGGAGGAACAGCGGGCCATCCTGCTCGCCGAAGGCTGTGACCAGGCTCAGGGCTACCTCTTCGGACGTCCGATGCCGACGGACGAGTTCGCCAGGCTTCTTCCCCCCAGTCAACTCCCCAAAGCGAGCTAGCAGGTTCTCAATTCGGAATGCTGTGCGGAGCTATGCCTTCAGGCGGTAGCCGTAAAGGAGAGTGATGTTGATACGTCGGCTCAGATAGTCGTCTTTGAACGAGATTTCGTCCGTTTCGTGAAAGAGATCTGAATTGAAGACGACGGCTCGATTGGCGCGGTAAGGAATCTTCACCGCTTCGGCCCCGGCCTCCTTCAGCCACGAGAGAATCTTGGATTTGTTCTGAGCGCTGTTGTAGTCTTTGAAATTCCATTCCTTGGGCGCCTCTTTGTCGTAGACGACCAATCCGCCTGTGTCCGGGTTGAGGTTGGCGTCATCGGCAGTAATCCAGAAATTGACGTTCACCGCTGCGGCATCGGCATGGATGTTCAGTCCGCGCCGCGCGCTGTCGTGCTTGAACGCCCAGGCCTGCGTGAGCCGGTGGTGTGAGAAGATGCGCGGAAATCTCCGTCGAAGCTCCTCTGCGATCTGAAAGAGCAGCGGTGACGCGAAGCCGTCACCGAGAAATGCACCGCTGTATCCGTTTTCGTAGTCTTTCTTCCAGATGGTTGCTTCCCAGCAGAACCGGCGGAGCGCGTCGAGCGCCTCCCAATTCAACAACCCGTCTATATAGGTGACCTCCGGGTGCCTGCCCAGGTACCGCGCTTCGATGGCGTTCACGTCGAGAGCGGGGTTGAGGGTGCCCTGTTCGAGTCGTACCGGGGGCATGCAATAGAGCAGGCGATTGAAGGAGGAGGCGATGCGAGCCGGAATTTCTGGTGCAACGGAAAGGCGATTGCCCGGCAAGGGAACCTGATCCAATTCGTGGAGCAGCTGCTGTAACGAGGCGAGATAGGGGCGCTGGCCGTCATCAAGACTGTGCTGGTCGAGCAGATACTGTATCTGCTCGACGTCGTGCTTGACGCGTGAGCGGTAGAGGACCGTCTCAGCGACGGCCTTGCCGTGGTCGTGCTTGGCCCTGGCCACCTGCTGCAGGCAGTCGACCGCCTTCGTATCTTCGCCGGCCCATGACCAGGCGATGCCGAGATTGTAGAGGGCCTTCTGGTAACCCGGAACGATCGTGAGGGCCTGTTGGAACGATGCGATGGCGTCGTGGAGAGTGCCGCCTTCCATCAATGCGAGTCCCAAGTTGTTCAAGGCTTCGACGTGGGTCGGTTTGAGCTCGAGTGCGCGGCGATAAGAGGCGATGGCTTCATCGATCTGTCCCAGTTCTTTGAGGGCGACACCCAGATTGTTGTGCGTGTCGGCCTGCGAGGGGTTTAGTGCCAATGCGGCTCGATAGGCTTTGATGGATTCTGCCAGATCCCCCCGGTCACGGAGGACGTTCCCCAGATTGATGTGCGCTTCAAGATAGCGCGAATTCAGCGCAACGGCTTTTTGATAAGCCGCCATGGCCTCCTGCGGGCGGTTGGCTTTCTGCGAAATAACTCCCAGGTTGAACCAGTAGAGAGGGGATGAGGGCTGTTGTTCGACGGCCGCATTCAGGTAAACAAGAGCATCTGTGAGTCGATTCTGTCGGTAGGAGACAAGGCCGAGCAGATGAAGGGCCTCGGGATGCTGCGGTGCGATGTCGAGTGCCAGTCGATAAGCCCGCTCCGCCTCGGCCAGGCGGCCCGCCTGCAGGTGGACCTTGCCTTCTTCGAGCCGCGAGGTCACCAGTCCGGAATAATGTCCTGTGCCTTGCCGCGCTTCTTGACGACGTCGATCAGATCGATTCATGATGAAAAGGCCGTGAGGGGTCAAGATGTCTGCTCGGTCGGCAGCGTATCCGAAAAATGACTGGAGGGTCAAAGGGGTCGGCCCGACAACCCGGCCGTGGGCCTGATTTTTTTCGAACTATCGCGCTATACTCCTGGGACGCGGATTCCCGGAGCACAGCTGGCGGCTCATTTATTTTTGCGAAGGAGAAAGGCGGCATGAAGGTCATTCAATTATCGGATTATCAGCAGTTTAGCTTAGAAAAGATGAAGAAGAACAATATCTTTCAGACTGAACGGTTCTTCTGTGATGTGTACTGCTTTGAGCCGGGGCAGGAACAGAAGGGACACATTCATGGTGAGCAGGACAAGGTGTACCTGGTTCTCGAAGGACAGGGAACATTTCAGGTCGGAACTGAAAAGCAGACGTTGGGACCGGGGCAGGGGACGATGGCTCCGGCGGGAGAAGAGCACGGAGTCAGAAACCATACGAATCAGCGGCTCAAAGTGCTGGTGTTTGTCGCTCCGAACCCCTAGCGAAAAGACAACTTCTATCTTCGAGTCTCAATACCCTCCATACGGGGTTCCTTTTCTCCCAAAAATCGGCGGCGGGAGGCATCAGTCCCTGCGGCCGGTCCCAGCCGTGAAGAGCCAGGTCCGATCGAGGGAGATAGGGGAAAGCTGGCAGAGCCGAGGTCCGGGCTTCTGGGTGGAACATATGATTCGGGCGCCGTCTCACGCGTTCTCTGCCGTGCGGTTCTGTGGGAACGGTCGTCATTGGTCGCGGGACTAAACGATGAAATCTCCGGATCCTGATCATTCAAACCTACCGGGAAATGGGTGACCGCCGCTCGTTCCCTCGCAAATTCGGCATTCACGACGACGTTTCCCTCCATGACGCCTTGCGCCATGGATTCCGCGCTGGTCAGCTCATCCCCGTACACATCGGTTTGATACTCTTCCGTATCCGGCTTAGCCAGAGATGACCACACCGAATTCCCACGTTCACTGACATGAATTCTGGTCACGGTGGACAAGCCAGGCCTGACAGGGAACTCCCTGATCTCATCCGAGGCCAACGCAATACGGACCGGCACCCGCTCGGTGATGTGGATAAAATTGCCGGTCGAATTGTCCGGCGGCAGCAAGGCGAACGGACTTCCGGTTCCGGGCACCAGCCCCTCCACCGTACCGTGAAATGTATGCTTGCTGCCGTACAGATCCACCTGTACTTCGGCAGTCTGGCCAGGCCGGATCTCGGCCAATTGCGTTTCTCGCAAGTTAGCCTCTACCCAGAGATGATCGAGCGGGACGATCGTCATGAGATTAGTCCCCGGCCTCACTCGGTCACCCACCTGGGCCTTACGTTTGGCGACATATCCGGATATGGGTGCGCGGATTTGCTGACGGGCATATTCCAGATGCGCCAGGATGAATTCGTGCTTCGCCAATTCGACCGCCGGATGTTCCATCACGGTCGTCCCGCCGATTTGAGCATCCAACGCGTCGTACTCGGCCTGGGTTTCCCGGACGTCCGCTTCAAGCGCCTGCAGCTGGTCCGTGGCGTTCTGCAGGATTTGTTTGGAGACGGCGCCGCTGGGCGCCGCCCGTCGGTACCGGTCCACATCGTGTCGGACGATATCCAGTCTTGCCCGCCGGGCCGTGAGTTTCTCTTCGACTTGCCGCTTGGTGACGAACAGCGCGTTGATCCGCCTTACGGTTTCTCCGAGACGCCCGCGGGACCGGCCTAACGCCGCGTAAGCTTCATGTTCGTCCAGTTGCAGCAGGACGTCGCCGCGGTTGACGAACTGGGTTTCTTCGGCCAGCACCCGTGTGATGATTCCGGAAGCCTGGGCGGCGACGGGCACGAGGTTCCCCGTCACATACGCATTATCCGTCTCGACCCAAA
>DATGEA010000078.1:0-4759 GCA_035310605.1 Nitrospira sp. | reverse complement strand
GCACTCTCGCTCTGTAGCCGGATAAGCGGTCCTCTAAGACCGTTGTTCTTTGTCGATGGAGACCACGCTTACGATTCTGTCCGGAGGGAGTTGACCGGAATTATGAACAGCGTCCCACGGGCGAATATCTTGCTTCATGATACGTTCTTTCAATCTCAAGAGTCCGGCTACAATGTCGGCCCGTATCAGGCCATATCTGAAATAATGGCGACAGCTCCTCAGCAGTACCGGCTCCTGTCAACACAGATGGGATTGCCCGGCATGACCCTGCTGTATCAATTGCCTTAGATCCCATGACCCGGATCGAGGAAGAGATGGAATAGCGATGCGTATTCTCTACGCAGCGATGAAATATGACTACGGCCGTCCGGAACAGGGGTTCGGCTTCGAACATTACAACTTCTACGATTCCCTGCGTAACATGGGGCACGACATTCTGTATTTCGACTACATGACGCTGATGCAGAAGCATGGGAGCGACTGGATGAACCGACGATTACTCGAAGTGAGCCGATCCGAGAAGCCTGACCTTCTGGTCGCCATTCTGTTCAAGGACGAGCTGGATCCCTTGGCGTTGCAAAAGCTGAAAACGAATATGCCCACTCTGAACTGGTTCTGTGACGATCATTGGCGGTTTGACAACTACTCGTGCCACTGGGCGCCCTGTTTTACCTGGGTGGTCACCACAGCCGCCAGTGCTCTGCCCAAATACGCCGCACTAGGATACCGTCATGTTATCAAGAGCCAATGGGCTTGTAACCATTCTTTGTATAGAAAGTTGGACCTCCCCCTCCGATACGATGTCACGTTCGTCGGACAACCGCACGGGAATCGCCGGCAGACGATTCAAGCTTTGCGGAATGCAGGCATCAGCGTGCGCGTATGGGGGAGGGGATGGGAATCCGGCCGCATCTCTCAGGACGAGATGATCCGAGTGTTTAATCAGAGTCGAATCAATCTCAATCTTGCCAATGCGTCTATGCCGGTCAACGCCGTTGCGGCGCCGGTCGCAGGAATCACGGTCACCCCAAGCAGCACGATGCGCGCTCGAATCTCCCGGACCCTGGACATGATGCCCTTCGGCTCTCACGTCAAGGCCGTGGGCAAGACCCTGTGGAAAACGCCGGGCGATACCGTATCGGTATCTGACGGTCCTGCAGCTGAGACCGCTGATGCATATTACTCCGAACAGATCAAAGGGCGGAACTTTGAAGTTCCGGGCTGCGGAGGATTTGTACTGACGGGCCGTGCTGACAATCTCGATCAGTATTATGAGAGCGGGAAAGAGGTGGTGTTTTTCGATGACCGGGACGATCTGATCGAGAAGGTCCGCTATTACTTGACCCATGAAAGCGAGCGGGCGGCGATAGCCCGGGCCGGCTATGACCGGACGATGCGAGACCACACGTATGCTCTTCGATTCAGGGATATTTTCCGTCGGATGGGGATCGCAGGGAGCGCGGCTGGAGACCAGGCGGATGTGGAGGTCCAGCCAGGGGCCACGCAAGAGGTGGAATAGCGATGGCTGCGCCTTACGTGAGCGTCCTCATGCCGGTCTGTGATGGAGAATGCTATTTAGAAGAGGCGCTCCGAAGCATTCTGGATCAATCCTTCCGCGATTTTGAATTCATCGTCATCAATGACGGTTCAACCGATAGGACGGCCGAGATCATCGAGCGGTACCGGCTGGACGACGCTCGCATCCGCGTCTATCAGCAACCCCGGCATGGTTTAGTGGCGGCTCTCAACCGTGGTCTCACCTTGGCTCGCGGTGCATATATTGCTCGTATGGATGCTGATGACATCAGTGTACCGGAGCGAATAGCCGCACAGGTGGCGTTCATGGACGCCCACCCCGAGGTAGGTATTTGCGGTGCATGGATTGAGACCATTGGGACGCCTCATACAGATGTCCGGCGCTATCCCACCGACGATGCCACAATTCGTAGTTGGCTGTTGTTCGAGTCGGTTTTAGCTCATCCCTCAGTCCTGATACGCCGAGAACTGCTCGTGAAAACAGGCCTCTCCTATGATGCCGGCTATGTTCATGCTGAAGACTATGATCTCTGGGTACGAGCGGCTCATCACACAGCGCTTGCGAATATCCCTGAGGTCTTGCTTCGCTATCGACTGCATCCGCAGCAAGTGGTGCAAAAGCATGAAGCGATGAAACTCGCTTCTGCTCGGCTTGTCCGTCTTGCCCAGCTGGAACGCCTGGGGATCCGGCCCACAGAGGCAGAGTTGGCACTGCATCAAGCATTGAGCACCTGGCAGTTTCAAGCGACTCCGGACTTCATCGGTGCCAGCCTCGCGTGGCTGCGCAAGCTTAGAGCGGCCAATGACGTGGCTGGCGTCTACCCGGAGCCGGTCTTCTTGAGCGTGTTGGGGCAGCGTTGGTCTGCGCTGTGTGCCACGGCGACGCATTTGGGTTTATGGACGTTGAGGACGTTCTGGGGCACGCCGCTTAGCGCGGGGTCGGGCTTGACGTGGAAGCAGATGCTCAAATTTGCGATCAAGTGCGGGATCGGGCGTAAGGTACATGCCTAAAAAGGTTGCGATCGTATCGAGCTCCTGTCCACCGGTGAGCGCCGGCGGAGTGTCCACTTCCCATTACCACCTATACCGTGCGCTGACGCAAAAAGGATTTCAAGTACGGATCTATACGTTTGAAGACTACAAAGTGGCATTGAATGAAAAAGATGTCACACGCGTTGGAATTCCGCCCGGAGTCTGCAATGTGCTCCGGCGACTGATCGGGTTGTACTTTCGAATCGTCGATCCGTCTCGAATTGCCTATGACTTTGCGGATGTCGCGGTATCCGCATGGCCATGCATGATGCTCAATTCAGCCATCAGAGAATTTCAGCCGGACGTGCTGATTCTTCCGGATCACGGGTGCCCCGGTTTGTTTATTGCCAAGCCCAGGGGATGTCGGACCGTGTTGATCTCCCATCACAATCCAATAAGGTTTTTGAATAATCCCCTCTTGGGCTTGCACTCTGAGCGCGATGCTAGGTTGACAGTTGCTTGCGAGAACAAGGTCTTGCGGAAAGTCGATGTGGTGGTGTGCCCGTCGCAGTACATGCAGGAGATGTTCAGTAAGACCTATGCATTTGCTGGACCGGTGACGGTCATCCCTAGCATGGTTGATTCCGCGTTCATCGAATCGATTCCTGCTCATGATATTCGAGCAAGTCTCGCTCTGAAAGAGGGCTCCGTGTTGATTTACATTCCCTCTGCCGGGAGCATCTACAAGGGCTCCCGATACGTGTTTGAGATTATGCGAAGAGTGTCGGCCGCTAGCGCTGAAAACATAGGTTTTTATCTCTCAGGAGGTATCGACCCGCTACTGACGCATGAACTGCGCTTTATGCCCCCCAATGCGAAGGTCTATGCGCCGGGCCACGTGAGCTATCGGGACAATTTGGCCATCGTGAAGGCCTGTACCTTTGGGATTTCACCGACGCTGATCGAGAACTTTAGTATGGCCATCCTGGAGGCAAATTTCTGTGGCGTGCCGATGGTATCGTTCGATGTCGGCGGCAACGCTGAGTTGGTGAGCAACGGCAGGAGCGGCGTTCTCGTTCCCCCTCTCGATATCGATGCTCTTATCCAAGCAGCATGTCGCCTACTGGATGCGGACTATAGCGCAAACATGCGGCGCGAGACTCAGTTGAGTGTCGCCGACCGATTCAGCAGCGATCTCACAGTTGAAAAATTCATCAGCGTGATCAAGTAGCCGCCTCATGAAATTTCTGATCATCAACACCGACTACCCTGGCTTTCTTCATTGGCTCTATGCTCAGCATCCCGGATTGGAATATCAGTCCTACAAAGAGCAGTTACATGCGCGAACAGAGAGCTTATTCGGGGTGGCAGATTTCTACTCGACGAACTTGTGCGATCTTGGGCATGAAGCCGAAGAGATTTACGCCAACAATCAGTGGATGCAAGAGGCCTGGTCTCGGGAACACAGCATGACGGTATACAAGCGGGCGACAGTTATTCAGCAGGCGGCAGGCCTCTTGAGGCGCGCTCCGGCCCTTGCAACCAGCGCCCCTGTGCGCTGGCTGAAGTCATATGCGCAGCCACTGCTTCGATCACATCTGCAGCGGGAGCGTAAGTGGTTTTATGAAGTTCTCTCGGCACAGATCAAGACATACAAGCCGGATGTGCTTGTGAATCAAGATTTAGTGTGCATCGAGAGTCAATTCTTGAGGGAAATAAAGCCGCACGTACGGTTGATCGTGGGACAGATCGCTTCGCCATTGCCACAAGGAGAGGATCTTGGTGTCTATGACCTGGTCATCTCGTCTTTGCCCAATTATGTTCAGTACTTCCGTCAACATGGCGTCTCGAGCGAGCTCAATCGGTTAGCCTTCGAACCGCGGGTTCTTCGGAAGCTCCCTCCCAAGCTGTCGCCGGCCGAATCGTATCCTGTTTCCTTTGTCGGAAGTCTTTCTCCTGACCACCGTGATCGTGTGCAACTGTTGGAGTTGCTCTGTAAACGTGTCGATATCTCCGTGTGGGGAGGCAGCATTGCCGCTCTGCCGCCTGAGGCGTCGATTCATCATCGGCATCGGGGAGAAGCCTGGGGAATAACAATGTATGACATTCTTCAAAATTCCAGAATGACGGTGAATCACCATATCAACATTGCTGAGGGCTACGCGAATAATATGCGGCTGTTCGAGTCGACGGGAGTAGGTACGTTATTGATTACTGATCAAAAAGTGAATCTGCCTGACATGTTCGAGCC
>DATGEA010000077.1:0-22340 GCA_035310605.1 Nitrospira sp. | reverse complement strand
GATCGGCGTTCGTCTTGGTATCAATTTTCTCAAGTATACGGGCTCGGTATGTGCTGACGGTCGTCACATTGAGCTTGAGTGTTTCGGCGATTTGGGTAATCCCCCTGCCTGCCACCAGGAGCTGGAACACCTGGGATTCTCGGCTTGAGAGTGTTTCGTGAGGCAGCTTGATAGTGTCTGACTTGGCCTCCAGCGCCAGGTGCTGAGCGACAGCATCACTGACATATTCTTCCCCGTCCAGAACCTTCTTGATGGCGCGAATCACCTCTCTAGGATCGGCATTCTTTCTCAGATAACCATTCCCTCCCGACTGAAAGACGCGCACGGCATAGTGCTCCTCGGGGACCATGCTTAGTACGAGGATGCGTAAACCCGCGCTCACCCGCTTGAGTTCCCTAAGGAGATTGAGATCCGTTCCGCTTCGACCCTGAAGACTGATATCGAGAATGGCCATATCCAAGGATTGACTCCGGACAAGATGCAGAGCCTCCTGGGCATCCCTGGCTTCACTGACGACTACTTTCCCGAGCGCCTTGGTGAGGAGTTGCTTGATCGCACTCCGCAAGAGCGGATGATCTTCAACAATGAGAATCCTGTGTATAACAGGTATGGCAGATCTTTCCTCGCGGGGTCTCTGTTGGCGAGTCAATGTCCGTGACGTCAACGCCCGCCTCCTATTGTCCTCAGTGCGCGGCGAGTCAGAATTCACTTACTCAAGCACGAGCTCAGAGGCCAGGCCACCCATTCGATGGCACGGAATCAAATCCATGTTTTCCCATAAGCATCTGTATTCGGGGACTCATGATGAAATCAAAAAAGTCTTCCGCCGCCTTCAGAGATGCCTCACGACAGGTCGATACCACCGCTTGGCCGAACTGAACCGACGTCAGTTTTCCGGCTGGAGTTTCATCAATGATGCGGATTTGCCCGCTGTTGATCGCATCAACTCGGTAGACAATGCCCACGTCGGCGACCCCGGAGCGAACGAGATTCACGACAGCGTCAGTATGTTCTGCGTGAAGAAGGCGGTAACGACTCTTATAATCGAGCTTCCCTAGAGCTCTCGCCGTGACTTCTCCCAACGCGGACGTTCGAGGATCACCAAGGGCCATGCGGGCTGCCAGTCTCGGCGGCATATCGCGAAAGGAGACCGACATCAGCGGGGAAGCCGTCGACATGACCAACACGACAGAAGTCTGCGCATAGATCCGCGGACCGCCGTTGATGATCAGTCCCTTCTTTTGCAATTTCTGGAGTTCCTCAACGGCCTCGGGAAGGAACACATCGATCGGAGCCCCCTCTTCAATTTTCCGGCGAAGTGTTTGCGACGGGCCATACACGACCTCCACCGTCACACCATATTCTTTCTCGAACATCGGCAGGATTTCTTGGAACGCTCCCTTCAGGCTATGGGCCGCTCCAACCGTCAGGGTTTCAGCCTGTACACGATTCTCGGTCAGGGCGACGCCTGCAAGCCCAGTTAGGACAGCCATCGCGATGGTGAATTTCCGAATTCCCGTCATGGTGCTCCTTTTTCTTCTGACCCTGAATGTCTGGCTAATACAACCGATTTTCGATTACGCCCACCTGTGTGGCTGCCAGTTAAAGAACAGCAAGATCAATACCAATTGTAGTATTCATTCGATAGCCTGTAGAAAATCAATCCAACCGCCGCATTTCTAACGAATTCTCGATGACATTTTGCCCAATCGCCTAGCCCACACGTCCGGCGGAATAGTGATATTCCGCACAGGGCGCTCTTTGCTGGATTGCACATCGGCATTCTTCCTGCTTTGATGCCCGACCGGCTTCGATAACGCTGCCACCCGATATTATGCCAATAAATTGCGCACATCCTTGCCATTGCCTCGCCGTATGTAGAGTGAATACGACGCGTGGTAAGCACTTTGCTACATAAAGGGATCGTCTTGGCCAGAGGCCATTTTATCCAAATTATCCAAGCGGGGTCCGAATGACAGAAAATCAATCCACTTCCGACGGGCTTCGCGCATGAACCAGATCGTCCTCATCGCCCTGAAACGGCCCTATACCTTCGTCGTCATGTCCATCCTCATCGTGCTGTTGGGCACCAAGACGGTGCTCCACATGCCGACCGACATCTTTCCAAATATCACGATTCCCGTCACCTCCGTGGTCTGGATCTACAGCGGCCTGCTGCCGCAGCAGGTGGAAGGGCGCATCACGTATCTGTTCGAACGTTTCCTGACCTCGACGGTGGAAGGCATCAAGTACATCCATAGCCACTCCTACTTCGGCAGCAGCATCACCAATATTTATCTCCAAGACGGAGTCGACGTGGGCAGGGCCGAAGCGGATATCGTGGGCATTGCGCAGAACGTCGTCAAGGCGCTGCCGCCGGATATTTCACCGCCCATGGTCATGCGTCTTGCGCCATCCTCCATCCCGGTGGCCATGCTCCAGATCAGCTCCGATAATATGACGCCCGCGGAGCTCTATAATCTCGTCTATATGCGAATCCGCCCCCTGCTCGTGACGGTACCGGGGATAGTCCTGCCGCACCCATACGGAGGCCAGGACATGCAGGTCATGGTCAACCTCGATCAGCAGAAATTGCTCGCCCGTCACCTGACTCCGGCAGACATTCACGATGCGCTCATGAAGCAATACCTCGTACTGCCGGCCGGCGACATCAAGATCAAGCCGACCGACTGGATCGTTCTGACGAACGCGTCACCGTTGAAGATCGACCATTTCAGCGATATCCCGATCAAGCGGGAAGGCAACGCGTTCGTCTACTTGCGCGACGTCGCCACGGTGAAGCTCATGGGCCGGGTTCAACAGAACGCGGTGCTAGTGAAGGGCAAACAGACCGTCATCCTCGTCGCGATGAAGAGTACGGAGGCCTCGACCCTCGACGTGGTCGATGGAATTAAGAAGATGATCCCTCGCGCCGAGCAAATCTCTCCGGAGGGGGTGGAGATCAAGCTCCTCGACGACGCCTCGACCTTCGTGAAGGATTCGATCTCGGACGTCCTGCATGAAATGCTCATGGCCGGTGCGCTGGTCGGCCTCATCGTGCTGTTGCTGCTCGGCTCATGGCGAGCCACGGTCATCGTCTGGACCTCGATTCCGCTCTCCATTCTGACCGCCATCATCGGCCTGCATCTGCTCGAAGAGACGATCAACGTCATGACCCTGGGCGGTTTAGCGCTGGCCGTCGGCATTCTGGTCGACGACGCGACCGTGATGATCGAGAATATCGATCGCCATATCGAAATGGGCAAGCCGCTCGAACAGGCCATCATCGATGCCGCCAATCAGATCGTCGTCCCGACGCTCGTCGCCACCCTCTGCATCGCGATCGTCTGGCTCCCGCTCTTCGAACTCGGCGGTGTCGCCGGCTACCTGTTCAAGCCCATGGCGGAGGCGATCATCATCGCGATGCTCGCCTCCTTCATCCTGTCACGCACGCTGGTGCCGACCATGGCCAAGTATATGATGAAGGATCACCATGTCGCAGCCGCATGAACAACATCGGCAGCCCGGCACGGAACCATCGCGAAACGTCTTCGTCCGCTTTCAGCAGGGGTTCGAACGCAGTTTCAATCGGTTCCGCGAGCGCTACGGACTGCTGCTCGAACAGGTGATCGCCCGTCGCGGCGTCTTCGTCACCGTCTCGCTGAGCATCGCGCTGGGTTCCCTCCTCCTCTTTTTCTTCCTCGGACGCGATTACTTCCCCGAGATCAGGTCGGGGGTCATTCAGATGCATATGAGGGCGCCGCTCGGGACGCGCATCGAGGTGTCGGGACGTATTGCCACGCTGGTCTCTAACAGCATCGAGGAGTTGCTGCCCGGTGAGGTCGTAAACGTTGTCAGTAATTGCGGCCTGCCGGTCGGACCGCACAACCTCGCTTTCATTCCGACGCCAACGATCGGCTCCCAGGATTGTGACCTGACGATCCTCTTGAAGGATGAAAAGTCGCCGGTGTGGGAGTACCGGCGGATTCTCCGCAAGGGCTTGATTGAGCGGTATCCGGGCACCGAATTCACCTTCCAGCCGTCCGATCTGACCGCAAAAATTCTCAATTTTGGGGCGCCCGCGCCGATCGACGTGCAGATCAATGGCCCGGACGTGTACCCCAACTACGAGTACGCCCGCAAATTGCTGGGCAAGTTTCGCGAGATCCCCGGCGCCACGGACGTGGTGATCCAGCAGACGATGCGCACGCCGACGCTCATGGTCGAAGGCAATCGCACGTTCGGACTCGGTGTTAACAGAACCCTGAAGGAAATGGCCGACAATCTGCTCATGACGACCGCCGGGAGCCAACAGGTCGACCAGATTTATTGGCTCGATCCCGGTACCGGCATGTCGTACTTGATCAATGTCTATACTCCGCAGCCACAAATCAACAGCGTCAATAGCCTCAAGACCGTCCCGGTCGAGTCCTCGGACAATTCTTCAGACAATGATGTGCAGCTCCTCGGCAATTTGGCCAAGATTTCAGCAGAGGGAACACCGGGCGTGGTCACGCACGGGAACATTATGCCGCTCTTCAACATCTATATCTCCGCCGAAGGACGCGACCTCGGCGGTGTGCTGGCGGATGTGGAAAAGGTTACCGAGAGCATGAAGGACGAGTTGCCCCATAGCGCGGCGATCGAAATCCATGGCCAGGCCTCGCTGATGCACGACGCCTATTTCGAGCTGATCGTCGGACTTCTCGTCGCGGTCACGCTGGTCTATCTGCTGATCGTCGTCAACTTCCAATCCTGGCTGGATCCCTTCATCATCATTACGGCCTTGCCGGGTGCCTTGGCGGGCATCGCGTGGGCGTTGTTCCTGACCCATACGCGGCTATCAGAACCCGCGCTGACAGGCGCGATCATGACGATGGGCACGGCAACCGCCAATTCAATCCTCGTCGTGTCCTATGCCCGCGAGCGGCTCCAGGAACACGGCGATGCGCTCCGGGCCGCGATCGAAGCCGGAACGACCCGCTTCCGTCCGGTGCTCATGACCGCCTCGGCCATGATCATCGGGATGGTCCCTATGGCGACGGGGTATTCCGCGAATGCCCCGTTGGGCCGCGCCGTCATCGGCGGCTTACTCGTCGCCACATTGTTCACCCTGTTTTTCGTGCCCTGCGTGTACACCATTTTCTATACCCGGCCAACGGCTCGCCAACAGGAGCGTCCTTCATGATGCAACGTCTCAGAGGAAAAGTGGTGGCACTGTCCGTTATCTCCTTGGTCCTGCTCTATCTCGGCTATCGGATGTATGAGACCAAAAGCGACGCCGCTTTGCTGCGCGAGCAGACGCTCGAAGGCGCAGTTCCCACTGTGGCCATCGTCGCTCCAAAGCCGGTGCCGTCTACCGAGACCATTACGCTTCCCGGGAATGTTGTGGGATGGTACGAGGCGCCGATGTACGCACGAGTCACGGGCTATGTGAAAATGTGGTACAGGGACTACGGAGACCAGGTCAAGAAAGGCGACATTCTTGCCGAAATCAGTGCGCCGGATCTTGACGCGGAATATCAGCAGGCCAAGGCGGATCTAGACTCGGAGCGCGCCAGGTATAAACTCGCCGAGGTGACGGCCAAGCGCTGGGTGGCGCTGCGCCCGAATCATGCTGTCTCCGAGCAGTCAATCACGGTGCAGGAACAAAACCTGAAAGTCCAGGCAGCGCTGGTCAAGGCAGCGGAGCAGAAAGTCAGCAACATTGACGCGTTCATCCGGTTCAAAACGATCGTCGCACCCTTTGACGGCGTGGTGACCCAGCGTAATATCAATGTCGGTGATTTGGTCAGTAAGGAAGGCAATCTCAGCACCCCCAATGCGAAAAGTAACCTCTTTACGGTAGCCGACGTCCATGTGATGCGCCTCTTTGTGAGCGTGCCGGCGTCGTTCGGACCCTTTCTTCAGCCAGGTCTGACCGCCGACGTGACCGTGCCGCAATTGCCCAATCGCCATTTCACCGGAAAATTCCTGACCGTCGCGCGGGGATTCGATGTGAGCACGCGTACCGCGATTACCGTCTTCACGATCGACAATGAGGACCGAGCCCTCTGGCCCGGCTCCTACGCCGAAGTCCATCTCACGGCGCCGATCGATCGGCAAGCATTCACGATTCCGTCCACCGCGTTGGTCTTCCAGGAGCACGGCACGCAAGTGGCTGTCGTCACGGACGATGACCGCGTGCACTTGAAACCAATCGCTGTGAGCAAACTCATGGACAACGCTGTGGAAGTGGCAGAAGGGATTTCCGGGAGCGACCGTGTCGTGAATAACCCGAGCGCCGCATTGCTGGAAGGCGACAAGGTTCGCATCGTCACGCCGGCGCCCGGGTATGACCTCGTCAACATCGAAGCACCTTCGTCACCTGCGCCAAAGGAACCACATTCACAGACGGCAGACCCCAAATGATCCTTCAGCGTGTACTAACGAAACGAGAACCCGTGCGCATGCTTCTGGCCTTTGCACGGGTCGGCGGCTTGTTGCTCTTCCTCGTCACGTTATCGGCGTGCGGTGACTGGCTGCCGCACGTCGATCTGGCGCCGCCCTATCAGCCTCCTCAATATGTCGTTCCCGCTTCGTGGCATGGATCGAGTCCTTTCGTCGAGGCGAAGCCGTCTGATGGCGAATTGAGCCCGGATTGGTGGAAACTGTACGACGACCCGATGCTAAAAAACCTTATAGAGCAGGCCATGGTCGTCAATCCGGATTTGCAGGCCGCCGCCGAGCGGTTCGTCCAGGCTCGCGATGTGATGATGCAGGTCCGCTCGCAGCGGATCCCGCAGATCGGTTTGGGCGGGAAAGCCTCAGATAGTCGGAATCATGTCGATACGCTGGCTCGCGATCCCGATATTCCAATAACCGGACCAGTCGGGGCCGGTGCGGGGATCGCGTCCTGGGAGCCCGATTTCTGGTCCGCGATCCGCAACGCAACGCGCGTGGAGACCTACCGCGCTGAGGAGCGCGCCGCCGACTGGGGCCTCGCCCGCCTGAGCCTGCAGGCCGAACTGGCGGCGGACTATTTCACGCTGCGCGGCTTTGACGCGCAGGCGGCCATCTACAAGCAATCGATCGATCTCTATAGGAGTTCGCTCAATCTCGTGAAGGCGCAGTTCGCCGGCGCGATCGCGTCAGCGCTCGATGTCGCCCGCGTCGAATCCCTGTTGTACAGCACGGAGACAAAATACGCGCAGATTCAAGGCCAGCGCCAGGTTACGGAGCAAGCCATCGCCATCCTGGTCAACATGGCGCCGGCGAGTTTCAAGATCGACCCAGTCGATGACCTGCGTGTGGCGAAATTCACGATTCCGCGTAGCATTCCGTCCACACTGTTGGAGCGGCGGCCCGACATCGCCGCGATGGAACGCCGAATGGCGGAGGCCAACCGCGCCATCGGGATCGCCCGCGCGGCGTTTTTCCCCGATGTGAAGTTCTCAGCCGACGGAGGGATCCTCGATGCCGGCTTCGATGTCGCCAAGCTGACCGCCGCATTCTGGTCCTATGGCTCCGTCGTGTCGCTGCCGGTTTTCCAAGGCGGCTATCGCCGCGCCCAATTGCAGAAGTCTTGGTCTGCCTATCGCGAGACGGAAGACCGCTATCGTTCGACTGTGCTGAATGCCTTTCGCGAGGTCGAGAACGGATTGAGCTTGACGAACCGACTGACCCTCGCGGCGGACCGTCAGGACGCCGCCGTCGGAGCGACCCAGAAGGCGCAGAATTTGACCATGGAGCTCTATCTGGGCGGCTTGGCTTCGAGCCTCGAACTGATTTACGCGCAGGTTGCCACGCTCACGGCACGCATCGACTCTGTGCAGATCAAGGCCGAACTGCTACGATCATCCACCGCGCTCCTCCGCGCACTCGGCGGGGGCTGGGACCGCAAACAAATGCCCGCGGACGAGCAGATCCAGCCCTTTGGTACGTTTCAATATGTCAATCTCGACAAACCGCCGGCCGCCGGGGGCATCGATGTCAACGCGGGCAATAACTGGGTGAATAATGATCTGACTAAGCCCTCGGTTCGTTGACCTTCGCTCACAAACTTGTGCGTGAGCGCTTCGATGGAGCTTGTATTTCTATGGGATGAGACTACCGAAGGGGCAGGGCCAGCAGCCGCCCCGAAGCGGGTTGTGAGCCTGCCGCGTATTCTGCTTCGTCTTGGTGTGATGGATGTGCTCGGATGGCTACTTCCAGGGATGTTGTTTCGTTGAAGCGATAGGTCCGTGACTCTTCATGTCTGCACCGCAGGACGGGTCACTCCGATGTTTATCTTCGATATACCACATCGACATGGGTGAGGTAGTCAACAAGCGCGGCAGTTTGGCGCTTGATGACGACCCGGTCTTCTCTGATGGCGGCCTGCTCCAGAGCGTCGCCGATCGTCGAGATCTCCTCAAACCCGAAGCCTCCTCCATCTCCCTTCATCCGGTGCCCGAGTAAGCGGATAGTCTTCAAGTCGTTGCGCTGCAGCGCGGCTTCAAGTGTGTCGGCGTCCTTGCGTCGGTTCTCCAGGAATCCTGGCACGATGTCTTCGAGATCGGGATCGACATAGACGATGACTTTGTCCCTGCCGGTTCCGTTGAGTCGTTGTGTCATAGAGGTCGATGTC
The DNA here is from genome assembly GCA_035310605.1 of Nitrospira sp. Taxonomy (GTDB): domain Bacteria; phylum Nitrospirota; class Nitrospiria; order Nitrospirales; family Nitrospiraceae; genus Nitrospira_C. The sequence continues at coordinate 13,732 of DATGEA010000077.1, read as the reverse complement.
CTTTGCAGGCTTGGAGCACTTCGAGTAACGTTTGCTTCTTGATCGGCTTGGTCATGTGCGCGTTGCAGCCGGCCTCAAAAATCTTTTCTCCCTCTTCCTTCAGCGCAAGGGCCGTCAGCGCGATAATGTGGGTCGGAGGGAGCTCATGGTCATGTTCCCATGCGCGGATGTGCTTCGTGGCTTCGTACCCGTCCATGACGGGCATATTCATATCCATCAAAATCAGATCGAAGTGGCCCTGCTTGAATTGCTCGACCGCGATCGCGCCGTGTTCTGCCACGTCGAGTTGATAGGGGGTTTGTTTGAGGTAGGAGCGAACCAGCATTTGGTTGTCAGGCGAATCTTCCACCAGCAGAATGTGCAGCGGCCTTGACGAAGCCGGAGGGGGAGTCGGGGCAGGGGCCGGCGATGTGGAGACGCCGCGTGCGCGATCGAGAGCAATACTGACGGTTTGAAGCAGGTCGGAGCGTCTGATGGGCTTGGTGAGATATCCGCCGAGTCCCATGTCGTAGGTGCGGGCGATATCGTCGGCCCAATGGTCCGAAGCGAGCATGATGATTGTGAGGTCTCTCAACCGGGCCGACCGTTGGATCTCCTCGACCACTTGAAATCCGTCCATCCCGGGCATACGGCAATCGATGAGAAGCAGGCGATACTGTCGGCTGGATTCCACCGCACGTTGCAACTCCGCCAGGGCTTCCTGGCCGTTGGCCACATCCGTGACCTGTGCGCCCCAGGCTGACAGGGTTTCCCTGAGGATCTTGCGATTGGTCTGGTGATCGTCCACCACAAGTGTACGAATATGTTGAAGGTCGATCGGCAAGGCGGTATGGAGGGCGGTCTGAACGGGCTTTACGCTCAGCAGGACGAGGCAGTGGAAGGTGCTGCCTTGCCCGAACGTGCTCTCCACCCAGATTTTGCCGTTCATGAGTTCCGTGAGTTGCTTGGAGATCGTGAGGCCCAGTCCGGTGCCCCCGTACTTGCGCGTGATCGAAGCATGGGCCTGGGTGAAGCTTTCAAAAATGGTCGCCAGCTTGTCTTGTTGTATCCCGATGCCTGTATCCGTCACTGAAAATCGGATCGCGCCCGGCAGAGGGTGCTCGGGATCGTTTATGACTTCGACGATCACGGACCCCTTATCCGTGAATTTGATGGCGTTACTGATGAGGTTGACCAGAATCTGATGCAGGCGGTTCGGGTCTCCGATCAACGCACAAGGGACGTCGGGAGCCATGTGGCAGGCGAGTTCGAGCCCTTTTTCATTCGCCCGCATGGCCAGGATTTCGATGGCTTTCTCGATCAGGTCGCTCAGATCAAATTCGATTGACTCGAGTTCGACATGGCCTGCTTCGACTTTCGAAAGATCGAGGATGTCGTTGATCAGATGCAGGAGGTTGCTGCCGGCACGCCGGAAAATTCGCAGATACTTGCGCTGATCGGGCGTGAGGTTCGTCTCCCACAGCAGATCGGCCATGCCGATGATGGCATTCATGGGAGTCCGGATTTCATGGCTGACGCTGGCCAGGAACTCGCTTTTGGCGCGGCTCGCCACCTCCGCCGCTTCTTTCGCCTGTCGCAGAGCGACTTCGCCCTCGCGCCGCTCCCCGGCTTCGAGTGCCAGTGTAGCCATGGTCGCCAGGGAACTGATGACCTGTTCTTCGTAAACGTTCCAACGCCGCGGTCCTCCGACATGTTCCGAACAGAGCACGCCGACGACCCGTCCCTTCTGCCGGATCGGGGCATCGAGCATCGCGCCGATACGAAGGGGAGACAAGTAGCTGCGGGCGAACTCCCGGGTTCTGGGATCCTTATGTGCGTCGTGCGCGGCAATCGCACGCTCCTCGCCGGCGAGCGCCTGAAAATAGACCGGGTATTCCGACGACGTAAGAACGAAACCGGCACTGTGGCGTCGATCTTTGATTTCGAAGAGGTCCATCAGCCTGATCGACGTGCGCTCGTTGTCATACAGCCAGATGCTCGCTCGTTCGACCTTCAGGAGCGTTCCACAGGCTTCGGTGATCGCTTGAAAGGCCCGGGGAAGATCGCCGCTGTTAAGGGCGTCACTCTGTGCGAGCTTTCTGAGCGTTTCCTGATAGCGCTCCAGGAGGATCACCGGATCTTTTTTCTCCCGAACGGGGGCCGGCCCGGTGTCCCGACGTTCGGCGGCTTCCCGTTTCCGTGCGGCGCGCTCACGGCGAAGCGCGGCTTCCATCTGCGCGGGCGTGGGGCGTCGTGCCTTCCGGACGGTCTTGTGTCGGGGTGACGGGTGAGGTCGAGGCATGATCGGTGCGCAGCGAGCGCGGCCAATGACGCTTAGTCGTCTTCCGAGTGGGGAACGAGCGAGAGGATGCCGGCCTGTTTGGCCCGGTTACGGCCTTCTTGCTTGGCTTGATAGAGGGCTTGATCGGCCGCCTTGATCAAATCGGTCGGGGAAGCGTTGCGACTCGGGATCGTGCTGGCGAATCCTACACTGATGGTCATGCCGTCGCCCTCCACGTGTATGATGCCGAGTGTTTCGATGCGCCGGCGCAGGGATTCCGCGACTTGCGCCGCGCCTTCCGTGGTGGTGCCTGGCAGGACAACGACGAATTCGTCTCCGCCGTAACGGGCCACGAGATCTCCGGGGCGATTCACCGCACCTGAAATTGCGTTCGCGACCTGTCTGAGGCATTCGTCTCCGGCGGTATGGCCGTGCGAGTCGTTGTAGATTTTGAAGCGATCGATGTCGAGCATGATCAACGAGAGCGGCATCGATTCGCGGACGGCGCGGCGCCATTCCTGATCCAGGAAATCGTCGAACTGGCGGCGGTTTGTGATGCCGGTCAACCCGTCGAGGGAGGACAGGCGCAGGAGCATCTGATTGGCTTCCTGGAGTTGTCGCATGACTTCAAGGAGTTCCTGCTCGCGGGCCCGTCGGCGTTCGATCTCGTGGACCAGCCTCAAGACCGACCGGACGCGCGTCAGCAGTTCGATCTTGTTGATGGGCTTCCCGATGTAGTCCAGAGCGCCTGCTGCGAAAGCCAATTGCAGATCGACTGGATCGGTTTTGACCGTAACCATCATGATCGGGGTCTCGCGGAATCGCTCCACGGCTTTGATCTGCCGGCAGGCTTCGATGCCGTTCATCTCCGGCATGATGATGTCCATGAGGATCAGGTCGACACGCGCGGCGCCGTGTTTGCCGCCTTCGAGTCCGAGGAGGCGGAAGGCGGTTGCAGCGGAATCAGCCACGAGGATCTGTTCATAGCCGGCAGCCGTGAGAATGGACTGAAGGAGTGTCCGGTCGTCCGGGGAATCGTCGACGATAAGAATGCTCATGGGGATCAGACCTCGACTCGATTAGAGCGGTAAAATCGAGAAAATCCTAACAGCTAATCCTGGTAAACGCCAGGATAAAGCTTTTTGATACAGGGTTGGCAGAGGCCGTGGCTGAATTCGGCCTCGGAATGTTCACCCAAGTATTCCTCCAACTGTTGCCAGAATCCGCCGTCGTTGCGAATCTTCTTGCAGGACGCGCAGATCGGAATCAGGCCGCGAAGGACTTTCACCTCCCGCAGGGCCTGCTGCAACTCTTCGTTGCTGCGGCGCAGTTCGAGTTCGCGGGTCTTGCGGCGGTCCATTTCGCTTTTCAGCGTCAGGGCCGACGACACGCGGGCGAGCAACTCGATGCTGTTGACGGGTTTGCTGATGTAGTCCATGGCGCCGGCGGCGAAGGCTTCCTTGAGATTGCTCAAGTCATTCTTGGCCGTCACCATGATGATGGGAATATCCTGCAGGTGCGCGCAGTTCTTGATCCGGCGGCAGGTCTCCACCCCGTCCTGCTCCGGCATGAGCACGTCCATGAGGATGAGGTCGATCTTGTGGGCGGGCGCGTCGCCGTTCAGGTTCAGCACCGCCGAAGCGGTTTTGGCCGAATCGGCGCTCAGAACATCGCCATATCCGGCTTTGCCCAGAATGGCGCGAAGGAGTGTCTGCTGGTCCGGGGAATCGTCGACGATGAGTATGCTCATGGAAATCCTACGTGTCTAGCCGTAATACTCGTACCTCATGCACACGGCATCAAGTATAGCAGATGGAAAATGAGAGCTATTTCAGCTTGGAGCGGACAAGGTCGCTGAGTTGCTTGCCGTCTACCGGTTGGCCGGCCAGGAGGGCCATGGCCGCCTTCATGACGGTACCCATGTCCTTGGCGGAGCCGGCGCCGGTTTCGCGGATGACCGTTTCGACAATCTGGGCAAGCTCTTCGGAGGAAAGGGCTTTCGGGAGGTAGGATTCGATGATCAGGATTTCCTGACGTTCTTTGGCCGCGAGTTCGGCGCGATGGCCTTTCTCGTATTGTTCCACCGATTCTTTGCGCTGTTTGATCATTGTGGTCATGATGCGGCTCATTTCCGCATCGTCAAGATCCTTTTTCATCTCGACTTCTTTGTTGAGCACGGCAGCCTTGATCATGCGGATGACGTCCATCCGCAGCTGGTCGCGTGCTTTCATGGCAAGCTTGAGATCTTCGGTCAAACGGTCGCGCAGGGACATAACGGAACCTCGTGGCGTCGGCTGTGCAGGTTGTGAGGATAACCCGTCACTCCGGTCCAGTCAATCCAGGAGTCGGGAAGAATGGCAAGCGGTAGAGTTGCGGGGGATTGGAGAGTATGATGCAGCCTGGTGTTGGTCCGATGTCACGAGGAGGACATATGATGGGGGATTACAAGAGAAATACGCGAATCTGGAGGAGTGGCGTCGTGGCCCTTCTGATGACGGGACTCTTTGCAACCGTGGCCGCCTGCTCCAGTGATCAGCCGAAGCCGCTTGCGCAGCCGACACCGGACCAGGTGCGGAGCCATTCAGACCGAACGTTCGACAAGCTCAAACAAGAGGAGAAAGAGCAAACGGTCCAGCCACCTGCCCCACAGTAAATAAGAGAGAGCTCCTTACTTGCTTGCCCGGGACAGAGGACCGGCCATCAGCCTGGCGATGGGTTTGAGGAGGGGGAGTTCCCACAGCAGGTGATGTAACGCGGCCCGTTCAACCGACCGGGCTTCCTGGAAGCTTCCGAGGAGGCTGGTGGAGACGAGCAATCTCGAGATTCCTGAGATAAAAAACACCAACGGCAGGTTGGATGCGAGCCGGAGCGAGAGCTGCGCCACTTCGATATGTGAAGGAAGCGCGTCGACCAGCCAGCTTCCCAGGAATGCGCCAAGGCACCAACCAAGCGCGTTGATTGTGCTGTACGTTGCCACGGCTTTCGCGCGATCTTCGGGCCTGACAGCGTCAAATACATAGTTCTGCAATCCCAAGGCCAGCCCTCCCCACGTGACGCCGCCGAGAAAGTTGACCACCAGGAGAAAGCCCAGGTTCGTGCCCGCGAGGTAGAGCATCGGGAGGAAGGGGACCATCAGCCCCGTTACGCCCAAGAGCGCTTTGTTCCCAAATCGATCCCCGAACCGTCCCCAAGCTCCGAGCGTAACCAGCTGGCCGAGAATGCCTGCCGCGAGCCATGTGCCGTAGTTCAGGTAAGACCAATGCAGGTCGCGTAACATATAGATGACGAAAAACGGACCGGCGATGAGCACAGCCGCGTGCATCAGCCCTGAGAACAAGAGAAAACGGCGGAAACTTCGACTGGTTGTGCCGAGGAAGCTGCGGAAGCCGTGTTCTCCGTCACGATGAGCGGGGTGGCGGATGTCCTGCACCCGGGTGAGGGCTCTGGCGGAGAGGAATCGCGCGCTGCCGGCCACGGTGAAGATCAACGCAAAACCGATCCAGGCCAGGGGATGATGTTGCCACATGCTCAGCAGCCATCCTGCCGTGCAGAGCGCAACGAAGCTGAGGATGGCCATGATTTTGGCCCGGCGCGCGAAGTAGGCGCCCCGCTCATGTTGGTCAAGGTGATCGGCAATAAAACTGTTCCAGGTCGGCATGGTGAACTGGAGACAGGCGAAATAGAGCGCCGTGCCCAATATGACGAGCCAGGGACCATACTCCGGCAGCAGCAATGGAAAGAGTATAATAGGAACCCAGGCCAAAGCTTGGCCTATGGTGCCGGTCCGAATGAGCGATGTGCGATCGGGAAACCATCGCAGCAGCTTGACGGAAGCGATTTGGGCAGCCGTGCCGAATAGTTGAGGCAAAGCCGACAGGAGGCTCAATTGAAAAGAACTCGCATGGAGGAGCAGTGCGAAGGCGGACAGGTACTGCTCCCCGCTGCCTTGGGTAATCGCCTGGCAGGCTCCGTCACGGAATCCATATCGGCGGCTTCGTTCGCTGATGTCATGCCCGCCAGCGTGCGCTGGCAGCTCGATGGGTGAAGCGACAGGCTCTTGAAGTCTCACGTGTAGACTCATTGGCTCAGATGGACTGGACATCAGCGTAACACAGACGACCGGTGTCCGATAACAAATCGGTATTGAACGGCGGTTACCGGTTATTGACCTGTCGGGGGAAGTCTCGATACCATGAATTGGAGGAGGCCTGGACGATCCATGACGATGTCCGTGGCACATGGACGACTGGGGAATCAGTGGCTGCTCGTCGGGCTTCTGACCGTGTCAAGCATGGTCGTCGACGGGTGGCCGCGGGCAGACGCGCGCGATCTGGTCGTGCCGAAGGAACAGGAGACGACGGAAATAGATCCGACCCAGAGCCCGTCGTTCGATAATCAGAAAAAAGGGACTCCGCAGTCCCTGTTTACATGGATCAAGATGGCCAAAGGCTACGATGTGGAATGGGATAGTTTCGGCCGGAAGGGATGGTATACCCAGGACCCCAGGCTGAAACCGGTCGAACCCACTTCCGTTTTCACGCCGGACCAGCCGGCGGTCTATATAGTGTTTGAGTCGGCTCCTCTGGAGGATCCGGCTCAGTTCAGCGCACAGTGGTTTCTCGAAGGGCCTGATGGCATAGTTCCCAATGCCCCGCTCGGGAAAGATACTCTCGAAGTTCCCGGTCATGAGCGGTATGGATTCTTGGAATTGAAGAGAAGCGGAGAGAAGTGGGCGGTCGGCAAATATCTGGTAAAGATCTTCATTACCCCGCTGGGACAGCAGCCCTTTCATGCGGTGAATCAAGTCGGCACAATGCGGTTTTCTATCGTCGAGTCAATTCCTGCCGGTCAGTCAAGCGCGCCTAAGTAGAGTCGAACCCGCCAATCCGGTCGGAGCAAAAGCCAACATGCCCATTTACGAATACCTTGCAGAACAGTGCCGCCGATCCTCGCCGTGCTCGAGACGTCTGGAGTATATCCAGGCCTTGTCCGCTCCAGCCCTGACGGAATGCCGGGAGTGCGGTGCGCCGATCACGCGCATCTTCTCGTCGTTTGCCGCGAAGTCCGGTGCGTTCGGCGTCTCCAGCCCCGATCCCACACCGTTGAATGTGACAGGCATTCCGGCACCTTCGCAAATGGCGGGCGGCGAAGGGGGCGGGTGCGGCCACGATCACAGTCATTAATCGAGGAGGGAAGATCCACCATGGGCGATCGAGTCAAAGTCACGGACCCGGAAAAACTGACGTTGCTCTACGAACGGTTTCGGGATGTCTGTCTGGTCGAGAAAGAAGTCTGGAAAGAAATCTTCATGCCCCGGGAGGTGACGGCAGGTCCTGTGCGCACGAACATTCAAGACCGCTATGAAGTGGAGATCGATGATCCTGCGATTGAAGAGACGCTGGACGCAAACATTCCGCGGGGCTCGGCGGCATTAGGCGCGGCGATTCAGGAATACCGCCGGCACATCGGTTTCTTCAAGCAAGGCTGACCGCTGAGCGCGAATGCCTACTGCGCCAGCACGCGCTCGACTTCCTTCACGATTTCAGGAGCGAGCGGCTTGGTCCGATGGTGGAATCGCCCCACCACATTGCCTGAGCGATCCACCAGGTACTTCTGGAAGTTCCATTCCACTTCGCCCGGGAAGGGGCTCTGCTCGGTCAGATACCGGTACAGCGGATGCTTGTCCGATCCTTTGACGCTGATCTTGCTGAAGAGGGGAAAGCTTACGCTGTATTTCGTGAGGCAGAAACCCTTGATCTCCGCATTCGTCCCCGGTTCCTGTTGACCGAAGTTATTGGCGGGGAATGCCAGAATTTCGAAGCCTTTCGCGCGGTACTGCTCATACATCGATTCGAGGTCAGTATACTGCGGCGTGTTGCCGCAGAGGCTGGCCGTGTTGACCAGCAGGAGGACCTTGCCTTTGTACTGGCCGAGGCTGACCGGCTTCCCATCGATATCGTCCATCGTGAAATCGTAGAGACCGGTCGTTTTCGAGGCCATGAGCTGTCCTTCCTCCTCCGCCTGTACCGTCGGGAGTTCCATCATGAGTCCCGTACCGAGTGCCAGAATCGACAGAACGGTGAAGAGTTTCGGCATGATGGCCTCCCCGGTGAATGAGTTAGAGCTCTTCCAGCGCGGCAATACGCGCCTCGATCGGAGGATGCGTGGCAAACAAGCTCATGAATCCGCCGGTTTTCCCGGAGATTTTCATCGTAGCCAACGGTTCCTGGGTATCGTACGCGAACTGAGTCCGATTCACCCAGCTATCGATCGATCGAAGCGCGGAAATCATTGAGTTCTTGCCATAGACCTTCGCCGAGAACGCGTCCGCCCCGAACTCGCGTCGGCGAGAGAACCAACTGATTAAAATCGAGGCGAGAATCATCACGACGATCTGCAGCACGATGGAAAAGGCGATGCCCAACCCTGCCTGGTCACGCTCAGCGAAGAACCGGCGAACCCACATCGAAATGTAATGGACGAACGTGTTCATGAGCCCGGCGAGCACAGTTGTCGCGAACATGTCGCCGTTATAGACATGCCCCATTTCGTGAGCCAGAACGGCCTTGACCTCGTCTTCCTTCAAATTCTGAAGGAGCCCGGTTGACACGGCAACCATCGAGTTGTTCTTGCTGGGACCCGTCGCGAAGGCGTTGGGGTCCGGGGAGTCGTACACCCAGACTTCAGGCATGGTGATGTGCAAACGCTGGGCGATGTCCTGGACCGATCCATAAATCACCTGTTCCGCGTGCGAACGGGGCTGGGTGATCTGCTGACAGTCGAGCATCATGCGAGCAAACTGTTTGGAGAACAGCAAGCTGAGGAATGCGCCACCGAACCCGAATACCATTGCCCAGACCAGCGTGGAGAGATCGACGGACCCGCGCAAGTCGATTCCGAACATCGGCAGGACCACGTTGATTAAGAGCGGAGCCGTGATCCACAATGTGATCATGATCAGGATGTTGGCGATCAGCAGTAGGCCAATGCCTTTGAGAGACTTCATCAAAATCCTCCTCTAAGACGTTCTGCTCGCCCGGATCCCTGGGCGATGCTTTGTTGGACTCATTATAATACAAGCCGCCGGATGATGGATTCTACAATAACCCTTCCCGGCGCAAGGTCAAGGCACCGAAGTGCCGGAAAATCCGGGGCAACATTGACCATTTCCAGCCCTTCCTGTTAGAAACTTCTCATGAATGGAGGTGCCGATGCGACGACTCTATGCGTGTGGGATATTCGTGTTGATGATCGCAGGGGGGCTGACGTCCGTCCAGGCTGCGGAACCCTCTCAATTCGGCCCTCCATTCGTCGTTCCTGTTGCCCCCGATGGCGTGCAGCGTGCCACGGTCATCCTAGATAGTTATTCGTATCAGCCAGGGCATCTCATCGTCGAGGCGGGGAAGCCAGTTGAACTCACATTGACGAGTGTGACTACGATCATCCCGCACAACTTTATTATCAAAGATCCCGCGGGCAGTCTCTCCGTTGAACAGGATGTGAGTGCCGGCAAAACGGTAATCGTCAAGTTTACGCCGACGCGGACTGGCACCTTCCCCATCTATTGCGATAAACGTCTCTGGCCTCTGCCCAGCCATCGCGACAAGGGGATGGAAGGCAGGCTGGAAGTTCGATAGGTATGACCACGAGCACGAACCCCTCTAAACAGGAACTGCTTCGCAATCTCCTCAAGCAAGTCTCGCGGCTGTTTTATACGACATTGGTCGTGGTCCCGGCGGATGTGCGGGACCAGGTCAGTCTGGCCTATCTGTTCGCCCGTGCCGCGGACACTATCGCCGACACCGAACTCATCGACCGTCCGCGGCGTCTGGACTATCTCGGCCAATTGAAAGCCCAGTTCGTCGGGGAACAGGTGGCATGGACGCAAGTGCGGGACATTCGACAGGCTCTGGAGCCGCTGCAGCAGGATTCCACCGAACGAGTCTTGCTGAACAGATTGGAGGATTGTTTCCGGCTGTTCCAATCATTTTCGCCGGATGACCGCCGTCGAGTGCAGCGCCTGATGACGACGCTGACGCAGGGGATGGAGATGGACCTGACCGTCTTTCCCGGAACGTCAGCCGACGATCTCACTGCGTTGAAGGCGATCGACGATCTGGACCGCTATACCTATTATGTGGCTGGTTGTGTCGGAGAGTTCTGGACAGATCTGATGTGCGCCCATCGGCGCGCGCTCGCCTCATGGAACGTGCGTGAGATGTCGGAGGCCGGTGTACGGTTCGGCAAGGGGCTTCAGCTGACCAACATTGTCAAAGACGTGGCCCACGATCTCCGGAAGGGCCGCTGTTATGTGCCGGAGCCGATGCTGTCCGAGGCCGGATTGAAGCCGCGCGATTTGCTGGATCAACGCAATCTTTCGCGTTTCCGACCGGTCCTCGCAAAACTGGCCAGGATGGCGGTCGAGCACCTGGATTGCGGCTGGCTCTATACCATGTCGATCCCGCGCTACGAAACCAGGCTGCGGCTGTCATGCATGTGGCCGATTCTCTCCGCCGGGGAATCGCTGAAGCTGGTGATGTCCTCGCCCAATCTTCTCAATCCCGCCGTGAAAGTGAAAATCCCCCGCAGCACGGTCTATCAAATCATGGCATTGACGACGTTCACCGGCGCCTGCGGATACATCGGTACGGCCTACTGGGGCCGGCTGAGAAAACAAATAGTCTAACCTCCACTCATCCTAACTATCCCGGATACCGTTGACACAACAACGGTTCGAAACGGTCATGTTTGTTCTCCCGACGTGACTGGATGCAGCGGCTTGCCCGAAAAGAAGCGCTCAGGACCGCCCATATCGAAACGGAACCGCGACACGCGCGGTCGGCTGGTCTAATTCCAAGCCCGGTTCAAAAATGAAACAGGGGGTGGCAATTAATGCCGAAAGCTGAGGAGAAATGATGCAGTGCCGCAGGAGAATGCCGACAGGGTGACACCTACGAAAGAGTCATTGCAAGTAAACGACGCCTAACGAGAAGATCTATCACCCATGATTCGATGCTATGGTTTGACGCCATAGCTAATTGTTTTGTTGAGCACTAAGCGAACGGCTGGGGTTCTGTCCTACACGATAGAATCTGGTCGTGCGAGCCGTTTGTAGAGCATTCACGCAATAGCATGCAATTTGCTTGAGGCTCTGGGAACAGTGAGAGAGATTCTGGCGCGGCTCGCATCAGTAGGTAGATTGTTTTGATGTTGGCGTGCTCAACAATTCAAAAGAACGGGCGGTGAAACATGAAGAAACTCGCGAAGCAATGCAAATTGTTTATCTGGTTAATAGGTTTACTGGTGGCCGGGTTGGTCACTGGTTGTGGGAGTAGCGATAGTGGTGGCGGTTCGGCACCTGGTACGCTGAGCGTCTCGCTGACTGATGCACCAGCCTGCGGCTTCGACGAGGTAAATGTCACTGTCAGCAAGGTGCGGATACATCAAAGCGATTCCGCATCCGACAATGCTGCCGGTTGGACCGACATCACGCTCAAGCCTGCGCGGAAAATCAACCTGCTCAATCTCAATGACCCCACTAAGCCGAATTTTGTGCTTGAAAACCTTGGCGAAACCTCGCTCGCGGCAGGCCACTATACGCAACTGCGCCTGGTCCTGGTCGAGAATAGTAACAATCCAAATACACCCGTTACATCCCTTGACAATTACGTTGTCCTGTCAAACACAAAAGCTCCCGAGCCGCTTGTCACGCCCAGTGCCATACGAACCGGAGTCAAGTTGATTCATCAGTTTGACGTGGCCTCCGGGCAACGAGTTGATCTGTTGTTGGATTTTGATGCTTGTCATTCCATAGTGAAGACTGGGAGTGACAAGTACATACTGAAGCCTGTTATCAAGGTCATTCCCTATGCGCTGAACGGCATTCAAGGATTTGTCGATAAGAATAGCTTTCTGAATCAATCCTTGGTTGGCAAAAATGTTGTTGTTTCGGCCCAGATCAACGGTGAAATCGTTCGTGCGACGGTCGTGAATACGGATACCGGAAAATTCTTCCTTGCCCATCTAGACACGGCGAACCATTACGACGTTGTGATCACCGCAGACGATCACGCAACAGCGGTCATCGCAAATGTTCCAGTCGATAATGCCCCCAACATCACCATAGTCAGCACCGATACCGCACCAATTCCCTTGAATTCTTCTGGGGCTCAGGGCATTGGTGGCACAGTGACACTGAAAAACCCGGCGCTGGACCCAAGCGACTCAATTTTAGATGATGGCACCGTCACTGTTACGGCGCAGCAAACGTTGAACTCTGGTCCAACCGTGACAGTGAAATCGGTGGTCGCCACTGTATTGGACTCTGGTAACCCACCTACCCCACCCGGTGACTACGAATACAATATGACGCTGCCCGTTGCCGCGCCATCGCTCGGCCTGTTCGGCACCTTACCCATTACACTTAGTACTACTGTGCCTGACCAATCTGCGGTTGCGAAAATCTATACCGTCAAGGGTTCTGCCGAAGTCGACACAACGACTGGCACAACGGTTTATGCAACTCAGAACCCACTGCCTTCAGCAAAAGATATTAGTATTCTTGCCAATCAAACACAGGACTTCACCTTGACACCATAAGCCAACGACTTCTGGCAGCAGGTGAATGCCTGCTGCCAGAAGGGCAGGCTTCTTCCTTTCCCCTTTACAGTATTCCCACTCTCTTTATGACAAGACGAATCGGCGCAGCGACTTTGAGCGTAGGCGAGGACACCGCACTTCCCGAGCAGATGCGTATCAGCGGGGTAAGAAATGACGATCTCGCTTCGTCTCTTTTCATGCCAGATTGAAGGAGTTCTGAGGCGACTTTGCCAGATGACCGAGAGAGTTGGTGCGGTCTGGTGGGGTAGGAAAACAGAATCTAGCCGAGCTTTTCTCTTCGGCTCTCTTAGGGGTGGGCTGGTTGATCCCCCACTGCGCGCGTCCAACGAGGGTCTTCCGAGGCCGCGCGTTGCGCGAGCACAGGGGATCACCAGCCTGCCCCGTCTATTTCTTTTGCGGCTCCAGCAGCTTGTCCCCCTTCTTGAAGACCCCGTAGATCGCCTGCGAGGGGCAGGCATCGAGGCAGAGCCGGCAGCTTTCCAGGCATCGGGACGGATCGAACTTATACGGAGGCGTCGAGAGCCAGGCGCTGGTCGGGCAAATGGGAATACAAATGCCGTTGTGAGTGCAGCGGTCAGGATGGCGGACGAGGTGATCGCGAATGACCATCATAGGTTTGACTCCTTCGAAGAGACCTTGCGAGAAGATCTCAAACATGTTTTTCTTGGGAAGACTGCTCACTTCCACTCCTTTACGAGTGCCTTCAACCGGTCTTTCAGTTCGGGAATCTGGGTCAGGTTGTTCTCAATGGCTCCGATGATCTTTTCGAGGCGCGCCGCCTTCAGTGCATCCTTGTCCTGCTGCACCAGGCGATCGTAATCCATATAAGAATGGTGATGCTTCGGTTCGAGC